>NZ_CP017477.1:3479451-3809314 GCF_001761365.1 Polaribacter vadi | reverse complement strand
TGAGGTATAAGATAATTTTTTGGTTAAAATAATTGGCTATAGAATAGCCTTTAGTGTTTTTCTTTTAAGCAGTACAAAAATGTGAATAAATTTCAGTATAAAAAAATGAAATTGCTATTGATTATTAACTTTATTTTACGTAACCTACCCTAAATTTTAATGTTTATATAATTTGAAAAAATCATCAACAAAAACTAGAGTCCGTTATTCAGAAACCGATCAAATGGGTGTAGTTTATCATGGAAACTATGCACAGTTTTTTGAACTTGGCAGAACTGAATGGCTAAGAAAATTAGGTGTTACTTACAAAGATATGGAAAATAGTGGAATTATGTTACCAGTAATTTCTTTAAACTGCAAATTTATCAAATCTGCAATTTATGATGATGTTTTAACCATCGAAACTTTTTTAATTAAAAAGCCAATGGTTAAAATTGAGTTCGATTATAAAATTACCAATCAAAATGATGAATTAATTTGTACAGGAAATTCGGTATTAGCATTTATGAACATGGAAACTAAAAAACCAACAAGATGTCCTGATTATTTGTTAAAAAGTTTGGGATTCTAGTTTGATGAAATTATAACGAATAACGAATCTCAGTTCGAGTGCAATTTTCTAAAAAAATTAAAAATATCAGTTCGAGTGATTTCGATTTTTCATAGAAATTGTATCGAGAACTAATTAGAATTCGAAAATTTATTGACGTTCAAACTTGATAATATTTGTAGCAGAAAAAGAAGTTATAAACTAGCTTTTATCATCCTGTCATTTCCAAATAAATCTTTTTTTAAGCTGATGTTTTTAAAGCCTTTATCCTCTAATAAGTCACATGTTTCTTTGCCTAAATATTGGTTGATTTCAAAAAATAACAATCCGTTTTGGGTCAAATTATTTTTTGCTAAATCAGCAATTTTATCATAAAAAATAAGCGGATTTTTATCAGAAACAAACAAAGCTAAATGTGGCTCGTTTTGCAAAACATTATTCTGAATTTCTACCTTTTCTAATTCTCTTACGTAAGGTGGATTTGAAATGATAATATCGAACTTTTGAGGTAGTTTTTCAGTTTGTAAAATATCAACTTGAAGAAAATTAACAGCTACTTTATGAAGTGCTGCATTTTTTTTGGCAATTTTTAAAGCCTCCACAGAAACATCAATTGCAGAAATTTTTACTTCGGATAAATTTTTAGCCAAAGAAATAGGAATACAACCTGAACCTGTACCAATATCTAAAATTGATAAAGATTTGTCATTTCCAACTTCCAACATCTCACTTCCAGCTTCAAACTTCCAACTTCCAACTTCTTCCAAAATCCACTCCACCAATTCTTCAGTTTCTGGTCTTGGAATTAACGTGTTTTCATCAACCAAAAAAGGCAAACCATAAAACTCGGTTTTACCAATTATATATTGAATAGGTTCTTCTTTTTGTAATCTTGCTAACGCATTTTTTAAGATTGATAAATTCTCTTCATCAATCTTAAAATCAGGTTTTAAAACAGTATCAATTCTTTGTAAATCCAAATATTCTTCCATCAACAAAAAGAAAAAAGAATCTATTTCTGTAGTTGGATAAATTTCGGAAAGTGAATTTTTGAAGAAATTTTTAAAATCTTTAATTACCAATCTTTATATTTTTTATTTCTATTTGTAAAATTTATAAATCTGTTAAAATTTATATCATCTATAGTATTCGAATAAATTACTGCTGTATCAATTATATTTTCTTTTTTATTGATTAAAAAAACTTGAACACCTTCTTGCTTATAAAATTCATAATCAAACCTTTTTAATACTTCATTTAACCTTTTGGGGTTAAATGAGAGTTTATTTATGGAATCTCTCATTTCATAAGAATAATTTATAGAAAGTTTAATTGAATCAATTTCTAAGGAAAAACCTTTCCCTAAAAGGGAAGTGTCTAAATATCCATAATGTATTTTAAAATCACCTTCTTTTTTCTCTAAAGTATAATATCCACAAGTATCCCAAATTGTATCTAATTTGTCTGTTATAAAATAAGATTCATCAATATTAAATTGATTATCAAAAGGATTGTATGCTGGTTTTTGCTTACAACTTAATGCTGCTAATAAAAAACAAGAAAATAGTAGATAATTTAACCTCATAGTTATTTACAATAAAGGACTAAAAAAACGCGATAAACGCTCGAAAGTTTTTTGTTTTATAGATCTTTTTCTGAACTCCTTATACTCAATTTTATGTGCTTTGTTTTTACGCTCATCAAATTCTTTTTTTACTTCCTTTGTTATTTTTTCATCATAAAGAATGGCATTCAACTCATAATTATGCTCAAAACTTCTACAATCGAAATTTGTAGAACCTACAGAAATAATTTCATCATCTATAAAAACAACTTTACTGTGCGAAAAATCATCTCTTAAATAAATGTTTACACCCGCTTTTAACAAGTCTTCAAAATAAGAATACATGCTATAATTTGCTACTTTAGAATCGCTCTTTTTTGGCAATAAAAGTGTAACATTTACACCACTCAAAGCTGCTATTTTAAAGGCTTCTAAGATTGAAAATGTAGGAATAAAATAAGGATTTAAAACGCAAATACTTTTTTCGGCTAAATTTATAAAGCTTAAATATTGCTGCATTACCACAGATTGTTCGTAATCTGGCCCACCAGAAACAATTTGAAGTTTTGTTTCGCCTTCAAAATTACAAGGAGTACTATATTTTTTATCTTTTGTTAAATCCTGATTGCTAGCATAATAAAAATCCTTTAAAAAAGATTTGTGAATGCTATTTACTGCACATCCTTTTATTTGCAAATGTGTGTCTTGCCAAATGCCCAAAAACTCATCATCTGTAATATATTCATCAGAAATATTTACACCTCCTGTAAAACCAATTTCGTTATCTATAATGGCAATTTTTCTATGATTTCTAAAATTTAAAGAAAAGATAAAACTCCCATATTTAAAAGGGGTTTCTGGATACAATTCTACACCCATATCTTTTAATTTTCGCTTGGTACTTTTCTTCAATTCAAAACTACCAAGCGTATCATAAATGACTCTAACTTCTACATTTTCCTTTATTTTCTGTTCTAAAATAGCCATAATTTCCGACAGAATTTCTCCATCTTCAATCATATAATATTGTAAATGAATAAAATTTTTGGCGTTTTTTAAGGCTTCATTTAATGCCTTAAAAGTTTCTTTTCCGTTTTTTAAAAGAATAACATCATTTTTATCTTCTACACCAATATGCGTCGTTTCGTAAATTAAAGTAGCAATTTTCTTTTGTTTGATTGTTTCTAATATTTCAACATTAGAGCTGTTTTCAGAACTTAAAGAATCTTTAATAAAATTTTTTCGTTTTTTGGTTTCTTTCAACTCAAAAAACTTAATTTTTCTTCTGTTGATTCCAAATAATATGAATGCAACAACGCCAATAAAAGGGAAGAAAAACGTAATTAAAACCCAACTTAAAGATTTAGATGGTTTTACACCAAAATATAGGATATTATAAAATGCCCAACTAAATAATATAAGGTGTAAAAATCCTAAAATATAGTAAATCATTATTCGTTTATTTCTTTAAGCATCCAAACATCACAATTAAAATGACTCGTGTTTCCCATTGGTTTATCTAAATTCACAAAACCGTTTCTTATATATAATTTTACTGCAGCTTCCATATAAGGTAGCGTTTCTAAATAGCAATTTTCGAAACCAAAATCTTTTGCTTTCTCCAAACATTTTGTAATTAGTTTTGTTCCCAAACCTAGACCTCTAATGGTTGGTAAAAAGTACATTTTTTGCAATTCGCATGTATTTCCATCAAAATTATCCAATTTGGCAATGCCTGCACCACCCACAATTTTATGATGATGTTCCACCACATAATAAATTGCTTTTTCTTTTTGATAAGTTTCAAACATTTTATCGGTTGCTGCATCTGCATAAGCTGTACCAACTTTTGGTGCGCCCATTTCTACAATTACATCTCTAATAACTCTTGCAATTTGTGAATTATCTTCGCTTGTTATTTCTCTAATGATAAAATCTTCACTTGTCATTTAATACTGTATTTTTGCAAGAGCAAGTTACCTAATTTTTTAAAGATTTTTAATGAAAAAAGCATTCTATTTTATAGGTTTATTTTTATTGATATATAGTTGTACTGTTCATAAAGAACCTATTTTTGTTAAAATTGACAACATAGAAGTAATGAGCTATGCAGCAGATACTATAAAACTTAAAGCCATGGCTTTTTTTGAAAATCCAAATGATGTTGGTGGTAATATTTCTACTGATAATCTAAAAATTTTAATCAACGATTCAGAAGTTGCTCAGCTTTTTTCTGATGATTTTAATGTACCAGCAAAAAAAGAATTTTCAATTCCATTATTGGCAAATATACCAACTAAAAACCTTTTAAATTCAGATAAAAACGGACTTTTAGGTGGCTTGATCAATTCGCTTTTAAGTAAAAAAGTAACTGTTAGAATTCAAGGAGATTTGGTGTATTCTTTTCTTGGGTTTCAAAAAGATTTTTTAGTAGATAAAACTCAGGATATAAACATAAAATTTTAACGAATTATCAATCACGAAACATACATAAAACGCTGTTTACAAATTGCCAAAAACGGACTTGGTACAACAAGACCCAACCCAAGTGTTGGTGCTGTAATTGTTGTTGATGATAAAATTATTGGCGAAGGTTTTACCAGTGATTATGGTAAAAACCATGCAGAAGTAAATGCCGTAAATTCGGTTAAAAATAAAGCCATTTTAAAGGAAGCTACAATCTATGTTACTTTAGAGCCTTGCTCACATTTTGGCAAAACTCCACCTTGTGCAGATTTGTTGGTAAAACATCAATTTAAAAATGTAGTTATTGGTACTGTCGATTCAAATAGCTTGGTTGCTGGAAAAGGAATTGAACGTTTACAAAATGCAGGAATTAACGTAATTGTTGGTGTTTTAGAAGATGAATGTAAGAAACACCACAAACGATTTTTTACAGTTCAAGATAAAAAACGACCATTTATTATCTTAAAATGGTCAGCAACTAAAGATGGTTTTGTTGCTCCATTGAGTAAGGATGAAAAAAAGCCAGTTTGGATTTCCAATAATTATTCTCAACAATTAGTACATAAATTAAGAGCGCAAGAACATGCTATTTTAGTAGGCACAAATACTGCAATTGCTGATAATCCTAAATTAAATGTAAGAAGTTGGACAGGAAATAATCCAACAAGAATTGTATTGGATAAAAATTTACGAATTCCTAAAAATGCAAATTTATATGATGAAAGCTTAAAAACCATTTTTATTTGTAACCTTGGAAATCCGAATTTGGAAGTTGGAAGTAAAAACATAATTTTTGAAGAAATTAATTTTGATAAAAAAATCCCTGAACAAATTTGTGCTGTTTTACAAAAACATAGTATTCAATCTGTTATTATTGAAGGTGGCACACAAACTTTACAAACTTTTATTGATGCCAATCTTTGGGATGAAGCTATGGTTTTTACAGGAGATAATTCTTTCGAAAACGGAATTAAAGCACCTGTTTTATCAGCAAAAATTATAGCAACAAAAAATATAAAAAACGATATTTTAAAAATATATACAAATGATTAAAAACATCATCTTCGATTTTGGAGATATATTTATCAACTTAGATAAAGAAGGAACTTACAAAGCCATGGCTGCTTTAGGAGTTTCAAAAATTACAGACGAAATGATACAAGTGTATCAGAATTATGAAAAAGGTTTGATGACTACTGATGCATTTCTCAATTTTTTTCATGAGAAATTTAGAATTCCTAAAGAGAAATTAATTGTTGCCTGGAATGCTGTTTTGTTAGATTTTCCAAGAGAACGTTTAGGCTTTTTAAAAAAATTAGCCGACAGTAAAAAATACCGATTATTTTTATTGAGCAACACAAACGATTTGCACATTAAATGGGTGCAAGATTCTTTGGGTGATGAGTTTTATAATGATTTTAAAAGCTCTTTTGAGCAGTTTTATTTATCGCACGAAATAAATTTCAGAAAACCAGATGCAGAGATTTATAAATTTGTTTTAAATGAAAATAATTTAATTGCAGAAGAGACTTTGTTTGTTGATGATTTAAAAGAAAACACAGATTCAGCAAATACTTTAGGCATTAAAACTTGGAATTTAATGCCAGAAGAAGATGATGTTACTGAATTATTCACTAAAAACGAATTCTTTTGATTTATTTATTTTTTAGCATTTTAATTTCTACAGGTTTATTTGTTATTTTCAAATATTTTGGCATTTATAAAGTAGATATTTTAAAAGCAATTTTCATCAATTATATTGTTGCTTTTTCGTTAGGATTTGCATTTGCAGAAAGAGAATTTTCTTTTGCAGAAATACCAAGTCAACCTTGGTTTTTTGGTGCTGTTTTTTTAGGAGCATTATTTGTGGCTATATTTTTTGTAATGGCAATGACAGCTCAAAGAAATGGAGTTTCTGCAGCTTCTGTTGCAGGAAAAATGTCAGTAGTAATCCCTGTTTTTTTTGGAGTATTTTTATACAATGAATCTGTTACATTTTTAAAAGTTATTGGAATTATCATTGCTCTAATTGCTGTGTATTTAGCTTCTGTAAAAGAAGATAAAATAGCCACCAAAAATGCAGGTTTGCTCTTCCCTATTTTACTTTTTTTAGGTTCAGGAACTATTGATACCACTTTAAAATATATGGAAGTTATGTTTGTGCCAAAAAGTGACGTTTCCATTTTTTCTGGAAGTTTGTTTGGTATTGCAGCCATTTTTTCGCTTTCTATTTTATTAATACAAGCATTCAAAAAAAGAGAGGCTTTTGGTTTTAAAAATGTGATTGCAGGAATTGCATTAGGAATTCCGAATTATTTTTCGATTGTTTTTTTAATAAAAGCTTTGCAAACAGAAGGCTTTGAAAGTTCTACATTATTTACCATAAATAATGTTGGGACTGTAATTCTATCTACTTTGGTGGGGATTCTAATTTTTAAAGAACAATTTAGCATCAAAAATAAAATTGGAGTCACTTTAGCAATTGTAGGAATTGTAATTGTAGCTTTAGCCTAATGGAAAATGATAGTTATAAAACAATTTTAAAACCCTCAGAAGAAACGCTTTTTAAAGATAGAAATAGTAAGTTTTTTGGCTACGCTTTTCCTGTGCTTCATGAAGATGATGTAAAAGATTGTTTAGAGGAATTAAAGAAAAAACATCATACAGCTCGTCATTTTTGTTATGCGTATCAAATTGGTATCGAAGACATAAAATATAGAGCCAATGATGATGGAGAACCCAACAATTCTGCTGGAATGCCTATTTATGGGCAAATTCAATCTTTTGATGTTACCAATATTTTAATTGTTTCTGTACGTTATTTTGGTGGCACAAAATTAGGTGTTGGTGGTTTGATAAACGCCTACAAAACTTCTGCTCAACTTACTTTGGAAACCTCAACCATCGTAGAAAAAACCATTGATATCTTTTTTCAACTCAACTTTGAGTACGATATGATGAATAAAGTAATGCGAATTATCAAAGAGAAAAACATTACACTCGAAAATCAAAAAATGGAATTGGCTTGCGAGTTTATTATTTCTATCAGAAAAAAAGAAGCTGAAAACATTTTTGAAATTTTTGATACTTTGTATAAGGTTGATGTGAAAATTGTAGATCAACTTTAAATACTATAAAATTTAATTATATTTACAGACTAACAGTAACATAAAAATTGCTATATCACGTTAATTTTAAGGGATATGAGTAATAAAAGTTGTTATATAATGAGTTAGGCACAATGCGAGAAAAACTGCTAACAACATTATTTATTGCAATAGCAACTTTAATTAGTTGCAAAAATTCAACACCTTTAAAATCTGAAAAAATACTTAACGAAAGTTATGTTCCAAAAAATTTAGACGAAGCTCTTACTCAAATTGATTTTAATCTATCTGACTCTCTGAAATTAGAAATTAAGAAAAAATCTGAAAACGATTTCACCTCAGAATCTCATTTCGGACTTGGAATCGGAATGCGAAATAATTGGCGACTATGGAAAGGTTCTGATTTATCTAAATATTTTAATAGCATTGGAATTTATCATCCTGATGATATGTCTGGAATTATTTTAACAAGCTATTATCGAAAACTAACTGGACACGAAATAAAATTAGACGAACAAATTGCATATTATAAAGAATATTGGGATGGAGTTGAATTAACTCAATTACCTGAAAAAAAAGAACATCCTGAACCAAATCTAAAATTTAGAGTTTCTATAAACTATGGTAGTTACGCCGAAAATAAAAAATGGGGAACTGTTTATATTCAGACAAATTCTGAAAATGAAAATTTCTGGATTTATGATTACTATTATGGTTGGAAAAAAATAGATTTAGAAACAAAAGAAAAGCTCGAAAATGTGCGAATTCAAGAAACTGAATCTATAATGAATCAAATATTTAGCTAAAAAGTACTGTGCCTAACAATGTGTATAATTCATTGCTAGTTAGAGCCTACTTACGAAAGTACTCGTGGACTTTTTTGGTAGTTAATTATTCACTAAATTAGTTCCTCAAACCACGCAACTTTCCATACACAAGACCGTTGTATGTAACCTAAAAACTGAACTGAAATTAAACTATGGGATTTTTAAAACGTTTATTTGGTAAAAAAGAAAAGTCAATTGAAAAAGAATTTAATGAAGAAGAATATGAAAAAGATTACGAGTTAAAATCTGAAGGACTTAAAAATATTCTTGGAGAAATGCATAATCTTGTTGGACACGCAATTATCCCTTTTGCCATTGGTGGAACAGTCGATATGTATTATTTTCCTAAACACATAAAAGGAACAGGATTTGCAACTATGGAGTTATTAGATCCAGATGGTAATGGACCAAAAGAAAACCGAATTGGAACTTATGAATTAGTTGCTTTTACTAAACACGATTATAATGAAAGTGAAGATAATCAAACACCATTTAATCTCATTGAAAGAAAAGCGTGCGGATTCTTAACATCAATTGGAAATTATTCGTCAATAGCTGTTCTTAACCCAAAAGAAACTATTGAAATACCAAATGGGGAAAATGAACAAAATTCTTGTTTGGTATTTGATTTATATGAGCCAAATGGAAAAAAATTTAAAATAGGTAATCGAGAACATCATTTATTACTTTGTATGCAAATTTTTAGAAGTGAAATGGATTACGCAAGACAACATGGAAGTGATGAATTATTTAATTTATTAAAAGAAAAAGGAATCTATCCTTATAGCGATTTAGATAGAGAACCAGTAATATAAAAGGCTACGCACAACAAAAAATAGAATTTTAAATAATCTCAGTTATTGATCATCAAAATAATATATTATTACAAAGAGTTAAAGTCCATATATAGATAAAGAAAAATCCGATTATTTTTAGATTTTAAAACACAAATTATCGTTTATAAATTAGCAGCTTAATTCAATTTTAACCTGTAGCCATATTTTAGGATTAGCCATTTCCGAAACGAAACCCAATAATTACAAATTAATCATTACATTATTTAAAAAAGTGCTGTAAGTATTTAATTCAAAAGGAACATCTGCATTTTTTTCCATATCGTGAAAATGATGTGTTGCTAATACTTCCATTCCTGTAAAAGCATTCATTCTGTGAAACCCAAACATTGCACCTTCATCTACACTTTTTTGATTAAAAAATTCATTTTCTAAAGTAAATGCAGTTTTAGGAGCATTCCAACTTGTAGTGAGTATATATTTTTTTCCGTGCATTAAACCACCAGTTCCGTAATTGATGTTTGGATTTTTTCGACTTCTTCCATCGCTTGCATAAATTCCATTTTGATGACCTTCCGTAAAAACTTCATCTATATATTTTTTAAATCCAAAAGGTATTTGAAACCACCAAATAGGCGTATGATAAATCACTAAATCTGCCCACTTAAATTTTTCAACTTCTTCTTTTACCTTATAATTTTCACCTACTTGAGTAGACTTCACTTTAAATCCTTCTAAAGATTCAAAATGTGAAATTGTATTGGCGAAAAGTGTTTCGTTAAATCTTCCTCCAGAATGTGCAAATGGATGACCTCCATTAATTATAAATATATTTTTCATTTGTGTCTTCTTTTATTTGAGGCAAAATTAAAGCAATATTTATTATTGTAAAAATAATACAAATCATACCTTTGTATTAATATTTTAATAGTTATGGTAAATTTAGAATGGTACAGAACATTTAAAGAAATATATGAAAACGGAACTTTAACTAAAGCTTCTATTGCTTTATATGCTTCTCAACCTGGAGTTAGTGTACACTTAAATGCTTTAGAAGCTTATGTTGGCAAAAAACTTTTTGAACGTACTTCAAGAAAAATGATTCCTACAGAGGATGGAAAATTTTTATACGAATATATTATTGAATCTTTAAAAAAACTTGAAATAGCAGAACAGCATTTTAAAAAGACAACGCAAGAAAAAAATCCATCTCTAAACATTGGAATGTGTTCAGAAATGTTTCAACTTATTATTGAACCCGAAATTCCAAAACTAGACTTTGACCTAGTAGCTAGATTTGGAGCTCATACAGATTTAATAAAAGACCTAAACAATGGTATTTTAGATTTAGTAATAACACCTAAAAAACAGAATGAAAAAAAATCATTAGTTGAGTATATTCCGTTTTCTAAAGAAAGAATCGTTTTAGTAGCAGGAAATAAAACGAATGTAACTAAAATACAAAAATACCTAAAATCTAACAACTTAAACAAGTTAGAAGACGAACTGCTTCAAAATGTTTGGTATAGTTCATCAAATGAAATGGAACATTTTAGACGTTTTTGGTTTGAGAATTTTAATAAGAAACCTGCTTTTAAACCTAACTATATTTTACCAAATATTACTTCTATTATAAGATGTTTAAACAATGGTAATGGACTTGCTTTAGTTCCAGATTTTTTATGTCGAGAACAAATTATAAGAAACGAAATAAATTTAGTTTGGGAAGGAAACGTAAAAACGGAGAACACCTTATATTTTGCATCAAGAACAGATTTGAAATACAAAAAAGAATTAGATACAATTAAGAGTATATTTACATCAAAAATGTATTAAACGCAGTACAACTCTATATAAAATTTATGGTTAGTTGTAACTCCCTTAGAGAATTTCTTAGGAATTTTGAAGTTTGTGCTTTACTTAATAAATTTATTACTAATACAATATCGTAAAGTTGATACATAAACGTTATGTGCAATTTTAAAAACCAAACTAAATGGAAATAAAATGTTTAGACATCAAGGCAAAAGTAGAACTTTAAAACACAATCTTCGAATTGCTACGATTTTGTCCTTTGTAGCTGGAATGGTTAATATTACAGGTTTTTTGGCTTTTAAACAACTAACAACCAATGTTACAGGTCATTTCGCTCTTTTTATTGGTGATGTTTCAAATTTAAAATTTTGGAAGGGAACAGTTTATTTTCTTTATATTTTTTCCTTTCTCTTTGGTTCTTTTTTATCAAGTTTCTTAATCGAAAAATACAAGGAAAATAAAAAGCTTAATGTTTTTGTTTTACCAACTATTATTGAATGTTTGATATTATTATCTATTTCAATTATAAGTAATATAGGAGAAATAAAATATCCTGATTTAATTGTTTGTTTGCTACTTTTTGCAATGGGACTTCAAAACTCTTTTGTCACAAAAATTTCAAATGCAATCGTAAGAACAACACATCTAACAGGACTGTTTACAGATTTAGGAATTGAACTATCGCAACTTTTCTTTCCTGAATCTCATCCAAATAGAGAAAAAATTAAATCCACAATAAAACTTCGAATCTATATAATTTGTTTCTTCTTTCTTGGAGGAATCGTAAGTGGGTTTCTTTACTCAAGCCTTGACTTAAAATTGAACACTCTTATTTTTGGAGCCGTAATTTTATTAATAAGCCTATTTTATGACGATGTGAGATATAAAGTAATTCGAACAAAGAGAAAATATAAACAAAGAAAAAAACGAAAACATTAAGTTGTACAAAAATTACGCTATTAGAGCATATATATAACCTTGTATGAAAACAATTCTACAGATATGGTTGGGTTTTTGGCTGAATTTGAACTAGCAGGAAATAAAAACACTGAATTGATTGTATTAGGACCTGAAGATAATCCATCATCAAATAAGAGTACCCAAGCAACTTGGGATGCAATACATAAAGATGAACTTATGGATTGGATTATAAAGCAAATGGAAAACTAATTTTACACATCATATGTGTATATCAAATTAAATTTATTCAAGAATTTTTAAAATGAAGAAGTAATTCTTAGTTTTAAAAAAAACTAATAACAAATGGATTTTGAACCAATATCTGTAGGAAATTTTAATAATAGATTAAGCTAGACAGCAGATGAGTTTAAGAAAAGTATCTCTGATTTTGAAGGAAAACATCTTATAGCTGATATTCAAAAACTAAAAAAATAGAATAGCATTATATATTTTCTTCAATTAAACTCTCGTGCATAAATCCTTCAACATGATCTGCATATTGCACATGAAACCAGTTGTCAATTTTTCCTAAAATTGTAATTGGCGTGTTTTCTGTAAACGTTTCTATTTTTTTATACTTGACACCTGAACCAATTCTTAATTCATTTTTAGCCAGTTTAGTTATTCCGTTTTTAAAAACCTTTTCTTCTTTACTATTTGGCAAATCAGATTTTTTTACAAATGCCAACGGATTTATGGCTCCAGAAGAATTATAAATTCCAAAATGTAAATGAGGACTTGCTCCTTTTGCATTTCCTGTATTACCTACAAACCCTAAAGTATCACCAACTTTTACGTATGTACCTGACCTTGTTTTAATACTATCTAAATGCGCATAATACAACGTTTTTCCAAAAACGCCACTTTTTAACCAAATTTGTTTTCCACCCAAACCACTATTTTTAGCAGTTGCAATAAAACCATCTACAGAAGCAATTACTGGTGTTCCTCTTTTAGCAAAAATATCGATGCCTTCATGTTTTCTTTTTCCTCCACTTCTAACTGCTCCCCAATAACTTTGAATATCTTTATTTCCTTTACCAGCAACTGGAAATAAAAAAACAGGTTCTGTGTAAATTCCAATATTAAAATCGACTTTTTTATTAGATTCTGGAAACATCACAATTTTGTAATAACCCGTTTTAAAAACTTCAAAATTAAGATGATTTAAGTTCGCTTCATTAGAAACTATGGGCCTTTTTGAAATTAAAGTATCATTTAAAAAGGAATATACATCTACAGCAAATTGCAACGAATCTGTTTTAATATTTGTTTCAATTTTTAATAGTTCTCCTTTTTCTAAAAATACTTTATACGATAAAATTGACAAATCTAAAGAGTCTGATTTTGTATAAATAACATTTGGCAATGCTAACTCTAAATTATTATTTTTAGCTTGCTCGTAAACAACTTCGTATTTCTCCAAAAAAGCGTCATCATCTTTATAATTTCTTTCTATAACTTGTTTTCCTGAAGGTTTTGTAAATTTATCTGATAAATTTTGAACTTGTTTGCAAGAAGCAAAACATAGTGATACTAAAATAATTTTAAAATTGATTTTCATACATTCTACTTTATAAAACGCTATTAGTAACTTTTCATTTATTTTTTTTCAACAAGAAACTTAACGAAAATCTTGCTAAGTTATTTTAAAAACAAAAATTAGATTTCTTAACTAAAAAAACTTTGTTCAGCATTTTTGAACTTGACAATGTTAGCTTTTTTTTATGGTATGAAAACTTAAAAATTCTATAAAAAAATCATCCATCATAAAATACTTTTTTAATGGAAATTTTACATAAAAAAACATCCATTTGTTGAAATAAATTCAACAAATGGATGTTTAAAAATTGTTTTAAAATAAAGTTTCTATTTATTCAAGTACATTTTACGTCTTGCATATAAGTCGTAAAACTGATCATCTTTTAAACTATCTATAAACAAAATACTTTCTCCAGTCGATTTCATTTCTGGTCCTAGTTTCTTATTTACATTAGGAAACTTGTTAAAAGAGAAAACTGGTTGCTTAATTGCATAGCCTTCTAGTTGCGGATTAAATTTAAAATCAGTTACTTTATTATGACCTAACATTACTTTCGTTGCATAATTTACATAAGGTTCTTTGTAAGCTTTTGCTATAAAAGGCACTGTTCTAGAAGCTCTAGGATTTGCTTCAATGATGTATACAATATCATCTTTTATGGCAAACTGAACATTTATCAAGCCAATTGTTTTTAATTCTCTTGCAATCGTATGTGTATGGTCTTTAATTTGTTGCATCACCAAATCACCTAAATTAAAGGCTGGTAAAGTTGCATTAGAATCTCCTGAATGAATTCCACAAGGCTCTATATGTTCCATAATTCCTATGATGTACACATTTCCATCTGCATCACAAATTGCATCTGCTTCTGCTTCTATAGCACCATCTAAATAATGATCTAGTAATAATTTATTTCCAGGCATTCTACCTAATAAATCTACAACATGCTCTACTAATTCTTCTTTGTTTATGACAATTTTCATTCCTTGACCACCTAAAACATAAGAAGGTCTTACTAAAATTGGGAAATCTAATTCGTCTGCCAATTGTAAAGCTTCATCTGCAGTTTCTGCAATTCCGAATTCTGGATAAGGAATGTTATTTTCTTTTAACATTGATGAAAAACGCCCTCTATCTTCAGCGATATCCAAAGCTTCAAAAGAAGTTCCGATAATTTTAATTCCGTATTTGGTTAACTTTTCTGCTAATTTTAAAGCAGTTTGTCCACCTAATTGTACAATAACACCTTCTGGTTTTTCATGTCTGATGATGTCATAAATATGTTCCCAAAAAACTGGTTCGAAGTATAATTTATCAGCAGTATCAAAATCTGTAGAAACCGTTTCTGGATTACAGTTAATCATAATGGTTTCATAACCACATTCTGCAGCTGCTAAAACTCCATGCACACAACAGTAATCGAACTCAATTCCTTGCCCAATTCTGTTTGGCCCAGAACCTAAAACAATAATTTTCTTTTTATCAGTTACAATACTTTCGTTTGCGATGGTAATTTCTCCATCAGCAGTTTCAATTTCATTTTCAAAAGTTGAATAATAATAAGGAGTTTTTGCTTTGAATTCAGCAGCACAAGTATCAACTAATTTAAAAACACGTTGTACTTTTAACTCTTCTCTTTTATTATAAACTTCGCTTTCCAAACAACCCAACATATGTGCTATTTGTCTATCTCCATAACCTTTTTGCTTTGCCTCTAATAATAAATCTCTTTGAAGCGTATCAATTGTAAATGTGGAAATTTCTTTCTGTAATTGAAACAACTCTTCATATTGCTTTAAGTACCACATATCGATTTTTGTAATCTCATATATTTGACTTAAAGGAATGCCCATTGCAATTGCATCATAAATAGCAAAAACACGATCCCAACTAGCGTTGGTTAATTTTTCTATAATTTGGTTGTAGTTTGTATAGCCTTTTCCATCTGCACCTAAACCATTTCTTTTAATTTCTAAAGATTGTGTTGCTTTGTGCAATGCTTCTTGAAAAGATCTTCCAATTCCCATTACTTCTCCAACAGCCTTCATTTGTAAACCTAAAGTTCTATCTGAACCTTCGAATTTATCAAAATTCCAACGTGGTATTTTTACAATTACATAATCTAAAGTTGGCTCAAATAAAGCGGATGTAGATTTTGTAATTCCGTTTTCTAATTCATCTAATGTATAACCGATTGCTAATTTTGTAGCTACTTTTGCAATAGGATATCCTGTTGCTTTTGAAGCTAAAGCTGATGAACGAGAAACTCTTGGATTAATTTCAATAGCAATTATATCTTCTTTTTCATCTGGTGAAACTGCAAATTGAACATTACAACCACCTTCAAAATCTCCAATAGAACGCATCATGTGAATTGCCATATCTCGCATTTTCTGATAGGTTTTATCAGACAATGTCATTGCTGGAGCAACTGTAATAGAATCTCCTGTATGAATACCCATTGGATCCATATTTTCGATAGAACAAATAATAACAACGTTATCATTTTTATCACGAAGTAATTCTAATTCGTATTCTTTCCAACCCATCATAGCTTTATCAATCATCACCTCATGAATTGGTGATGCTTCTAAACCTCTACTTAACAATTCGTCAAAATCTTCTGGTTTGTAAACGATGGAAGCTCCTGCTCCACCTAACGTATAAGAAGAACGAATTACTAAAGGAAAACCAAATTCTTGTGCAATTTCTTTTCCTTTTAAGAAAGATGTTGCTGTTGCTTGAGGTGCCATTGGCACTCCAATTTTTAGCATTAACTCTCTAAACTGTTCTCTATCTTCAGTAACATTAATGGCATCTATATCTACACCAATTAATTTTACATTAAAATCTTTCCAGATTCCTTTATCATCTGCTTCAATACATAAATTTAAAGCTGTTTGACCACCCATTGTTGGCAAAACTGCATCAATTTGTGGGTGCTCTTTTAGAATTTGAATGATTGATTTAGTCGTTAATGGCAACAAATAAATATGATCAGCCATGGAAGGATCTGTCATAATAGTTGCTGGATTAGAATTGATTAGTATTGTTTCTATTCCATCTTCTCTTAAAGAACGTAAAGATTGCGAACCAGAATAATCAAATTCACAAGCTTGCCCAATAACAATAGGTCCAGATCCGATAATTAAAATTGATTTAAGGTCTTTTCTTTTTGGCATTGTAAGTTGTTGTTTTTATTTATGTTACAAAAATAGTTGATGACTGGGTATAAAAAAAGGTGTTACTTAAAAAAAGTAACACCTAATAAATTAACAATTGTTAATCATTTTATTTTTTATGTCTAGTTTCAGATGAAACAGATATTTTCTTTCTTCCTTTTGCTCTTCTACGAGCTAATACTTTTCTACCATTAGCAGAAGCCATTCTTTCCATGAAACCATGTTTGTTTCTTCTCTTTCTCTTTGATGGTTGGTACGTTCTTTTCGGCATTGTATGTATTTTTAAAAATCTTCTTAATAATTATAGTTTTGCTTTAAAAGAATTACCTCATTAAAAGCGTGTGCAAATATACAACTGTTTTTATTTTTGACAAATAGTATTTTAAAAAAAATTAAAATTTTTTAATCTTCTTAAAAATTGGTTTAAAATACTTTTTTATCAATTGATATCCAAGCCTATACATTATTGTTTCTCCATTATTTAAGAATTGTTTTTTGTCAAAGTTAAAATAAGAAAGATGATAAAACTAACTTTTACAATTTTTCTTTATAGTTATCCTCTTATTTTAAAGTAAACAACAGTATTTGCAAATTGATGATATCTTTATTACAAATGCTTGTTTTATAGAACTTTTAGATTTCTTTTTTAAAAAATCAATTAAAAACACCCCTCTAAACATTAAAAAACTAAAATGTTTTTCCACTTTTTTATTTGTGATGAAAATAAACGTTAGTACTTTTGCCCAAACCTAAAGTAACCATGCACAATACTAAATACGTTTTTGTAACAGGAGGCGTAACTTCATCACTTGGAAAAGGAATTATAGCAGCATCTTTAGCAAAATTATTGCAAGAAAGAGGCTTTTCTGTTACCATTCAAAAATTAGATCCATACATCAATATAGATCCAGGAACACTAAATCCTTACGAACATGGAGAATGTTATGTAACAGATGATGGTGCAGAGACCGATTTAGATTTGGGTCATTATGAGCGTTTTTTAAACATCCCAACTTCTCAAGCTAACAATGTTACCACTGGTAGAATTTATCAATCTGTAATTGATAAAGAGCGAAAAGGAGAATTTTTAGGAAAAACGGTACAGGTAATTCCTCATATTACTGATGAAATAAAACACAGAATTCAAATTTTAGGAGAAACTGGCGATTATGATATTGTAATTACAGAAATTGGTGGAACTGTTGGTGACATCGAATCTTTACCTTATATAGAATCTGTTCGTCAACTTTTATGGGAAAAAGGCGAAGAAAATGCCATTGTTATTCATTTAACATTAGTGCCTTTTTTAGCAGCTGCAGGAGAATTAAAAACAAAACCTACACAACATTCCGTGAAAATGTTGATGCAAAGTGGAGTGAGTCCAGATATTTTAGTGTGTAGAACTGAGCACGAAATTTCTGATGACATCAAAAGAAAACTAGCGTTATTTTGTAATGTGAAGCAAGAAGATGTGATACAATCTATTGACGCTGAAACTATTTATGATGTACCTAACTTAATGTTAGCTCAAAATTTAGATACAGTAGTTTTAAATAAATTGAAACTTTCATCAAAAGGCGAACCTGAATTAAAAGTTTGGAATAATTTTTTAAGGAAACATAAAAATCCAACATCCGAAGTTGAAATTGGCTTGATTGGAAAATATATTGAATTACAAGATTCTTATAAATCAATTACAGAAGCGTTTATTCATGCAGGTTCATCTCATGAAACAAAAGTAAAAGTACGTTGGATACATTCTGAAAGTTTATCACCTAAAACAGTAGAAAAAAAATTAGAAGGTTTAAACGGAATTTTAGTGGCTCCAGGTTTTGGAGATCGTGGAATTGAAGGAAAAATAAAAGCTGTAAAATATGCGCGTGAAAACAATATTCCTTTCTTCGGAATTTGTTTAGGAATGCAAATGGCTGTGATTGAATTTGCAAGAAATGTGTTGAATTTAGAAAACGCAAGTTCTAGCGAAATGAACAAAAGCACCAAACATCCAGTAATCAATTTAATGGAAAGCCAAGAAAATGTAACCAATAAAGGTGGTACAATGCGTTTGGGAGCTTGGGATTGTGAACTTAAAAAAGATTCTAAAGTTTATGAAGCTTACAAATCTGAGTTGATTAGTGAAAGACATAGACACAGATATGAGTTTAACAACGATTATTTGGAGCAGATGGAAGAAGCTGGTTTAAAAGCCACAGGAATTAACCCGAAAACTGGTTTGGTAGAAGTTGTGGAATTGGAGAATCATCCTTGGTTTGTGGGTGTTCAATATCATCCTGAATATAAAAGTACGGTTTTAAAACCTCATCCTTTATTTGTAGATTTTATTAAAGCTGCTTTGAAACAGTCTAAAAAGTAATATTTAGTTGTCTATTCAAGCGCAATCGAGAATCACGTAACCTTTCGACTGCGCTCAAGGAGACAATCGAAACTAAAACATTTATCCTAAATTTAGTTCAGGAAGTTCAGCATAAGAAAAACGGAACACAATTTGAACTATTAAAGATTCAACAATAACCGTAGAAAAATCAACTAAAATATACTAGATTTTGCTACATTTGTCGCTTTTTTAACAAAGGATTTTCTGGCGTTAATGACAAACTGACATTTAATTTTACACATGGAACAAAAAAAATTCGATTATAATTCTTTTATTGGAATGATTCTTCTTGCAGGAATTGCATTATGGTATTTTAACGCAAATCCTCCAAAAGATATTCAGGAGAAAGAATCAATAGAAGTTGTAGAATCTTCAACTGACAATGAAACTAGCACTAAAGATGCAACTCCTTATTTTGAAAACGATTCAATAAAACGAATTGCGCTTCAAAATCAATTAGGTGCTTTTGCACAAAGTGCAATTACTGGTGCTGAAGGAACTTCTGTAATAGAAAACAACTTAGTAAAATTAACTGTTTCTAATAAAGGTGGACAAATTGTAAAGGCGTTAATCAAAAATTACAAAACCTACGATTCGCTTCCTTTATATATGATAAAAGACAACAATGCGTCTTTTAACATCAATTTTGGAACTAGAGACAACCGAATTTTAAATACAAAAGATTTATTCTTTGAACCAAATTTAACTAAAAGTGGAGAAAACACTGTTTTGTCTATGAAGTTGAAGGTTTCTGATTCACAGTTTTTAGAATACAGATATGAAATCAAACCAAAGAAATATTTGGTTGATTTTTCTATTCGTTCACAAGGTTTAAGTAATGTTATCAATTCTTCTAACCCAATTAATTTAGATTGGTCTTTAAGAGGATATAGACATGAAAAAAGCATCAAAACTGAAAATAGTATGTATTCTTACTACTACTATAAAACTGAAGATGATGTAGATTATTTAAACGCTGGAAATACAGAAGTTATAAACGATGTAGATTGGGTTGCTTACAAACAACACTTTTTTACAAGTAATTTATTAACAGATACTCCTTTTGATAATGCAACTATAACCTCTACAGATTTAGTTGAAGACGAGGAAATAGATACTGTTTTTACAAAAAAATACGAACTTAAAACACCTTTAGCATTAACTGCTGGCGAATTAAATTATAACATGAAATGGTTTTATGGCCCAAGTGATTATAATTTATTAAGCAGTGAACAATATGAAGGAACAGATTTAGATGAAATTGCAGATTTAGGTTGGGGAATTTTTGGATTCTTAAACAGAACTATTTTTTATCCTGTATTTAATTTCTTACAAGGCTTTTTAGGCAATTATGGTTTAATCATTATTTTAATGACGATTGTAGTTCGTATTATCATGTCGCCTTTAGTCTATAAATCTTATTTGTCAAGTGCAAAAATGAAGGTAATAAGACCTGAATTAACTGCCTTGAATGAGAAATATCCTGGAAAAGAAAACGCTATGAAACGTCAGCAAGAAACCATGGCCATTCAGCGAAAAGCTGGAGTTAGTATGCTTTCTGGTTGTATACCAGCCTTATTACAAATGCCAGTTTTCTTTGCGCTGTTTAAGTTTTTTCCAACAAATTTAGCCTTAAGACAAGAAAGCTTTTTATGGGCTCCAGATTTATCTTCTTACGATACAATTTTTAAACTGCCATTCACCATTCCTTTCTATGGAGATCACGTAAGTTTATTTCCAATATTGGCTTCTGTAGCGATTTTCTTTTACATGAAAATGAACCAAAGTCAGCAAGCAAATATGCAAGCACCAACGCAAGAAGGGATGCCAGATATGAGTAAAATGATGAAGTATATGATTTACTTCTCTCCTATTATGATGTTGTTTTTCTTTAACAACTACGCAAGTTCTTTAAGTTTGTATTACTTTATCTCTAACTTATTAACGATTACAATTATGTTGGTAATTAAAAACTACGTAATTGATGAAGATAAAATTCACGCGCAAATTGAGGAAAACAAAAAACGTCCTGAAAAAGCGAAGAGTAAATTCCGTCAAAGAATTGATTCTGCAATGAAACAAGCTCAAGAACAACAAGCACAGCAGAAGAAAAAATAGCAAGTAGCACTTGCAGGCAAATAGTAAAACCCAAAACGTAGTTGTTTTGGGTTTTTTATTGTCTAAACAGTTTTGAATTAAAGATATCTAAATTGTTTATAATGTGTTTTCTGATAATGACTAAAAATTATTTTATAAAAATTGTTGTAAATTTATTTTTTAATTTGACAGATTCATAAAAAGGAATCTTTAATTAAAAATTTATATCCTGTTTTATTTACGGGATATGTGTAATAAAAGTTATTATATAACGAGTTAGCTTTAATTTAAGCACCGAACTAAAAATGAAATTTAAAACTGAAAAAATATATGGAGATGTTACACCAAAATCAGTTGAAGAAATATTATTGAATAAATTACCTTCAAATTCCTGGCTAATTGACGAAGAAATTAAATTTGTTAAACAATTAAATGGATACATTTCAATCAATGAGGATTTAGAAAATGTAAAAGAACTTATAGCAGAACTTTCAGAAATTAGAGAAAGAGAAAAGCAAAATAATATAGAAGAACGAAGATTAATAAAAAGAGCTTTATTTACAAATGCAATAGTGACTTACGCTCGATGTTTTAATTTCACGAAAAAAGACGGAAGAAATTCAATTGACATAACACTTATTAAAAAGGATTTCCCAACACAAAAGGAATTTGAAATTAATGATTTAATTAGATTTCATAAATATATTATGGAATATAGAAATACATTTATCTCACACGCAGATAAAAACATTTATGAAACCGACAAAGCTCATATTGAATTTGAATATGATGGACAAACATTGAATTCAATTTTTAGCCACTATTCAATTAAGGTTTTTAGCTTTGACGAAGTACAATTGAAAAACTTCTCTATTTTGACAAATGTGCTTCTCTTAAAAGTTGACCAAAAAAGGAGATTGCTTATAGAAAAAGTAAAAAATGAAATTGGAAACGAAAAGCTTTTAGAAATAGGCTTGGGAATATCGAAAAAAAACTAAAGCTAACACCGTATAAAAATAATTGCTAAATTAGTGCTTAAACAAAGGTCGTTGCAGTTTTGTTACATCTGATTTTCCTGCGGAAAATCCTCGCACACAAAACCACAACTATTCTTATACATAAACGTTAAGCAAGCTAAAATCAGAACTACGAATGAAATTTAGAAGTAGAAAAGACATATTATTTCAATTATTAGGATTTTGCATAATTGGATTTTTTATTGGAATCATTCTATTCAGAATATTATCGATTGGAATTGAAAATTATACTATAACGTGGACTGGCATTTTAATGTTTGCAGTATTTGGATTTTTAATTTGGTTAGGTTTTGGAACGAATTATGAACTGACACAAACTAAATTGAAATATAAAAGTGGTCCAATAAGAGGCAAAATTGAAATTGACAAAATACACGAGATAATTAAGGGAAAAACTCTTTGGTCGGGATTTAAACCTGCAACAGCTCGAAATGGTTTAATCATAAAATATGAAAAATATAATGAGCTTTATATAAGCCAAAAAACGAACGACTCTTTTATAAAAAAAATACTTGAATTAAATAATAAAATAAAAATTACAACCGACTAAAAATAGAACGAAAAAACCCTGCTTACAACACCGTAAAAATTTATTGCTAGTGCAAACCTACTTACAAAAATCCTGCAAAAAACCATACCCTAAACACGTTGGTAATAAAGCAAGAAACATCTAAATTTATAAGAAAAAAGACGAAAACCATTTAGTTTTCGTCTTCTGGTTTACTAAACTCTGATTGATATTTTTCTAAAAATTTCTTTTGTCTAACAATCATTTGTTGCCTTATTTTTTCAATATCCATAAAGTCTAAACCAAAATCACTTCCAAAAAAATCGTCATTAAAGAAATGCTTGCTAAAAAGTGAATCTTTAGAAAAAACATCATCAAAACCTTGGTGTTTAAATCCCGAGAAATTAGTGAAAAATCTTGATTTTAAAGACTGCAACAAACTATCACGCTCTGGCAATGATAAATTGTTGTATTGATCTTTAGAAGACCAAGAGTAAACACTGTCATATCTAATTAAATTTCCTTTTTCATCAAATTCCTTATCAACTTTCCAGTTTCCTTTGGGTTCTTCAACTATATTTTTTTCGCCTTTTTGTGTTGCTGCTTTTTTTGTTTCATTTTTTTGTCCACTACAACTAATGGTCAAAAAAAATGTCATTATTAATAAAATATATTTTTTCATTATTTTAAAAATTTAAAATTTAACAACTCTCAATCTTATAAAACAATTAAAATTTAATGTTAAAATGAGGCTGAAATATCAGCCTCATTTTATACTAGACCATAAAAGTTAGAATACAATTACGAAATACGAATTGTTCGTGCAGGTTTTTGTTTTGCCTCCTCTTTCTTTGGTAAAAGAATACTTAAAATACCATCTTCGTATTTTGCATTAATTTTTTCTTCATCTACACTCTCTGGTAAAGTAAATGTTCTTTTAAAGGAAGCGTAACCAAACTCTCTGCGAGTATAATTCTCTTCTTTATGATCATTTTCTTTCTTTATCTCTGTAGAAATTGATAATATTTGATTATCAAGATCGATCTGGAAATCTGACTTTTTTAAACCAGGAACAGCCATTTCTACAGTAAATACATCTGCAGTTTCTTTGATATTTACCTTAGGTAAAGAAATTCCAGTATTAAAATTTGAAGTAAATACTGATGGTAATTCTCGATTAAAAATGTCATCTAACCAATTAGACAAATTTGGGAAGTTTGCATTTGAATTTGTGTTTGCTAAACTTCCATTTTTAGGAACAGTTACTAAGTTGTTCATAATTACAAAAATTTTAAATTAAACATTATTTCAAATTTGAAATCTAAATTGATTTCGACTTCAATAAAACAAAAAAAATACCAAAGTGGAATAATGAATGTTTTATGCTAAATATTTAAATAAAATTATATATTTCGTTGTCAATTTTTCAGAATGATTGTCATTTTTTCACTTAAATAAATGTCAAATTGACATTTTGAATCTATCAAAAATAGAAAACGAGATACAAAAATCTATGATACAAAGATGTAGTTAAACTCTAAACACAGCATCCATCCATAACAAATAAAATTTGAAGTTTTTACTTGCATCAAAATGAACTTATAGAAGAATCTATGTTAAAGAATCAATAAAAACAGCTTGATTCATCAGACAAAAAAGGCTTGATTCACAAAGACACCATTATAAAGATATAGCCTTTCATCTTCACTTAAGATTAATTTCAAGTTGGAAATAACATCAACTAAAAATTAAAAAAATATATATTTCTTTAAAAATATTTTCTTCCTGAAATTATATTGAGTGAAATAGAAATAGGAAGATTAAGATACGCTTTTCTTACTCTTAAATCTCCCAAAAAACAAAATATAGCCATAACAGATAATTGCTAAAATAAATGCAGTTTTAAATCCAAAACCATCAATTAAACTCCCGAAAATAAAAGGAATTATTGCTCCACCAACAATTGCCATACAAAGTAAACCAGAAGCTTGTGCTTTTAAATCGCCCAAACCTTCTAAACTTAACGTAAAAATGGTTGGAAACATTATAGAGTTAAATAAACCAACTGCCAAGATAGACCACATAGAAAGTAAGCCAACTGTGTTTATTGAAATTAAAATCATTACAATTGCTAAGGTTGCAAAAATTGCCAGTACTTTTCCTGGTGCCATAATTTTAGTTAAGTAAGAACCTATAAATCGACCAATCATGGCTCCTCCCCAATAAAAAATCACAAAAATACCCAACAACGATTTTGGATCGGAATCTGTAAACGTTTTATTAAAAGTGCTTGCAATTGTGTTGGCAATATTCATCATAGTTTCATTTTGAGAAACGACAACGCCTAAATTCATATCAGAAAAATAGTTAACCAAAAAGCTACCAATAGAAACTTCTGCACCCACATAAACGAAAATACCTAAAGCACCCAATAACATGGCTTTGTTCTTTAATAACTTTCCATAGCCACCTTTTGGAACTTTCTCCATAACTATTGGTAGGTTGATAAATGCAAAAATGATTGCTAAAATTGTAATTGAAAAAGCAATCCATAAAAAAGGCGTTTGCACTGTAGCTGCTTCTGCAACATAATAATTTGTTTTATCAAGCACACTTAACAAATTAATTTCTTCGGATGTTTTTACAGAATCGCTTAATAAAAATAATGCCCCAACAACTGGAGCAATTGTGGTTCCTAATGAATTAAATGCTTGCGATAAATTTAAACGACTGCTTGCACCATCTTCAGTTCCTAGCAAAGCTACATAAGGATTGGCAGCTACCTGTAGAATTGTAATTCCACCTGCTAGCGTAAAATAACCAATTAAAAAGACTGAAAACATTCTATATTCTGCTGCTGGATAAAATAGCAAACACCCTAAAGCCATTGTTAACAAACCTAAAACAATCCCTTTTTTGTAGCCAATTTTAGCTAAAATAGCTCCAGCAGGCAAAGAAAACACGAAGAATGCTACAAAAAATGCAAACTGTACTAAAACTGTTTTTGCATAAGACATTTCGAAAACGTCTTTTAATCTTGGTACTAAACTATCAACTAAAACTGTAATAAATCCCCAAAGGAAAAATAATGTTGTTAAAAATATAAAAGCACTTTTGTAGGATTTATTGGTTGTTGTTGATGTCATAAATTACGTTTTTTAAAAAATCTGATGTGATATCTATTTTAAAAATTTATCTCTTTTTAAGAGAAAACAAAAAAATTCTAATTAAGAATAAAATTAGCAAACTAGTTTAGCCCTGATTGAAGCATTTGTTTGAGCTCTTTTTTATTATTTTTCTTAATAAAAAAAGCGAGTGCGTAAAGCAGGAAATAGCTTCAAAAAAAATTATGCTTTATTAAAAAAATCTGATTTTATATTCTTGTTTTCTTTGTTTTTATAAATATTGTAGCTAAACCATTCGTGAATAGAATAGGCTCCTGTTTCTCCTTTTTTATTGACTGCAATATAACCAACTTGAAAGTTTTTAAAATCTTTTCCTGGTTTATTTACAATTCTTCCAATAGCTTCTTCACACGCTTGTTGTGGCGTTTTTCCTTGACGCATTAATTCCACAATTAAAAAGCTGCCAACTGTTTTTAAAACTTCTTCTCCTAAACCTGTTGCAGAAGCACCTCCAATTTCATTGTCTACAAATAAACCTCCACCAATTATTGGCGAATCTCCTACTCTACCAGCCATTTTATACGCCAAACCACTTGTGGTACAAGCACCAGAAATATTACCTGCTTTGTCAATGGCTAACATACCAATAGTATCGTGATTTTCTATGTTGATAATGGGCTTATATTCTGATTTAATTTTCCATTCCTCCCAAGCTTTTTTAGAAGATTCTGTCAATAAATCTTCTCTTTCAAAACCTTTTTCTACTGCAAATTTTTCAGCTCCTTCACCAACTAACATTACATGAGGCGTGTCTTCCATTACTTTTCTAGCGACAGAAATTACGTGTTTTATGTTTTTTACACCTAAAACTGCTCCATAATTTCCTTTTTCGTCCATTATGCAAGCATCCAAAGTTACATTTCCATCTCTATCAGGCAAACCACCTTTTCCTACAGATTGTCCTTTTTCGTTTGCCTCTTCTATTCTACAACCTTGCTCAACAGCATCTAATGCAGTTCCTCCTTTTTCTAAAACTGCTGCTGCAGTTTCTACAGCTAAATCTGTTTTCCAAGTAGCAATTACAAGAGGTTTTATGGTCTCTAAAGTTGATGCAACAATTGCTTTTTTATCTTCTTTAGTTTCATCACAACTAATTAATGTTGATGAAATTGCTACGAATCCTAAACCAGTAGCTGATGCTTTTTTTAAGAAATTTCTTCTTTCCATTTTATGTTGAATTTACTCCAGTATCTATTTATTTGGTTGATTAGACATTGTGAAAACAAATTTGCCTCCATTCATAATTTCATTATGTAAAATATAATTTCTATTAATTATTTTGCCATTTATAGTTAATTTAGAAACATATACATTTTCTTTAGATTGGTTTTCTGTTGAAATTTCCAGAGTATTTCCGTTTTCTAAATTTAAGATAGCATTTTTTATAAGTGGACTTCCTAAAGCATATTGATTAGAACCTGGTGTTACTGGATAAAAACCTAATGAGGAAAAAATATACCAAGCACTCATTTGTCCTGCATCATCATTGCCACACAAACCATCAACACCAGTTCCATACATGGTATCCATAATCATACGAACTCTTGCTTGTGTTTTATATTCATTATCTGTCCAATTGTATAAATACGGAATATGGTGTCCAGGTTCGTTTCCATGAACGTAATTTCCAATAATTCCATCTCTGGTAATATCTTCGTGCTTATCAATAAACTTATCATCTAATTCCATGGTAAATAACGAATCCAAATGTTGAGAAAAATGTTCTTTTCCTCCCATCATTTCTACCATTTTATCTAGTTGATGAGGAACATACAAACCATAATTCCAAGCATTCCCCTCAATAAAACCTTGTCCATGTGTATCTAAAGGATCAAAGTTTTTTCTAAAAGTTCCATCAGCTAATTTTGGGCTCATATAGCCATTTTTAGGATTAAAAACATTGTTGTAATATTCTGAACGTTCTAAAAATGTTTTTTCTGAAGATGAATCTCCAACACTTTTTGCAATTTGAGCAATTGTCCAATCATCATAAGCATATTCTAGAGTTTTAGAAACGGAAGAATGGCTTTTATCATCTGGCACGTATTTGTAATCTAAATAATCTCCTATTCCATCAAAATAACGAACATTTGCAGTTGCTACTGATGCTTTTAAAGCGCGATTCTTATCAAAATCTCCAACATTTTTTACAATGGCATCTGCAATCACTGAAGTTGCATGATACCCAATCATACACCAATTTTCGTTTGCATAATGACTCCAAATTGGCAACATATGATGCACACTTTCTTCTTGATGCGCCAACATAGATTTTATCATGTCGTTATTTCTTTCTTGCTGAATTACATTAAAAAGCGGATGTAAAGCTCTGTATGTATCCCAAAGTGAGAAAATGGTATAATTGGTAAATCCTTCTGACTCATGAATGTTTTGATCTAAACCTCTGTATTTTCCATCTACATCTTCATATAAAATAGGACTTAACATGGTGTGATATAAAGCTGTATAAAAAGTTTCTTTTTGAGATTCCTCAATAGTTTCTACTTCAATTTTTGACAGCTCTTTATTCCATTTCTCTTGAGTTTCTTCTTTAGTTTTGTTGAAGTCCCAATGTGGAATTTCAGCCTCTAAATTCTTCATTGCTCCATCTGCACTTACTGGAGATAAAGCAAATTTCATTTTTATTTTTTCACCTTCATTGGTGTCAAAATTAAAATAAGCACGAATATCTTTCCCTGCCATTTCTGGAAAATTATTACTTTCGTCAAATCGTCCATAAAAACCATTATAAGTTGTTTTATCATATTTTTTATGACCATAACTTTTAAACGGTTTTGAAAATTTAATCGCAAAAAATACTTTTTTAGTTCTTGCCCAACCTTTTGTTTGTCTGTAACCTGTTACAATTGAATCGTTTTCTACTCGTAAAAAAGTCCATACATTTTTATTATCATGATGATATACATTATACACCAAATCTAATAAAATGTGAGATTCTGATGATTTTGGAAATGTATATTGATGAAAACCAACTCTTTCAGAAGTCGTTAATTCTGCTTTAATTTTATAATCTTCTAAATCTACCTTATAATAACCTGCTTTTGCAATTTCATTTTCATGAGAAAATTTTGAATAAAATCCTTTTTCTCCTTTTTCTGTTTTAATAGGATCTAAAACTAAATTTCCAACAGTGGGCATTATTAATAAATCTCCTAAATCTGAATGACCTGTTCCACTAAAATTAGTGTGTGCAAAACCAATTATTGTAGAGTCTTTATATTGATATCCTGCACAATATTCATACGTTTTAGAATTGTATTTACCTTCTTTAAACATTACCTCAAAGTTTGTTTGCGGACTTAATTGAACCATCCCAAAAGGTGCTGTTGCTCCAGGAAAAACGTGTCCCATTTTACTGGTTCCAATCATTGGATTTACATATTTTGTAAAATCTTTTGATGCGCTTAAACTTTCTTTTTTAGATTGATTTGAATCACAACTGACTAAAACAATTGCTAAGAGTGCAAAAACTACTTTTTTTATCATTTTTTAACTATTTATTTAATTTGAATTTCATCTACAAACAACCAACTTCTTCCATCATGTTTATAGCCCAAATGCCATGTTGGAAGTTTGCCTAATTTTTTTGCGATGATATTTATGTATCTAACTTTTGTATTTGGTGGATATTTAAAAATATATTCTTGGATTTTTACATTTTCATTTTCTTTAGTATTATCGACTGAATAA
Source organism: Polaribacter vadi (assembly GCF_001761365.1). Lineage (NCBI taxonomy): Bacteria > Pseudomonadati > Bacteroidota > Flavobacteriia > Flavobacteriales > Flavobacteriaceae > Polaribacter > Polaribacter vadi. The sequence continues at coordinate 3,779,573 of NZ_CP017477.1, read as the reverse complement.
TCACCTAAAGATTTATAATTTTTAGCATCCGAAGAAACTAAAATTTCTACTTCAGAAGGTAGAAAAATCCAAGAACGTTGGTCTTCTAAAAAATTAATTTCTAATTCACCTGCTTTATTATCTTCTTTTCCCAAATCAACAATGGCCACTAAATCTGTATTATGATAGCCTTGCCAAGTGCCTGTTCTAAAATCTTCTGTCCCAATAATTCCATCAATCAAAGCATTATTTCCACCAGCATTATACTGATTTGCATACTCACTTTTTAATTCGATTTTAAGATTTGGATCTATTTTGTAGAAATCTGTGATAATTGTTTTACTTTTTACATTTTTTTTTTCTGCATAAACTTTTAACGTTTCCTTTTCAGAAATTGTAAATGGTTTTTTATATTCCTGAAAATCATCCCCTAAAGTATAATAGATTTTAGCTTCTTTATCTACATTCCCTAAACTAACTTCTGTACTTCCTTTAAAAGCAATATCTCCTTTTGCTATAAATGGAGATGCCACAATTACGTGTTCATCTATTTTTGTTGATGGAATAAATTCGTTTTTTGTTCCCCAAGTTGAGGGTTGATTTGTCATTTCAAAAACTAAATTTCCACCATTCATAATCGCTGTATGATTAAGGTAAGAATACTCATAATTATCACCATTTAACTTTACAGATTTAATGTATTTATTTTCTGCAGATTGATTTTTTGCTTCAATTGTAAAAGATTTTCCATTTTCTAAATTGATGCTTGCCTTTTGAAACAAAGGTGAACCAATTATATATTGATTAGATCCTGGAGTTACAGGATAAAAACCTAATGAAGAGAAAATATACCAAGCACTCATTTGTCCACAATCTTCGTTTCCTGAAATTCCATCTGGAGTATTTGTGTACAATTCAGTTAAAATCTGACGAATTTTTTCTTGTGTTTTTGCTGGTTTATTTACAAAATCATACAAATAAGCCATATGATGACTTGGTTCATTACCATGTGCATATTGCCCAATTAAACCAGTAATATCCACTTGATGACTTCCTGATGTTTTATCGTTTGCAGCAAATAATTCATCTAACTGGTTTTCTAATTGTTGTTTTCCTCCTAACAATTTTGTAAAACCAGCAATATCTTGAGGAACATAAAAACTGTATTGCCAAGAATTGGCTTCTGTATAATTAAAATTCACTTCATATGGATCAAAAGGCGCAAACCAAGTATTTCTAAAACGACCTCTCATAAATTGAGATTCTGGATCAAAAATATTCTTATAATATTGTGCTCTTTCAGTATAGTTTGTATAATCTTCTTGCTTGTCTAACTCTTTTGCCATTTGTGCAATTGTCCAATCGTCATAAGCATATTCTAGTGTTTTAGAAACCGATTCAGATTCCTTTTCCACAGGAATAAAACCAAGTTCTTTATAAGAATCTAATCCTAATTTATCTCTTGTTGCAGAATGTTTCATGGCTTCAAAGGCTTTTTCTACATCGTAATTTTGAATGCCCTTTAAATATGCATCAGCAATTACAGGAACTGCATGATATCCAATCATACAACCTGTATAATTCCCTGCTAAATCCCAAATTGGCATAATGCCACCTTCATCATATTTTGCTAAAAAAGTATTGATAAAATCGTTGGTTTTTTCTTGCTCAATTATTGTGTATAATGGATGTGCAGCTCTGTAAGTATCCCAAAGAGAAAAAACTGTATAATAATCGAAATCTTTAGCTTCGTGAACTTCTAAATCCATTCCTCTATACCTTCCATCTACATCTTGATATAAATTTGGAGCAATAGAAACGTGATACATAGAGGAATAAAAATTTACTTTATTGTCTTCATTTGTATCTTCAATTACAATTTTCTCTAATTGTTGTTCCCAAAAATCTTGTGCAGTTTTTTTAACTTGCTCAAAAGTTTGATTTCCAATTTCGCCTTTTAAATTCTTTTTTGCGCCTTCAACATCAACTGCAGAAATTCCTATTTTAATAAAAACGGGGTTGTTATTTGGGTTGATAAACTCAAAACTTTCTTTTTTTGGAGCAACAACATATTTTCTATCAGGGTTTTTAATGGGATGCGAAAATTCTATATAATAAAATAATTTTTGATTTGTTGCCCAGGCTTTAGAATGTCTCCAGCCACTAACTTGTTTTTCATTTAATATGGAAATATGAAAATCGAGTAATTCATCACGATGCTCTAAATCTAAAATTAAGAATTGGTTTTCTGCTGATGGAAAACTGTATTTATGGATTCCACTTCTTTTGGAAACCGTCAATGCTACATCAATATTTGTTTCCTCTAAATGCACTTTATAGAAACCAGGTTCTGCAACTTCTTTCTCGTGAGAAAATTTAGATTTATAGCCTTCTTTACCATCAGCTCCATTATTAAGAATGCTTTTATTAGTTGGCATTAATAAAATATCTCCATAATCGGAAACACCTGTTCCACTTAAATGCGTGTGTGAAAATCCATAGATTTCATCATCAGAATAATGGTAACCAGAACAACCATCCCAACCATCTAATCTTGTGTCTGGAGAGAGTTGCATCATCCCAAAAGGCATTGTTGCTCCTGGATATGTATGTCCATGACCACCAGTTCCAATAAACGGATTTACATAAGAAATAAGATTTTTGTCTTTTTTGGCATTTAAATCTATTTGTTTTTTACAAGCTTGTAAAAGCAAAACAAAAAAGAAGGAATATTTAATAAATCTGTAAGGAAAATAATTCATTCCCAAATATAAAAGAATTTGAAACTTTTTAATCTCATTTTCGTTTTTAATTATAGTTGATGTAATTAACTAACTACAAAACGAACTAAAAGTTTAGTTTAATTAAAATTTAGTAATTATATTAGCAACTAACTTTTAACTAAAAACTGATTACTATGAAAAAAATCGTATTTATTTTATTTTTTGCAATTTTTATTACTGCTTGTGATTCGCAGAAAAAAGTTGTAGAAACCAACTCAACTGTCGAAAAAGCCGTAAATGAAACAAAAGTTTCAGAAAAAATTCCAATTGATAATAAAGTAAAAATTGGAAAACTACCAAATGGTTTAACATATTATATTCAAAATAATGGAAAGCCAGCCAATAAAGTAGAACTTCGTTTAGCAATTAATGCTGGTTCTATTTTAGAAGATGATGACCAGCTAGGTGTTGCCCATTTTATGGAACACATGAATTTTAATGGAACTAAAAATTTTAAAAAGAACGAATTAGTAGATTATTTGCAATCAATTGGAGTGAAATTTGGAGCAGATTTAAATGCATATACTAGTTTTGATCAAACTGTATATATTTTACCAATTCCAAGTGATGATGATGAAAAACTAGAAAAAGGTTTTGATATTTTAGAAGACTGGGCTGGAGGTGCTTTATTAGAGGAAAAAGATATTGATGAAGAAAGAGGCGTAGTTTTAGAAGAATATAGATCTAGACGTGGTGCAGATAGCAGAATGATGGAGCAATATTTACCAAAAATGATGTATGGCTCTAAATACGCAGACAGGTTACCAATAGGAACTGAAGAAAGCATTAGAAACTTTAGCTATGAAAGTATTCGTCGTTTTCAAGAAGATTGGTACAGACCCGATTTAATGGCAGTTATTGCTGTTGGAGATGTAGATGTCGCTAAATTAGAAGCAAAAATTATTGCACATTTTGGTAAAATTCCTGCAAGTGAAAATCCAAGAGAAAGAGAAGTTTTTTCAATGAAGAATCATAAAGAAACTTTTGTTGCAATAGAAGCTGATAAGGAAGCGCCTTTTTCTCAAGTACAGTTAATGTACAAAGATTACACAGATTCTGAACCAACTAAAACTGTTGCAAAATATAGAAAAAACGTAGTAGAATCTTTATTTGCACAGATGCTAAATAATCGTTTAGACGAGTTAAGAAATGCAGAAAACCCGCCTTTTATATATGGTTTCAGCTATCATGGAGGAACGTATGCGAAAAACAGAGATGCTTATCAATCTGTTGCTGGTACAAGTTCAGATGGTCAATTAAAAGCATTAAAAACGTTGTTGGCAGAAAGTGAACGAGTAAAACGTTTCGGCTTTAAAAAAGGAGAATTAGAAAGAGCTAAAAAGAGTGTTTTAGCGCGTGTTGAAAAATCTTTTAAGGATAGTGATAAAAAAGAATCTGGAAGAATTGTTGGTGCTTATATCAATAATTTTTTACAAGAAAGCCCTATTCCTGGAGAAGAATGGACTTTTAATTTCAATAAAGAAATGTTGCCAACCATAACTTTGGATGAAGTAAATATGGTTATTAATGATTTTATTCATGATGATAATCGTGTAGTAATTATTACTGGACCAGAAAAAAATGTTACAGAACAAGAAGTTTTAGATGCTTTAAAAGCTGTAAAAGTAATGGAATTAAAGCCTTATGAAGATACAGAAGTTGCAGCGTCTTTAATGACAAGCGAACCTACAATGGGTAAAATTGTGGCTATGACTGAAAACAAAGAATTAGACACCAAAACGTTCACTTTAAATAATGGAGCAACTGTAACCTATAAGAAAACAGATTTTAAAAATGATGAAATTTTGTTTACAGCCTTTAGTTTTGGAGGTACTTCATTATATTCTGATGAGGAATTAATGGCGACCTCTTTTGCAAATGGAGCTTTAACAGAAGCAGGAATTAATGGGTATTCAATTTCTGATATGACCAAAATGATGTCTGGAAAAATTGCAAGTGCAAGACCTTATATTGGGAGTTTAAGTGAAGGTTTTAATGGATCTGCCTCTCCAAAAGATTTAGAGGAATTATTTCAATTAGTTCATTTATACTTTACATCTTTAAATAAGGATGAAAAAGCATTTAATTCTTCTATTAATAAAGACAAAAGCTTTTTAGGAAATTTATTAGCAAGTCCAAGTTTCTATTTTCAAAAAGAAATATCAGATTTTATGAATGCTGATAACCCAAGATATACAGGTTTTCCATCACCTGAAAAATATGATGCTGCAGATTACGATTTAGCATACAAAAAATATCAAGAGCGTTTTGCAGATGCTGGCGATTTTAAATTTTATTTTGTTGGCAATATTGATGAGCGAAAATTGGCCGAATTTTCCATGAAATATATTGGTAGTTTACCAAGTACAAACTCTAAAGAAATGTATAAAATTGATGATTTTAGACCGATGAAAGGTTCGCATACAAAAATCGTTAAGAAAGGTAAAGATCCTAAAAGTACCGTTAGAATTATGTATCAAGGTGAAGCAGAATATGATAAAGAAGAAGCTTTAGCTTTTGAAAGTTTAGGAGAAATTGTGGGTATAAAACTTACTGAAAAATTACGTGAACAAGAAGGTGGTGTATATTCTTCTAGAACTTCAGGTAGAATTTCTAAAATGCCTTATGGCAGTTATAATTTCTCAATTTCATTTCCTTGTGCACCAGAAAATGTGGACAAACTAAAAGATATTGCTATAGCAGAAGTCGCAGATATGGTTAAAAATGGTCCTTCTGATGAAGATTTAATGAAAACCAAAAAAGCACAAATTTTAGACCATAATGAAAATATTAAGAGAAATCGCTATTGGTTAAATACTATTAAAAATATCGATTACATGAAAGATGATGCTTCTGAAACAGCATCTTTTGAAGAGCGAGTAAATTCACTTACGAAAAAAGATATTCAAATGGTTGCTAAAAAATATTTGACAGATGGTTTTATTTTAGGAATTTTAAATCCTGAAGACTAAATTTTAAAATAAATATATTTTAAAAATATAAGCAAAAAACTCTCAAGAAATTGAGAGTTTTTTTTTGAAACAGATTTTATATATAAAACCAGATGATTTTACTTTTTAGTTTTGTCTATTAGATCTTTTTATCTTATTTTTATTTCTTTAGTTGAAATTGCGATTTTAAAAACCCTAATCCATATCCAAAAAACTGAGTTAAAGTGGTTACAACACTTAAAAAAGCAACTTGTAAGTATTTATTTTGAAATAAAGAATCAATAAAAATTAAAACAAAATAAAATCCATAAAAATATAATAGTTGAGGAAATCCGAAAAGGAAACCTAAAATTGCTAAACCTAAACCAACAATAAACAAGCTCGGAAACCAATAAGTCAATTTTGAAGTTTGTGGATATTTTCGATTTAAAATCGGTCTTGCTGTTCCAAAACCAAAAGTTTGTTTAAAAAATTGTTTGATGGAACTTCTTCTTTTATGATACACAAAAGCATTTTCTATCAATTGGGTTTCGAAACCATTTTCCCAAAGTCTAAAAGTTAAATCGATATCTTCTCCGTTTTTCATTTTTGAAAAACCTTTTGTTTTGTCAAACCCTTTTTTTGACAAACCTAAATTAAAACTTCTAGGTTGAAATTTGCCAACTGCCTGCTTTTTACCACGAATTCCTCCAGTTGTTAAAACGGATGTCATAGAATAATTAATAGCTTTCTGTAAAGCAGTAAAACTTTTATGTGCTGCATCTGGCCCTCCAAAAGCATCTGTAAAATTGTTTTCTAATGCTTTTTTTACTTCAGACAAATATTGTTTAGGCACAATTACATCTGAATCTAAAATGATAAAATAGTTTCCTAATGCTTTTTGCATTCCGAAATTTCTACTGGCTCCTGCTCCACTATTTTCTTTAAAGAAATATTTTAAATTTAGTTGATTGGTATACTTTTCTATAATTGATCCACATTTTTCTGTGGAACCATCTTCAATTATTAAAACCTCAAAATCATCAGAAAAATCTTGTTTGGTAAGACTTTCTAATAACTCATCAATTTCTTTTGGACGGTTATAAACTGGAATTATGATGGAAAAGTTGAGTTTCAATATTTATAAAGTTATTACAGAGAATAAAATTTCATTTCCGTTAATTTTAAAACGAACTTCATTATATGTATGTTCTTTAAAAGACTCAGCTTCTTCTGCAGTAATATTATAATCTATTTTTGTAACGGATTTTTTTACGACATTCGAAAAATCGGATTCAATTTTATTTTCGTCAGATTCTAATTTTAAAATTTCGTTTTCGTTGCTAAAAGTTAGTAAACTTCCTTTTTTGCTTTTCAAATCTGTAGCGCTTACAATAATTGTTTCCAAAATTAAAAAACCACCTAATTCATTTACTCTCAAATATAAATCTCCATATTTAGATGTTGCAAATTTATCAATTCCAACAGTTTTAATATTTTCTTCTATTTGAAGATCTACTTCTGTTCTCTCCATCAAATTAAAACTTTCTGATGATTTGAATACTTTATCAATTTTCTTAAAAAAACCCATATAAATTAATTTACACGAAACTACAAAAACAAGCTTAAACAAAAAATGCAAACCTAAATAGATTTGCATTTTATAATTATATTATTTTAGACCTAATAGGATTAAACATCCTGTCTACTTTTAATTTTTAATATTTACTTGGAAATTTATAGTGTGTTTTTTAACCTTAAATTCCACAGACAAGAAATCTTTATTTTGAACTTTCATCAATTCTTCTTTCAAAACAGGATAACTGATTTTTGTGATATATCTGTTTGATACGTTTGAAAAATCCGATTCAATCATATAATCATCTGAGTTTAAATTTAATTCTGTAGTTTCAGATTTAAAGGTTAAAGTAGCACCTTTATTTGTTTTAAAATCTGTATTGCTCAAAATAGTAGTTTCTAAAAAAAAATATTCTGCTAATTCCTGAAAATCAATATATAAAATTCCATATTCTGAAACACCATATTTCTCACTTTTAATATTACTGATTTTTTCTTCAGTAAAAGTATCAACATGAGTTCTTTTCATTGCTCTTACGTTTCCAAAAGATGCTAAAATTTTATCTACTTTTTTAAATATTTTCATTATTCTTTTTCATCAGACCTGACAGGTTTTAAAAACCTGTCAGGTCTTTTTGTAATTATTTAAATTTAATAAATATCTTGTTTATTACCTAAAAGCCAACAAACAAGTTTAGCCCAGATTGAAACGACATCCTTTTTGCTTTTTCAGCAAAAAGATATAGTGAAAAGCTGGAAATAGCTCCAAAAAATATTACTCAAATTTATCCATTACAGGATCACTAACTCCCATATTTGAAAATCCTCCATCATGAAATAAGTTTTGCAACGTAACTTTTTTGGTTAAATCTGAAAACATAGTTATTGTATAATCTGCACACTCTAAAGCTGTTGCGTTTCCTAAAGGACTCATTTTTTCTGCATACTCTATAAAACCGTCAAAACCTTTTACACCACTTCCTGCTGTTGTTGGTGTTGGCGATTGTGAAATTGTGTTGACACGAACTTTATAATCTCTTCCAAAAAAGTAACCAAAACTACGTGCAATACTTTCTAAATACGCTTTATTATCGGCCATATCATTATAATCTGGAAACACTCTTTGTGCAGCCATATAAGTTAAAGCAACTATAGAACCCCATTCTGACATGGCTTCTTTATTGTATAAAACATTCATAGTTTTATGAAACGAAACTGCAGAAATATCCCAGCCTTTTGTGGTGAAATCGTAATTAGGATCTGTATAATGTTTGCCTTTTCTTACATTTACAGACATACCAATAGAATGCAAAACGAAATCGATTTTACCTCCTAAAATTTCCATAGATTTTTCAACCAAGTTTTCTAAATCTTGAATAGAAGTAGCATCTGCAGCAATAACTTGCGAACCTGTTTTTTGTGCTAATTCGTTTAATTCGCCCATTCTCAAGGCAATTGGTGCATTTGTTAACACAAATTCTGCTCCTTCTTCATGCGCTCTTTCAGCAACTTTCCAAGCAATTGATTGTGAGTTTAATGCTCCAAAAATAATTCCTCTTTTTCCTTTTAGTAAGTTGTACATATTAGTTGTTAGGTGTTGGTTTTTAGTTTTCCTGTTGTGTTTTCACTTTTCTCTTTTCTCTTATTAATTCAAAAGCTCTTTAGCATGTGTTAAAGCAGAATCTGAAATATCTTTACCACTTAACATTTCTGCAATTTCTTTGATTCTTTCTTCAGTAGACAATTGCTTTAAATTGGTTGTAGTAACTCCTTTTATTTCCTCTTTATACACCTTGTAGTGGTTTTTTCCTTTCGATGCTATTTGTGGTAAATGAGTAATGGCAATTACTTGCATATTTTTACTCATTTGTTGCATAATTGCAGCAATTTTATTGGAAACTTCTCCAGAAACTCCAGTATCAATTTCATCGAAAATGATGGTTGGTAATTGTGTATTTGCAGATAAAACCGTTTTTACTGAAAGCATTATTCTAGACAATTCTCCACCAGAAGCTACTTTTTTCAATTCGCCAAAATTACCACCTTTGTTTGCAGAAAATAAAAACTCTAATTCGTCTTTTCCGTTTGCAAAATAGTTTTTAGTTGGTTTTATTTTGATTGAAAAACGAGCATTTTCCATTCCTAAATCTGCCAATAAAAACTCTAATTCTTTTTTAAGACTAGGTATTGCATCAGCTCTACTTTTTGTAATTAACGTTGCAACTTTGTCTAATTTTTCAGCAACATCATCAATCTCTTTTTTCTTATTGTTGATGGTTTCTTCTGCGTTTTCAACCTGACTTACTTTTTCTGATAATTCTTCGAAAACTTTTAGTAAACCTTCATTATTAGAAGCATAATGTTTTTTTTGCAAATTATAAAGCAACTGCAATCTATCATTAATTTCTTCTATTTCATTAGGATTGAATTCCACATTTTCATTCGCGTCTTCTAATTCTGAAACAATGTCATCAACCTCTATTTTAACGGATGTAATTCTTGATGATAATTCTTGATATTCTTTAGAAAAAGAAGCGATTTTAGACAAACGATTTTCTAAAGAATTTAATAAGTTTTGAAGTCCAATTTCATCGTTAGCAGAAATTTCTAACGCTTCAGATAAATTTAATTTTATATCCTCAATATTATTGAGCTTTTCTAATTTGTCTTCTAATTCTTCTTGCTCATCAACTTTAATTTTTGCTTCTTCTAATTCATTAAAAAGATGCAAATTGTAGTCATATTGCTGATTTTCTTCTTTTTGAATCGTCTCTAAACCTTGTAATTCTTTTTTAAGCTGATTCAATTTTACAAATCCTCTTTTATAAGAATCTATTTTATCTTGATTTTTTGCTAAGGCATCTACAATCGAAAATTGAAAACTATTGTCAGACAATTCCATGGTTTGATGCTGAGAATGTACATCAATTAATTTTTCTCTCAATTCATTTAAAACCGATAATTTTACAGGAGTATCGTTTACAAAAGCACGCGATTTTCCAGAGGGTAAAATTTCTCTTCTAATGATTGTTAATTCTTCATAATCTAAATCAACTTCTTCAAAAAAATCTTTTAAATTATAAGTAGCAATTGCCACTTTAGCTTCTACAACACATTTTTTAGAGGTGTCTTTTAAAGAAGATAAATCTGCTCTATTCCCTAAAACCAATCCTAAAGCACCTAATAAAATAGATTTTCCTGCACCAGTTTCACCAGTAATGATGGATAAACCAGAAGAAAAATCAATGGTTAATTGATTGATTAAAGCGTAGTTATTTATGGATAATTGTGTAAGCAAGTTCGCTGTTTTTTAGACCCTAAAATTAATGAAAATTAATGAATTATGATGCAATAAAAACTACAGAAAAAAGGATTCGTTTTACACTTAACTTCTTCTCTTTTTTACTTTAGATACTAAAGGCAATACTTTTTTAAGATTTTCTACAATTCTATGGGTTGCAGGACAAATAAATGTGTTTTCAATTGTTAAATCTGTAATTCCGATAAATTTTCTACGATTTGTATGTGGATATTCTGCACACGCTTTTGGACGAACATCGTAAATAGAACAGGTATTATCAGATTCATCTAAAAAAGAACAAGGAGACGATTTTAAAACCATAAAATTATCTTCATCTCTTTGCAAATAAGTGTTTGTAAAATCGATAACTTTCATTTTAAAATGTTTCGAAATACGCTCAGTATCTTTATCAGTAAAAATTGGGCTTGTAGTTTTACAGCAATTTCCACAGTCTAAACAATCTGTTTTTGCAAATTCAGCATCATGCAACTCTTGCATCACATAATCCAAATTTTTGGGAGTTCTTTTCTTTAAATTAGCAAAATATTTTCTATTTTCTTTCAGGCTTTCTTCTGCTAATTTTGGTAATTGCTCTAAACGTTTTTCCATTGTGCAAAAGTACAATTTAATACTCGGAAACAGTATTTTATCGTTGCTGGTTTATTATCATTAAAACTGATAAAACCATGAAATAGATACAATTTTAAGTAGTAAACGTTATTAAATTTCCAATTTGGAGGTTAAATTTCTTTAATTGAAATAAAACATCAACTGAAAACCATTTATATAAAATTGATAATCATCTTATTTTACAGTATGTAAAACCCATTATCAAATATTTTATTTTCGATTATTATTGATAAAATTAATCCTTATTAAAGCTAGTTTAATTTTACTAATCGAAATGTAAACTAGTTTAAATTCAGTTGTATAATTGACTTCTAAATCATCTTCTAAAACAAATATTTTATGTAAATTCGCATTTCAATTTTTTGCAATCAAATGAACATTCAAAACACTATAGAAACCAAAGTAAAAGAAGGTTTTTTAGCTTTATACAATATAGAAATTCCAGCTGTAGATTTTCAACCAACAAGAAAAGAATTTGAAGGTGATATTACAGTAGTTGTTTTCCCTTTATTACGTTACAAAAAAGGCAATCCTGTTGCTATTGGTGAAGATTTAGGGAAATATTTAGTCGAAAATATTGAGGAAATTACCAGTTACAATGTTGTAAAAGGTTTTTTAAATTTAGTTGTTGATGATGCCTTTTATCTCAACTTTTTTAACTCAATTTACAACGATTCTAGTTTTGGTTTTGTTTCGCCAAAGGCGGATGAAAAAGCAATGATGGTTGAATATTCATCACCAAACACCAATAAACCACTTCATTTAGGACACGTAAGAAATAATCTTTTGGGCTATTCTGTTGCAGAAATTATCAAAGCATCAGGAAAAAAAGTTTATAAAACTCAAATTATAAACGACAGAGGAATTCATATTTGTAAATCGATGTTGGCTTGGCAAAAATTTGGAGAAGGAGAAACTCCAGATTCAACTGGTTTAAAGGGTGATAAATTGGTTGGAAATTATTATGTAAAATTCGACCAAGAATATAAAAAGGAAATTGCGCAATTAATATCCGAAGGAAAAACCGAAGAAGAAGCAAAAAAACAAGCGCCAATAATTTTAGAAGCACAAGAAATGCTTTTAAAATGGGAAGCTGGAGATGAAGCAGTTGTATCTCTTTGGAAAGAAATGAATTCTTGGGTATATGCTGGTTTTGATGTTACTTATAAAAACATGGGTGTTAATTTCGATACTTTATATTTTGAAAGTAACACGTATTTATTAGGAAAAGATGTAGTTGCACAAGGACTAGAAAAAGGTGTTTTTTATAAAAAAGAAGATGGTTCTGTTTGGTGCGATTTAACAGATGATGGTTTAGACGAAAAAATCGTTTTACGTTCAGATGGAACAGCTGTGTACATGACCCAAGATATTGGAACTGCCATTCAGCGTGTAAAAGATTTTCCAGATGTTGGAGGAATGGTTTACACTGTTGGTAATGAGCAAGATTATCATTTTCAAGTCTTATTTTTAATTTTGAAAAAACTAGGTTTTGATTGGGCTAAACAGTTGCATCATTTAAGTTATGGAATGGTAGATTTACCTTCTGGTAAAATGAAATCGAGAGAAGGAACTGTAGTTGACGCTGATGATTTAATGACAGAAATGTCTGACACAGCCAAAGAAATTTCTGAAGAATTAGGCAAATTAGATGGGTATTCTGATGAAGAAAAAGAAGAGCTTTATAAAACTATTGGTTTAGGAGCTTTAAAATATTTTGTATTAAAAGTAGATCCTAAAAAGAGAATTTTGTTCGATCCAAAATCGTCTGTAGATTTTCAAGGAAATACGGGTCCTTTCATGCAGTATACGTATGCTAGAATTCAATCGATCATCAGAAAAGCAGATTTTGAATATTCGAATCCTGTATCTATAGAATTACACGAAAAAGAAAAGGAATTATTAAAGCAATTAGCGTTATTTCCTGAAACTATTCAATTAGCTGCCACAAATTATTCGCCAGCAATTATTGCGAATTACACCTACGATTTGGTGAAAGAATTCAATTCTTTTTATCAAAATGTATCCATTTTAGGAGAAGATAATCAAGATAAAAAAATATTTAGAGTACAGTTGGCACGTAAAGTTGCTGAAACCATAAAATCGGCATTTTCTTTGTTAGGAATTCAAGTTCCTGAAAGAATGTAGAAAAAGCTATCATTAGCAAATTACTTGATATGATTATGATGAAAAAATCCTTGATAGATTATCATATCATTAAATATTAATAAATTTGTAATAAGAACATTAAAAATCAAACAGAAAGTTGAAAAATGTTATTACTTTTAACTTTAATTTCTAAAAATTTCAAATAAAATCAACATGAAATACGACATCATTATTATTGGATCTGGACCTGGAGGATATGTAACTGGAATTAGAGCTTCTCAATTAGGCTTTAAAGTTGCTATTGTAGAAAAAGAATCTTTAGGAGGAATTTGCCTAAACTGGGGTTGTATCCCAACAAAAGCGTTGTTAAAATCTGCTCAAGTTTATGATTATTTAAAACATGTTGATCAATATGGTTTAAAAGCTGAATCTATTGATAAAGATTTTGATGCCGTAATTAAAAGAAGTCGAGGAGTTGCAGATGGAATGAGCAAAGGTGTTGCTTTTTTAATGAAGAAAAATAAAATCGATATTATTAACGGTTTTGGAAAAATAAAAACTGGTAAAAAAGTAGATGTTACTGCTGAAGATGGAACTGTAACTGAATATTCTGCAGACAATATAATTATTGCAACTGGAGCTCGTTCTAGAGAATTACCAAATTTACCACAAGATGGCAAAAAAGTAATTGGTTATAGAAAAGCTATGACTTTGCCTGTGCAACCAAAATCTATGATTGTTGTAGGTTCTGGAGCAATTGGTGTAGAGTTTGCGCATTTTTATAATGCAATGGGTACTGAAGTTACTATTGTAGAATTCATGCCAAATGTAGTACCTGTAGAAGATATTGATATTTCAAAGCAATTTGAACGTTCAATTAAAAAAGCAGGGATTAAAGTAATGACAAGTTCTGAGGTTTTATCTGTAGATACTTCTGGTGAAGGTGTTGTTGCCACAGTAAAAACAAAAAAGGGAGAAGAAACTTTAACTGCTGATATTTTATTATCTGCTGTTGGAATTAAATCGAACATAGAAAACATCGGCTTAGAAGATGTTGGAATTATTGTTGATAGAGATAAAATTTTAGTTGATAAATATTATCAAACAAATATACCTGGTTATTATGCTATTGGAGATGTGGTTCCTGGACAAGCTTTAGCACACGTTGCTTCTGCAGAAGGAATTACTTGTGTAGAGAAATTAGCAGGTTTACATACAGAACCAATCGATTATGGAAACGTTCCTGGTTGTACCTATGCAACTCCAGAAATAGCTTCTGTTGGTTTAACTGAAGCAAAAGCAAAAGAAGCTGGTTACGAATTAAAAGTTGGTAAATTTCCTTTTTCTGCATCTGGTAAAGCCAAAGCAGCAGGAACTCCAGATGGTTTCGTTAAAGTAATTTTTGATGCAAAATATGGTGAGTGGTTAGGATGCCATATGATTGGTGCAGGTGTTACAGATATGATTGCTGAAGCAGTGCTAGGTCGTAAATTAGAAACAACTGGTCATGAAGTATTAAAAACGATACATCCTCACCCTACAATGAGTGAAGCTGTGATGGAAGCTGTTGCTGATGCTTATGATGAAGTGATTCATCTATAAAGAAAGGTAATTGAAAGAATAATGATTTAATTAATTATATATTTGATTACTTTTAAAATCTATAACACATATAATCCCCCACTAAACGATTAAACTAAAACAACATAAAGTAAATGAATTTCGTTGAGTGGTTCCTTTCTTTTATCTATAAGATAAAAACGTTTCCTCTAATTATACAAATTACCATTGTACTAACAATGGTTTTTGTAGTTGCAACGTTAGCTCTTATGATAACGATTTATACAATTAGAAGAAGACATAATAGATTACAGAAAACATTAGAAAATAGTGTGCCTGAAATCGTTAAATTATTTGTAGATATTCTTTTTACTGATAAAAATTATTCTGAACAGGAAATTTTCACAAAATTTGAAGATATTGTAGATGAAGTTAACAGAGAATCTTTAGATATTGCTGTTGGTATTTTAGTCGATTTTAAAAACGAACATAAAGAATCTGAAAAATACCCACTAATTATTAGTGCTTTAGGTATTGTAGAACATTTAGAAAGAAAATTCGATTCACGCTCTAACAGTGAAAAAATTGACGCTTTCCAAGAAGCTTTTGTCTTAGATTTAAATAAATTTGATTCAAAAGTTTTAAGATATGCCTACAGTAAGAATAAAATGATTCGAAGTGAAGCAAGAAATTCTTATCTTGCCTTAAGTACCAATGATCCCTACCGATTTTTCGATGAATTTGATCGAGATTTAAGTAAATGGGATGAAATTGAATTGATGCAGTATTTGGAACTTCAAAAAGAAAGAGGTAATTTAGAAGGGTTAGGAAAATGGATTAACTATTCTAAAAACCAATCTTTAGTAGTTTTTTTGATTAAAATGGTTGGGTTCTTTAAGCAAAGAGGTATTAACGAAATTTTAATTGAAAAATTAGAAGACGATAATGAGTTAGTTAGAGCAGAAGCTATTTTAACATTAGGTGAACTAAATATATCTGAGACAGAACAAGAATTAATTGATAGATATTATACTGAACCTGAAATATGCCAAGTTGCGATTGTAAAAACTATTAGAAAATTTAATTCTGGAAAATCATTAAATTTTTTACAGGAAATTTTTAAAGAAACAAATAATACTGATACCAAAAAAATTATTGCTGAAGCTATCTTAAATTATAGTTACGAAGGAAAAATCGCTTTTCAAAACATGAAAAATTCTTTGAAAGGTTTTGATTTAACCATTTTACAGCATATTGAAACTCCGTTAATTAAATACAAATAGATGTTTGAAATTTTTGTAAAAATTTATGAGTATTTTATATTCTTCTATGCAACTTCTCTAATTTTAAGTTACATAGTTTTAGCTATATTTTCTTTTATAGCAATAAATAGATATAAAAGTTATAATACTGATATTGATGACGAAGAATTATTAGGCTCACCTCTTGCTCCAGGAATTTCTGTAATTGCGCCAGCTTATAATGAAGAAAAAACAATTATTGTAAATGTAAAATCTTTATTAACATTAAACTATCCACTTTTTGAGGTTATTATTGTGAATGATGGTAGTAAAGACAAAACATTAGATTTACTTATAGAAGAATTTGATCTAGTGGAAGCACCTTTCGCTTACGTAGAAAAAATTAAAACAAAACCTTACAAAAGAACATTTAAATCTCAAAATCCTAAATACGAGATTTTAACAATTATCGATAAAGAAAACGGAGGTACAAAAGCAGATGCTTTTAATGCAGGTCTTAATGCATCCGTATTTCCTTATTATTTAAATACAGATGTAGATTGTATTTTAGCAAGGAACACCCTTACTAAAATGATTAAACCAATTTTAAGTTCTAAAGTTACTGTAATTGCAGTGGGTGCCACCTTAAGAATGTCTAATAACTGTGAAATTGAAGAAGGAGTTATTACAAGAGTAAGACCTCCAAAAGCGTTAATTCCTCGTTTTCAAGAATTAGAATATATTAGATCTTATCTTTTAGGAAAAATGGGTTGGGAATTAATAAATTCTGTCCCTAATGTATCTGGAGGTTTAGGTATGTTTGATAAAGATATAGCCATTAAAGCTGGTGGTTATGGAGCAGATTCTCATGCAGAAGATATGGATATGATGACAAGAATGGCGGCTCATATGATGAACAACAGACTTGATTATAAAATAGGATACATTCCTCTTTCTTGTTGTTGGACAGAAGGACCACCAAACATCCAAATTTTAGGAAGACAACGTACAAGATGGGCCAGTGGATTATTTCAAATGTTTAGTGAACATAGAAAAATATTATTTAATCCAAGTTATAAAAGATTGGGGTTAATTACATTTCCATATATTTTTATTTTTGAGTTTTTAGCGCCAATAATTGAAGCTTTTGGTATTCTATTTTCAGTTTTTTTACTTTTCTACGGATATGTAAACTGGAATTTTGCGCCATTAATCCTTTTGTACTCCTATACTTTTGCTATTATGATTTCATCAATTGTAATTATTTGGGATCAAATGACGTTTAAATATTATAATACAACTAAAGAAGTTCTTACGTTATTCTTAACTGCATTTATTGAACCAATTTTATATCACCCTATGATTATGTTCTTCTCTTTAAAAGGATATTTCAGTTACGTTACTTCTCAAGAATTAGCTTGGGGTACTATGACTAGAAAAGGATTTGATAATGAAGATGAAAAGAAGAAAAAATCTGACAGCAACAATGACAGTAATAATAATCAAGACAATAACTCTGGAGGCACTAATGAAAAGAAACCTAGTATTTTTGAAAGATTAAAAAAAGATAAAAGCTCAGATTCAGATTTTGAGCCTATAAAAACATAAATTACCGATTATTAGTTATGAAAATAAATAAATCAATTTTAATTTTTATTGTGATCTTGCTATCACAATTAAATATTTATTCTCAAAAATTTGATTCTTCCGATTTATATTTCGAAGAAGCTAAAAAAGATATTGCAGAACAAAACTTTACGAAAGCCGCAAAAATGAGCTGGAGAGGACTGCAAATATCTAAAAACGACTTAGATTTAAAAGTTCTTTTAGGAAAAGCAAATCTTCAACTTGGTAAATATGATACTGCAAGATATGTATTAAAACAAGTTTACGACAAAAGAAGAAAAGATATTGATGTATTGCAATATTTAGTAACTATAGAGCAAACAACAAAAAGATATTCTGATGCTATTTGTTTTGTAAATGAATTATTAGAAATTACTCCATATAGTAGAGGCTGGCATCTACGTAAAATAGAAATTTACAAAGAAATGGGGAATTTTGAAGAAGCTGAAAGAGCGTTAAAAAGAATCTACCAAATTTATCCTAATGATACTGAAATAGAAAGTAGGTATAATTACATTATGATTGGTGATGGAAATGATGCTTTAAAAAATAAAAATTACGACGATGCTAACGTAATTTATAAAACGATTATCGATAACAACCCATCCAACAAAGATGCTTATTTAGGACTTATTCGAAATGAAATTTTAAAAGGAAATCCAGAAGTTGCTCTACAATATACAAATAGATCTCTTATCGAATTACCTTCTGACAGACAATTAATTGAAAAGAAAGTTGGTTTATTAGAGCAATTAGGTAGACATGAAGAAGCTATTGTATTTATACAAACAGATCCTAATGTTAGTAAGGATAAGTTTCCTGAGCTTCACTCTAAAACATTACCTTACTTAATGCAACAATCTGCAAGTTTCAATGAGTATAATGATACGTATGAGATCAATAAGAAATTGGCAGAAATGAATGGAAATTCAGAATCTACAGCCTATGTTATTAAAAACGCATTAGGAAAAGGTTATGATGTTGATGCTGAGTATTTCTTGAAGAAAAACATTAAAAGAAGTCCAAATAATAAAAAACTTTTAGTTCAATTAAAAGAACTTTACAGACCTATAAAAGATAAAGAGCGTTTTGAAAAAGAAGTAATTGAACTTCATGAAAAATTCCCTAACGATACTGATATTACATCAGACTATAATTTGGTAATTTACAATAGAGCAAAAGATTTAGTAATCAACAAACAATATGGAGAAGCTTTAGAGATTTTTAACGAATTAGTAAACTTCCCAGATTTTACAGAAGAATCTGAAAGTCAAATTTTCGGTATTTATCTTTTACAAGAAAGATATGATGAAGCTACAGATCAAATCGACAAATTAATAGGCTTAGATCCAGATAATCCAGATTATTTAGAAAAAAAATCTACCCTTTATCAACAAATGGAATTATTTGATGATGCTTTAGAAATAACTAGATCATTAGAACAAAATTATCCATTAAGCCAAAGATACCCAACTTTATATGTAAGTCAAATAGAAGCGTATGCTACCTATTTAATGAGAGAACAAAGATATAGAGCTGTATTACCACTTGTAGAGGATGGTTTAACAAGAGAAAATAATAACAAAAGATTATTAGATATTGCCATAAACGCATCATCTGCAATTCCAGATTATCAAAAAGGAATCAATTATGGAAAAAGTGCTTTAACTTTTTATCCAAATAATAAAAACTTTAAATTAAAATTAGCAAATCTATATTCTCAAAATAAACAATATGATGAAGCTAAAGGTGTTTTAGATTCTCTAAGAACAGTATATGTTTATGATAGAAATGTTAAAAATGCACTTGCTGAAGTTTTATTCTACAGAGCAAGAAACCAAGAGGAAGAAGGTTTAGTTGAAGAAGCATTGGTAAACTATGATTCTGCTGTTGCCTTAAATCCAGCTGATAGAGGATCATTAATGAGAATGGTAAATTTACATATTATTCAAAAACCAAATGATGAATCTTTAGAGTTTATAAATAATAAATTAGAAAAAACACCTGAAGATAATTTTTTATTATACAAAAAAGGGGTCGTTTTCGAATTATTACAACAATATGATTCTGCTTATTATTATCAAAAATTTAGAGAAATTGATAATCCTTACGAAAAACAACAATGGGGTTTAACTTTAGAGGTTTTAAGAGCAGCACAACTTAAAAACCAACTAGCAGCAACTTATTTGCAAGCAAGTTCAGATTCTGTTGCATTTAGTACATCTATTGCAAGTTTAGGCTATAGCCATAAATACGATGAGAAAAACACGTTTGGTGCAAATGTAAATTATGCAGCAAGAAGATCTGGAGTTGGTGTTCAAGGAGGTGTTAACTATTCAAGAATATTCTCTCCTACTTTATATGCAAATGCTGGTGTTTTATTTGGAAATATATTTTTCCCTAAATTCATTTTATATGGAGATGCTTATAAAGGGATAGGTAATGGCTATGAAGTTCAAGCAGGAATTCGTTTTTCTAGATTGCAAAATGATATCAACTTTATTACTCTAAATGTTGGAGGAACAAAAACCTGGGAAGATATTTTATTAACCTCCAAATTGTCTGTATTAAGAGATGACCAGTTTACCTATTTTAATTTAATGGCGCAAACCAAAATAAATGTAAACGCCAGGAAAGACTATGTTACTCTTATAGTTTCTGGAGGTAGTGCACCTTTTGATACGCAATTACCTGAAGGAGAAACAGCGCTCTTAGATTTTTCAAATATATTAATTGGTGCAGGTTATGGTTATAATATATCTCCAAAAACAGCAATAATTGTAAATGGAACTTGGATTAATTTTAAAAGTCCAGTAACAGATAGTACTTCATTGTTTTATCTAAACCAATACAACTTATCTGTAACTATTGTAACAAAATTCTAAACATATAATTCCCTTATCATTATGTTTAAAAAAAACATTTATCTAATTATATTTTTTTTCAGCCTAACTTCTTGTGCTCAAAATAAAGTGACTTTGTTCTCAAAAAAAAATAAAATAGCTCCAAAAATAAGTATTCCATTAAGTGCGGATATTTTAGTAACGAATGCTGCCAATAAATTTAATAGTAATTTTAAAATTGTTACAGGAGAAACTTTACATATTGAAAGAAGCAATAGTTTAAATAAAAACTATAATTACATTCTTTTACGAGTTAACCCAACTCAAAAAGAAGATTTTTGTATCTATAAAAAAGATCAAAATATAACAATTCAAGGAACTACCTCTCAAAATTTAGAGTACGCTATCGAAGATTTTTTTAAACGTTACACAAATCTTAATTTCGAAGCTATAAAAGGAAATATTGAAGAATATTCAATTGCAGATACTATAGAAATTCCTGAACAATTTAGTGAGTGCTCATCTCCTATTTTTGAATATAGAGAACCATATTATTCATCTAACTTTGATTCAAATTTTAGAGCTTGGAATAAGACCAATTTTTTAGAATTAGAATGGGGTATTTGGGGACATAACTTAAATAAAGTTGTTAAAGATATTGATGTTCCAGAATCTATTTATGCCAAAGTTGGTAACAAAAGAGTTAAAGACCAATATTGTTTTACAAGTGATAGTTTATTTAAACATGTAAATGAAAAAGTAAAACTTACATATAACAGTGATCATGCTCTTAACAAGTACATGATTTTACCAAATGATAATGATATTGTTTGTACTTGTGGCACCTGTAAAGCTGCAGGAAACACCAATACAGATGCAGCACCAGCTGTTTTTACGTTTCTAAATAAGCTTGCTAAAGACAATAGAAATTTATCTTTTTTTACAGCAGCTTATATCACCGTTAAAAATATTCCAAGATTTAAAGCAGAAAGTAATACTGGTATTTTTTATAGCACTATTGATATTCAAAAAGGAATTGCCATCGAAAATTCTAAATATTTTAAAGAGTTTCAAGAAGATATTGTAAAATGGCGCAAATATGTAAACAACGTTTATATTTGGGATTATACTGTGAATTTTGATAACTATTTTGATATTTATCCAATTATTAAAGTTACGCAACAAAACTTAAAACTTTACAATAAATTAGGTGTAAATGGCGTTTTTTTACATGGAAGTGAATATGATTATAGCACTTTTCAAGAGTTAAAAGCAACGTTATTTGCAAAACTTTTATGGAACCCTAACATCAATGTAGATCAAGAAATAAATGACTATTTCCATACACGATTTTCAACAAAACTAGCAGATGTATTAACTAATTATTACACATTTATAGAAAATTCATTTTATACCAATAAAAAAGAATTAAGCATTTATAGTGGCATCAATAAAACAGTAAAAAAATATTTAGATCCAAAAGTATTTTTTGAATTTTATAATGAATTTGATACACATACGCAACAAAATAAATTTGACAAAGATTATTTAAAAATAGCTACAGGTCTTACATTTCTAAAATTAGAAATTATGCGAGATTATGGTTTTGGTTCTTATGGTTTTGGAACCTTAAATGAGGATAACGAAATTATCGTAAAAAATGAAGCTGCTGTGTTATTAGATCATCTATCTGCTTACAGCAAAGCTGCTACTCTTAAAACCTACAATGAAAGAAACTATAAAATTGATGACTATATCAATAGCTGGCGAAAAACTATTTTTAAATATCACAAAAGAAAACATTATTTTTACAAAAAGGATTTTGAGGTAATCTCTAAATTAGATGAAGATTACCAAAATACCAAAATTTTAAATGATGGTGCTTTTGGCCTTAAAGATTACAACACAAACTGGCATATTAGTTCTATTGATAATTTAGTTTTAAAAATTAAAAAAGAAGATATTTCTAAATCTAAAAAAATTACGTTTTCCTTTTTACAAGATATTAAACACAAAATTTATTATCCAAGTTCTATAGAAATATTGGATGCAGATTTTAAAATAATTAAGAGAATAAAACTAAAAACAGATACAACAATATTAGATACTAAAGAAGTTTCTATAGATTTACCCTCGGAATTCGATAATAAACAACTTTCTGATTCATTTATAATTAAAGTTATAAAACCTATAATTGCTGGTAAAAACGCTTTAGCTTGTGATGAAATTATATTTAATTAATAAAAAATTAAATTTACAAAAATGAAAAAAATTTTAATATTATTCTCCTTGGTTTTGATCACAACTTCTTGCTTTAGAAAGCCAGATTTAGAAAGTGCAAGAAAAACAAAAATGGAGATTATTGATCCTGAAAGACACTATTATCCTATTTTACGTGGCTCAGAACTAACAGCCGAATTTAAAATATATAACAGAGGTAATGAGCCTTTAATTATTTACGATGTACAAGCTTCTTGTGGTTGTATAGAGTTAGATTTTCCAACTGGTTCTATTGGTAAAGACGATTTTGGCTTTATAGTTTTAGATTATGATAGTGCAAAAAATATTGGTTATGTAGAGTTTTTTGTAACCATTCTTGCTAACACAGAAAAAGACGTATTTACCACTGTTAAATTCGATTTAAACGTAGTTACATCACCTCATTACACGCAAGATTATGAGGAAATTTATTTAGAAAGAAGAAAAGCTAAATTAGCTGGAGCAGTTGATGGAGATTTAACAAAACAGGGGTATTATATTGACGAAGAAAGAACAGTAAGATAACAAATAGTAAAATCAAAATAAATATGAAAGCAAAATATCAAAGTGTATTAGATTTAGGAGAAAAGTTAAACATCCAAAATGGTGATGTAAAAGAAGAAGGTGGTAAATTAAAAATTAATGGAACTGCCAAAACTCAATATGAAAAAAACCTTCTTTGGGATGAAATAAAAAGAGTTGGTGGTGAAAACCCAACTGATTTAGTTGCAGACATTAAAGTAGAAGATACTTCAGTTTTTGCATATCATACAGTAGAAAAAGGAGAAACTTTAGGAAAAATAGCAAAACAATATTATGGAAATCCTTCAAAATATACCGCTATTTTTAAAGCAAATGGAAATATTTTAAAAAATCCAGATGTAATTCATCCAGGTCAAGAATTAGTGATTCCTAATTTATAAGAATCAATAATTCATAAAAAAAGAAAGCCGAAGTTTAAAACTTCGGCTTTCTTTTTTTCTTTAAAAACTATAAAAGCGATTTTTGCAAACCTTTTTCAATACTTATCCATAAATAATTCCAAAAAGATTTTGCTTTGTTTCTCTCTATTTCTTTAACATCTACTTTTACCATTCCATTTTTTGAAGAATCTTTAACAAATAGATTAACCACCCAACTTATAATTGTTTTCTTCTTTTTTTCATCATCTAAAACTTGAATATCAAAATTTTTGAAATCCATTTCCATTTTTCCATTAGAAACATTATTATTTCCTTCAAAATCAAAATACATTTTATGAATTTGCCCTTCAATTTTTACATTTGTAGTAGGTTTAATAAACGCACTCATATTTTTAGAACTCACATTCATTAAACTTCCAAATATTCTAAAATCATCGTTTTTATTATTGATATCAAACGTCCAAGTAATATCTAAAGGAGACGTTTCCATAAATTTAGATTGAATATTAACCGTTGTTAATTTTTCTACTTTACTTTCGTTATTATTAATATTTTGAATTTGGGCTTTCAAATCATCAAATACCAAAATACCAGCATCATTACCTTTTTTAGTATATTCTTCATAAACAATCTCTGAGTTTATAATATCAATTTTTTTTACATCAATATTAAAAGGTAACTCCCTTAAACTTTTACTGTATAAACTTTTAATTCTGGTTCTTTCCTGTAAATGAGTAGCATCCAAATATAAATTAAAGAAAACATCATCAAATAAAATGTTATCTATAGAAAAACTCATGCTGTCTTTTTGAGTAAGTTGAATGTTATCAACCTTAATTTCTTTAGCAACTAATGTTAATAATTCTTCTTCTGTTTTTTGTTTAAGATGATAAATATATTCATCTTTTGATTTTAGAGGAACAATTTCTAAACTATCTACCATTATTTGATCAGTTTCAAAATTTAGTTTTTTAAACTTTACTTTCTGAACTTCAGAAAATTGAGATTCAAAACCAACTATAGAAGTTTTAATATCTGAGTATTTAAAAGGAATTGAATTCTTTAAAATAGTATCTAACTCAAAATCATCAATTTCAATAGCGATATTTTTTACAGTTAAAGGAAATTTATCACTTTTTAAAACATCAATTTCGATATCATTTAAATCGATTTCCTGTATTTTAATTTTTGGTAATTTTTTAGCCTTCGTATTTTCTTCATTTTTAATTGTATCTATTTTTTTAGATTGATGTAAAAAATTTCCAGATATTTTTAAATCATCAGTTTCTAAATCAGAAAATATAAATTCCTCATTTTGGAGATAATTAATGTATGAAAATCCATCTAAAGCAATTTTATCTGCTTTAAAATGCAAACTATCTTTTTGATATTTTACATCTTTTAAAGATAAATTACCTAAAAGAAAATTTACGGAAACATCTTTGTAAGCAATGTCTTTAGATTTTAAAAATGCGTCAATTTTACGTGTTCCGTAAATATCTGCAACTTTGTAAAGAATTATAATTGTTAATAGTATAAGTGCAATTTTAATGTATAGTTTCTTATTCATAGCTTTAAATCTTCTAAACAAATTTAAGTTTCAAAAATGATTTTGATGAAACCATATAAAATAATCTTTAACTGATTTAGTTTTTTTAAAAAATAAAATGGATAACAAATTTCAGAGTCTTATTTTTGCCAAAAAGAAACCATAAAAATTGATTCTCAACAAGAAAAAATTCTTTACAGAAATTACAAAAGCAGTTATAAAATTGATTATTGCTGGAGTTTTAATAGGCGTTTTAAAAAAATATGATGCTATAATTGCAGGAATTTTAATCCTAAAAATAATTCATAATATTTATAAAGACATTCTAAAACCTAAAACTAATAAAAATTATCTTCTGATAGTGGGTATGCTTTTAACTGGTTTTGGTGGCATTGTTGGTGAAACTTGGGGAGTTGCAAACGGTTATTGGGAATATCATCAAGTAAACAGAGCTATTCCTTTCTGGGTTCCTTTTGCTTGGATGCTGGCTTTCCATTATTTGTATAAATTAGAAGGAAAATTGATTCCTCTTTTACAACATCAATCACAAAAAAATAAAATTATTTTAGCCATTATTTTAGCACTTATTCTACCAGCTTTTGGTGAAATAGTTACTATTTATTTAGGCGTTTGGACTTATTATTGGCCTTATCAAATTTTTGGTGTTCCTTTATATGCTTTTATTTGCTTGGTTTTTGTGCACATGTTGGTTTATACTATCTTGCATTTTATCTGCAAAAAGTATAAAATAAACGATGTTGTTTTTAATTAAGAAAAAAACACAAATTCTACAGTTTTTAAGCTCATAATTCAGTCAAATGAAAGCTAATATCTGAACACATAAAACTGCTAACTAAAATCTCCAACAAACAATTCTAGTAACTTTGTTTCCTTGACTCATTGGAATAACTTTAAACTCCTTTACACCTAATTTTTTAGACGATTTCTCTAAACTTTCTACGTTTTCCTTTTTAGAAACTAAGCTTGTAAACCAGTTACTTTTTTCTTTAAATAAAGAACTTTCGTACAAATAATTGTGTAAAAAAGCCTTCTCTCCTCCAACATACCAAAGTTCGTTGTTGTTTCCAGAGAAATTTCTCACAGCATTATTTCCTAAATTTCTGTTTTTACGTTTGTTTGCTCCTTGCGCTTCTTCAGCAGATTTGTAAAAAGGCGGATTGCAAATAGTCGCCGAAAATGAATCTTCATCCTTTAAAATTCCTTTTAAAATTTGTTGTTCATCTAATTGTTGTCGTAATTCTATTTTAGACTCCAGTTTATTATCGTAAATTATATCTTGAGCAGTATCTAAAGAATCTAAATCGATGTCTGTTGCCACAAAATCCCAATGGTATTCTGCAACTCCTAAAAGTGGATAAATACACGTTGCTCCTGTACCAATATCCAAAATTTTTATATTTTCTTCGGATGAAATTAAATCATTTAAATGATGAATATAATCTAACCTTCCAGGAATTGGAGGACATAAATTAGCGTCAGGAAAATCCCAAACCGAAATTGCATCATAAGTAAACAACAATGCTTTATTGAGTTCTTTTACGGCTTCAGGATTCGAAAAGTCAATTGTAACTGAATCGTATTTATTCGTTGCAACAAATGGCTTTAACTTCGGATTTACTTTAATTAATTCATCAAAATTGTATCCTTTATCAAACTTATTTTTTGGGTGAAGTCCTTTTTCTTTCATTATAAGTTGTGTGAGTTTAAGCGCAGTCGAAAATTATAAAATGAGCTCTCGACTGTGCTTGAGGAGACATTTCTAAAAATTTAAAATCTACAATTCCAAAATAGTAAATTCCAACTCCAATGGTTTTAAAGCTTCTTTTAAATTGATGATAAAACTATTTCCATATGCTAAATAAAACTCAGAGAAATTTCGTTGACGCTCTTCTAGAGATTCATTTGGCAACAGTTCATTTTGAATGATTGTAATTCTATCTACTAAATCTTTTTGCCTTTTCTTTTCAGCTTTTAACAAACGTTTTTCAAGATTCTCTAAACCTTTTATTTGTTTTCTTTCTTGTGCGTTTACAGCATTGATGAAAGTAACATCTGTTTTTTTAGCAACTTCTTTTAACTCCGCAAATTGTTGTTGTAAAAATTGCTTTTTATCTTTAAAACTAATTTCCAAATCAGAATTTGCAATTACTTTTTGTGATAATAATTCAAACTGATTTAAGAAAATTTCTTCATTAGAAATAGTTAGTTTTTCTAATTTCCCAGCTTGTTTTTCTGAAATTATTTGCACAGAATTTCTTAATAATAAAATAGGAAAAGGAACTTTTACATGTTCAAAATAATCTTTTAACTCCAACCAATAAGCCATTTCTCCTCCTCCTCCAATATAACAAAGGTTTGGTAAAATAACTTCTTGAAACAAAGGTCTCATAATAACGTTTGGAGAAAAAGCTAGCGGATTTTTATCTACTTCTTTTAAAATTTTCGCTTTTGTAAACGTAATTGCTGTATTGTTTACTTTATATAAATTATCTTCAAAAACAATGCGTTCTCTAAAGTCATCACCCAAATAAAACAAATTAATTTCTCTTGGATTTACTTGAATTGGATAGTTTTTTTCAAGTTCTGCAATTGTTTTTGATACTACTGCAAAAGAAGTTTCGTTTTCTAATTCGTCTTTTACAAAAGGGGTAAATAATTGTTTTAAATTTTTATCATCACCATCAACAATTACCAAACCATATTCTTTAAACAATTCGTTGGCAATAAAACGTGTGGCATCTGCTAAATTATTGTGTTTTAAATATCCTTGAGAAAAAAGATTTTTTAAATAATCTGCATTTTTAGAATTCCCTAAATGATCCGAAAAAACCTCAAAAACATCGTCCAAACCTTCTGTTGAAAATCTACCAACTGCTCCACCATCTTTTCTGTTCCAACTTACTTTTTTGCCATCAAAATTAAAATAATTAATCTCATCAAAATCATGATCTTCAGTTGCCATCCAATAAATTGGCACAAAATTTTCTTCTGGAAATTTTTCCGATAATTCTTCAGCTAAATTAATCGTAGAAATAATTTTATACAAAAAATATAAAGGGCCAGTAAATAAATTTAGTTGATGACCAGTGGTAACAGTAAATGTATTTTGTTGTTTTAAAAGGTCTATATTTTGGTCCGTTTTTGTTGATGTATCAAAACTTTTATATTGATTTTTTAATGCATCAACCAAAACAAGTCTCGATTGTAAACGAAAAGAGTTTTTCTTTTCTTCAATCTGATTATGAAAACCATTAATGTCCGGAAAATTGTGATAAAATGAAGTTATATGTTCATTTTTCTCTAAATAATCTATCATTGTTTTAGAGAAAAATCCTGTTTTTTTGAATGTTATTTGTGTTATTTTCATAAATTAATAACACTTTTTTTACAACAATCTGAATCTGAATTAGCGTTCATGTAGTTTGTTTAATTTTCGATAAAAATACAACTATTTTATGCGAACTTAAAAAATGTAAATCAATCTAACATATTTTTAACTTGTTACTTTAATTCTCTTCCCAAAGAATAAAATTTATTGCTTATTTTTGATGATTATCAAACAACTTTTTTATGAAATTTAAAGCTATTTTACTTCTTTCTTATTTAACAATCGGATCTGTTTTTTCGCAAACAATTCAATCTCCATCAGAGTTTTTGGGTTACGAAATTGGTTCTCGATTTACAAGACATCATAAAGTTGTCGATTATTTTAAATACGTTAGCAATACTTTATCAAACGTACAACTAGAAAAATATGGCGAAACTAATGAAAACAGACCTTTATATGTTTCCTATATTTCATCACAAGAAAACATCAATAATTTAGAAGATATTAGAAAGGGAAATCTTTCTCAAACAGGAACTGAAACTGGTAATCCAGGAAAAAAAGCGATTGTTTGGTTGAGTTATAATGTGCATGGAAATGAAGCCTCTAGCACAGAAGCATCCATGTTAACACTTTACGATTTAGTAACCACCAAAAAAGCGTGGTTAGAAAACACCCTTGTAATTATAGATCCTTGTATAAATCCTGATGGGAGAGACAGATATGTAAATTGGTACAATCAAGTAAAAAGTACACCTTTTGATGTTACTCAAGACGCAAAAGAGCACAATGAACCTTGGCCTGGAGGAAGACCAAACCATTATTTATTCGATTTGAATAGAGATTGGGCTTGGGCAACTCAATTAGAAAGCCAACAAAGAATTAAAATTTACAATAAATGGATGCCACATATTCATGTAGATTTCCATGAACAGTATATTAATAATCCTTATTATTTTGCGCCAGCTGCAGAACCTTTTCATGAAATTATTACCACTTGGCAACGTGATTTTCAGACTGAAATTGGTAAAAATCACGCAAAATATTTCGATAAAGAAGGTTGGTTATATTTTACAAAAGAAAGTTTCGATTTGTTATACCCAAGTTATGGAGACACCTACCCAACTTTTATGGGCGCCATTGGAATGACGTACGAACAAGCAGGTCATGGAATGGCTGGTTTAGGTATAAACACCAATGAAGGTGAAATTTTAACATTAAAAGACAGAGCAATTCATCATAAAACTACAGGATTGTCTACTGTAGAAATTGCTTCTCAAAATGCTGAGAAATTAAATACTGAATTCAAAAAATTCTTTAATAATGACAATGTAGCTTATAAAAGTTTTGTGCTAAAAAATGAAAATCAAGACAAAACCAATCGTCTTAAAAAATTATTAGACACACACGAAATCAACTATGAATATGCTACAAATGGATCTGTAAAAGGCTACAACTTTAACAACCAAAATGATGAAAAATTCATAACATCTCAAGGTGATTTGGTGATTCATACCAAGCAACCAAAAGGAAAAATGGTGAATGTTTTATTTGAGCCTTCTGCAAAATTAGCAGACTCTTTAACCTATGACATTACTGCTTGGTCTTTGCCATATGCTCATGGTTTTAAAGCTGTTGCAAGTAAAAGTATAGTAAGTTCTTCAACAAAATCATCAACAAAAAATGCTATAAATTCTGTTGATAAAAATGCGTATGCGTACATTGCTAAATGGAATAGTTTAGAAGACGCTACTTTTTTAGGCGATTTATTAAAAAATAATATTGTCCCTCGTTTTTCTGAAAAACCTTTTTCTACAAACGGAAAATCTTTTGACAGAGGAACTTTAATCATTTTAAGAAATGATAACAGAAATAAAGATTTTGATGAAAATTTGATCAAAATTGCTGACAAAAATAAGCGTCAATTAACAACAACTTCAACTGGTTTTTCTGATACTGGTGTAGATTTTGGTTCGTATGCTGTAAAACCAATCAACAAACAAAAAGTAGCTTTGCTTTCTGGTAAAGGAACTTCTTCGTTAAGTTTTGGGGAAATCTGGCACTTTTTTGAAACTGAACTACAGTATCCTTTAACCATTTTAGATTCAGATTATTTTAGCAATGTAAATTTCTCTAAATATGATGTAATCATCTTACCTAATGGATATTACAGTCGTATTTTAAACAAAAGCACGTTAGATAAATTATCGACTTTTGTAAGTTCTGGAGGTACTTTAATTGCCATTGGAAGCGCTTTAAATAGTTTTGCTGATAAAAAAGGTTTTGCTCTAACAAAGAAAAAAACAGCTGAAGAAGAGGAAAAATCTCCAAACTTAACTCCTTATGCAGAACAGGAAAGAGAAAGTGTAAAAAACTTAATTACAGGTGCAATTTTTAAAAGTAAAGTAGACAATACACATCCTTTAGGGTTTGGTTATACAGATGAATATTTCTCTTTAAAACTAGGTGGTACTTCTTATAATTATTTAAATGATGGCATAAATGTTGCTTATTTTGATAAAAATTCTAAGAATATTTCTGGTTATGCAGGAAGCGAAGCTATAAAAAACATCCCAGATTCTTTACTATTTGGCGAAGAACAAAAAGGAAGAGGAAGCATAATTTATATGGTAGATAATCCGTTATTCAGATCTTTTTGGGAAAATGGAAAGTTATTTTTAGCCAATGCCGTTTTTCTTTTGAATTCTGATCAATTGAAATAATTTTTTAGACCTGACAGGTTTTTAAAACCTGTCAGGTCTTTTCTTAAACAACAAATCCTCTTCAATTGAAGAGGATTTGTTGTTTATAGCTTTTTTAAAATTATTTGCTTTTTTTCTGATGCAAAGGAACTGGCTTTTCTTGTTTTTTAACAGGAGTTCCATATAAATCATAATCTCCAGCTTCGTGAATTTTTACATCTATAAATTCACCGATTTTAATATAATGCTCTTTAGCATCTACCAAAACATCGTTATCAACATCTGGTGAATCAGATTCTGTACGTCCATAAAAATATTCGCCATCTTTTCTATCAAATAAACATTTAAAAGTTTTTCCTATTTTTTGTTGATTCAATTCCCAAGAAATTTGAGACTGAACTTCCATAATTTCATTAACTCTTTTAAACTTTACTTCTGCAGGCACATCATCTTCTAAAACATAGGCACCTGTATTTTCTTCATGAGAATATTCAAAAGCACCCAATCTTTCAAAACGCATTTCCTCTACCCAATCTTTTAATTCTTGAAACATTTCTTCTGTTTCTCCTGGATAACCAACAATTAACGTGGTTCTAATTGCCATTTCTGGCACAGCTTCTCTAAATTTATGAATTAAAGCCGTTGTTTTTTCGTGTGTTGTTCCTCTTTTCATCGACTTTAGCAACTCAGTATTGATATGTTGTAAAGGAATATCTAAGTAATTACACACTTTTGGCTCACGTTTCATGACATCTAAAACATCCATTGGGAAACCAGTTGGAAACGCATAATGCATTCTAATCCATTCAATTCCCTCTACTTTTGCCAACGCTTCTAATAATTGTGCTAAAGCTCTTTTTTTGTAGATATCTAAACCATAATACGTTAAATCTTGCGCAATTAGCATAATTTCTTTAATACCTTTTTCTGCTAATTTTGTTGCTTCTATAACAATATCTTCAATGGGTGTAGATCTATGTTTTCCACGCATTAAAGGAATTGCGCAAAAAGAACAAGGTCTATCACAACCTTCTGCAATTTTTAAGTATGCATAATGTTTTGGAGTGGTTGTTAAACGTTCTCCAATTAATTCGTGTTTATAATCTGCTTCTAAAACTTTTAATAAATTTGGTAAATCGTGTGTCCCAAAATATTGATCTACATTTGGAATTTCTCTTTCTAAATCTGGTTTATAACGTTCACTTAAACAACCAGAAACAAAAACTTTATCAATTTCACCAGCTTCTTTTCTTTGTGCATAATGCAAAATAGTATCAATAGATTCCTCTTTTGCTTTACCTATAAAGCCACAAGTATTAATCACGACAATATTTCCATCATCATTTTCATCTTCGTGCACCACATTTTTTCCATTGGCTTTTAATTGCCCCATTAAAACCTCACTATCGTAAATGTTTTTTGAGCACCCTAAAGTTACAACGTTAATCTTATTTTGTTTGATGGTTTTTGTACGCATATTTTCAACTTTATGCTTTAAGCCATAAGCTTTTAGCAGTAAATATTTTTAAACTTTCTTCAATTTTAAAACGAGTGCAAAAATAGGCATTTTCTAAGGATTGTTACCATTTCTATTGATAGTTTTTAGGCATCTTTCTAACTCTGGTTAATTGTTCAAAAACATAACCAATTTCCAATAATTTCCTTTCAGAAAAAGGAACTCCAATAAAAGTTAAACTTACAGGCTCTCCAGATTTCTTATAACCCATAGGCACTGTTAATGTTGGATGAAATGAAACTGCTGCAATTCCTGAATGATAGTTATTTATCGATAAAATTGCATCTAAACTTTCATCTTTTAAGGCTTGTAGATATTTTTCAGCTTCAGCTTTTAAATTCTTTTTAATTTCCTTTAATTCTGTTAATGTTGTTTTATCGTTTACAATTCCATCAAATAATTGCTGTCCATAAGGTGCTCTTATTAAAGAATCTTTATTATTAAATTCAACAACATCATTCACGTTTTTTATAGAGATTGATTTCTCTGCATTATTTTTTAAATAACTTGGCAAATCGTGCTTCATATCTATATTTAACAACGTTACAAAACCATCAAAAGAAATTTCTGGAGGCGTAATTTCAATAATTTCTGCACCCACTTTTCTTAATTTATCAACAGTTAAAGCATAAATAGAATCTGTTAATAAAGAACTTAAGACACCTAATTTTATGCCATCTAACTCTGTTGGAAATCCATTTTGAAAATAATCTTCATCTATCTTTTTTGATGCTTTATCTGCTTTGTCAAAACCTAACATTGCATTCATAAAAATAGCATTGTCTGTTACATTTTTTGTCATAGGTCCAGGAGTATCTAAAGTGCTAGAAATTGGCACAATACCACTTCTACTCAACACACCAATTGTTGGTTTTAAACCTACCACAGAATTTTGACTTGAAGGTGAAGTTATAGATCCAGAAGTTTCTGTACCTACTGCAACTACTGCAAAATTGGCAGCCACTGCTACTCCACTTCCTGCTGAACTTCCTCCTGTTTCAAATTCGGCTCTTCCATATGGATTTAAAGTTTGTCCACCAATTGCAGAATAACCTAAAGGACAACCAGAACAGAAGAAATAAGCCCACTCACTTAAGTTTACTTTTCCTAAAATTAAAGCACCATTTTCCCTTAATTTTTCTACAATAAAGGCATCACTTTCAGTCTCATTTTTTTGCAAAGCAACAGCTCCTGCTGTTGTTGCCATTTCTTTAGTATTAATATTATCTTTTAACAGAACTGGCATTCCATACATAGAAAATTCAGAAATGTTTTCTTTCTTTTTATCTTTTTCTCTTGCTTCTTTTAAAACATTTGGATTTAAAGCGATGATACTATTTAAAGATAAAGTGGAATCGCTTTCAAATTTTCTGATTCTATATAAATAAAATAGCGTTAATTTTTCATAACTTAACTTCCCTTCTTGAACACTTTTTTGAATTGTTGGAATATCTTGCTCTAGAATTAAAGGTTTTAAATCTTCATAATTATCTTCAGTAAACTGAGTCAATTCTTTATAAAATGGTTTAAAAACTTCATTCATATCTAAGATTTTAGATTGAAAAAGCTTGAATTGCATTCTCTTTTTTTCGTGTTTCTGCTGATTTTCTATTTGCTCAGTTTCATCATAATTATTAAAATAAACGATTTCTTTTTCTTCTTTCTTTTGACAAGAAGAAATTAAAAATATTGAAAAGAGAATAAATAATATTTGTTTCATGATTCTAAGTTTGATATCCAAAGATAACACTTTAAACCATTATTTATGTATGCTATTTCTGATACAAATGTTCCTTATTTATTTAAAAGAAGTTAAAATTAAAACGATGCTATTCTAAAAGTAAATTTTTTATAAAAAAAAACTTCAACTAATTCTCATAGTTGAAGCTTCAATTTTTTGTTTTTTTTATCTTAGTATTTGAGTGTGTTTTTTAAAAATATAATAATCGATAGTATTCTATTTAAAAAAAGAATCTACAAACTCCACTTTATTAAAGACTTGTAAATCGTCAATACCTTCTCCTACTCCAATATATTTTACTGGAATCTTAAATTGATCTGAAATACCAATAACAACACCACCTTTTGCAGTTCCATCTAATTTTGTAACTGCCAAAGAAGTAACTTCTGTTGCTAACGTAAATTGTTTTGCTTGTTCAAAAGCATTTTGTCCTGTAGAACCATCTAAAACTAATAAAACATCATGAGGTGAATTATCGACCACTTTTTGCATTACGCGTTTTATTTTTGTCAACTCGTTCATTAAGTTTACTTTGTTATGTAAACGACCAGCTGTATCTATAATTACAACGTCTGCATCTTGTTTTACTGCTGATGTTAACGTGTCAAAAGCTACAGAAGCTGGATCAGAACCCATTTCTTGACGAATAATTGGTACACCTGTTCTGTCTGCCCAAACTTGTAATTGATCTATTGCTGCAGCTCTAAAAGTATCTGCTGCTCCTAAAACTACTTTTAATCCTTGTTTTTTAAACTGACTAGCTAACTTACCAATAGTTGTTGTTTTACCAACACCATTTACACCAACAACCATTAAAACATAAGGTGTTTTTTTACCTTCGCTTGTTTTTGGTAAAGTCGGAATTGTAAATTCAGTTTCATTCCCTTTATTAGTTTCAGATAAAAGTCCTGCTATTTCTTCACGAAGAATTGTGTTTAATTCGTCTGTACCCACATATTTATCTTGGGCAACTCGTTCTTCGATTCTTGTTATAATTTTTAAGGTTGTGTTTACACCAACATCAGAAGCTACTAAAACCTCTTCTAAATTATCTAAAACATCATCATCTACTTTAGATTTTCCTGCAACTGCTTTTGATAATTTACCGAAAAAACTTTCTTTAGATTTCTCTAAACCTTTATCTAATGTTTCCTTTTTTTCTTTCGAAAATATATTTTTGAAAAAACTCATTTTTTATTTTTTATACTATTTATCAATACGTTAAAAAACGTGCCAATAGTTTTGTTTGGTCAAATTGTCATTAAAGTTGCCTGCGTTAGGGATTGTAGCATTTGTTTGAGCTCTTTTTTCTTTTTCAGAAAAAAAGCGAGTGCGAAAAGCCCGACCTTTAGGGAACGCCCAAAAATACGCAATTATAAGGCACAAAAAAAACTACTTCCTAAATTTAGAAAGTAGTTTTGTATATTTTGTAAGATTTTATCTTATTTGTCTGCTAAAAATGCATCTACGTTTGCAGGATCCATAATAGATTCTACGAATGTATAAGCTCCTGATTTTGGAGATTTTACCATTTTTATTGCTTTACTTAATCTTTTTGAAGATGTTTGTAACGATGCTACTGTCTTTTTTGCCATTGTATAAATGTTTTAAATCTATGTGCTCAAATAATTGAGTTCTAGAAAATATAATTATTTAATTTCTTTGTGAACAGTCATTTTCTTTAAGATAGGATTGAATTTTTTAATTTCCATTCTATCTGGAGTGTTCTTTTTGTTCTTTGTAGTAATATATCTAGAAGTACCTCTTTCTCCAGAAGCTTTATGCTCTGTACATTCTAAGATTACCTGAACTCTGTTTCCTTTTTTTGCCATCTCTATATGATTTTATGAGCTTTAACTTATTTTGTTAAAAATCCGTTTGCTCTAGCTTCTTTAATTACTGCAGAAACTCCTAATTTATTAATGTTTTTTAAAGCAGATGCAGATACTTTTAAAGTAATCCATTTATCTTCTTCTGGAATATAAAAACGCTTGGTCATTAAATTAGCGTCAAATGTTCTTTTTGTTCTATTTAATGCTTTAGAAACATTGTTTCCAACCATTGCTTTTTTCCCTGTTAATTCACAAACTCTAGACATCTTCTTACAGTTATTTTAGTGTTATCTCTAAACGAGGTGCAAATCTACAAATAAATCTAATTCTGAACAAAACAAATTTATTAATTTTTTAATATTTCTTTCAATAATAACTGTAAAGATTTATTTACGGTTTTATCGATGACTCTTCCTCGAGGTTTTCCGAAGTTAAATTCTTCTACAAAAACAGCTGAATCTGTTGCTATTGCTATAAACACAACTCCAACACTTTTATCTGTATTGTCTGTTGATGGCCCAGCATTTCCTGTAACTGCAATTGCATAGTTTGTTTTTAATTTTTCTTTGGCTCCTTTTGCCATTTCTACAGCTACTTCTTTACTAACAACTGAGTGTTTTTTGATGGTTTTTGATGAAACTCCCAACAAATTAATTTTTGTTTCTGCAGCATATGAAATAATACTTCCTTTATAATAGGTTGATGAACCTGCCACAGAAACTAAAGTCGCCGCAATTTTTCCTCCAGTTAAACTTTCTGCTGTGGACACTGTTTTTCCATTTTCTTTTAATAGGATGCCAATTCTGTCTTCGATTTTTCCTCCATCATCAAAACCAGAAATTATATCTGGAATTAGTTGATATAGTTCGTCAATTTTTTCTTGAAGTGTATCTTCTAATATTTTTTTATGATTGCCTTTGGCTGATAAACGTAAACGAACACTACCAAAATCTGGTAAATAAGCTAATTTTATAAAATTTGGTAAATTATTTTCAAAGTCTTCAATTCTTTCTGCAACTACACTTTCTCCTTGTCCATAAGTGATTAACGTTTTATGGATAATAAAAGGCAATTGAAACTCTTTTCTTATTTTGGGTAACACTTCATTTTCCATCAAACCTTTCATTTCTGAAGGAACTCCAGGTAAAGAAACAAAAACAGTATTATTTTCGAAAAACCACATACCTGGGGCTGTACCATATTCGTTTTTTAAATACGTAGCTTTTGTAGGCACCATTCCTTGCAATCTATTTGATTCACTAAAAGGAATATTGTATTTTGCAAATAAGTCTTTAATATGATGCACAACTTCTTCATTTAGAGCTAAGGTGTCATTAAAGTATTCTGCAATTGTGTGTTTTGTAATATCGTCTTTTGTAGGTCCTAAACCTCCTGTAATAATAACAATATCTACTCTTTCTTGTGCTTCCTTTAGTGCATTTAAAATATGTTGCTTATCATCTTGAATAGAAGAAATCTGATACACAGAAACTCCAATTTTATTTAATTCAGTTCCTATCCATTGTGAGTTTGTGTCTACAATTTGTCCGATTAAAATTTCGTCTCCAATAGTTATAATTTCTGCTTTCATTCTTTACCTATATCATTTATATTTTGATACTCTGAATTTCTATTTTTTAATCTTTTTCGCAAAAAAACGAAAAGTACATAAGGGATTATGATACTTAATAAAATTGATAAATTTCTATTGTATTGAAAATCTTGTTGAATCTCAAAATCTGTAATAAAGCCATAAATGAGTAGATACATAAATCGGATAGCAAGAGAAGTAAAGAAACCCACACAAAAATAAAAGATTTTATTTTTGTTAAATCTTTTTGCTAAGTATATAAAACAACCACCAATAAATATAGATGCTATTATTTGTATTATAAAATTTATCAAATCTATTTATTATTATACTAGATTACTCAATATAGCTTAATAATTACATTTAAGAAATTATTTGGTCCGAAGGTTTTCCAATTTCATCAATTAACTTATCAGGGTTTGGTTTATTCTTTTCCCAAGTTTTTTTTAAGTAACTGTACAATAAGTAACATGATAAAAGACCAAAAGGTAAACATATTAAGTCTATTAATTTTTCATTTACATCATCAAAATACCCAGGTGAAAAAATTTCTGCACCAAAAATTAAAATAATTGCAAAAAGAAAAGTACCTACATAATAAACTACAATTCCCAAAATTGTAAAGCCCCATTTGCTTTTATCATATTCTTCTGCTAATTTGTAGAAATATTTTCCAATCCAATAAAGTAATACTAATCCTAACATCTTTTTTTGTTTTATTTTGTTAGACCTCACAGTTTTTTTTTAAAACCTGTGAGGTCTTTGCACCTTACTTTACTCTAATATTAAAAGCTTCTTTACCTTCAATCATTCCCTTTAAAGTATCGTTTTCTGCAACTTTACCAACACCTGCTGGAGTTCCTGTAAAAATGATATCGCCTTTTTTTAAGGTGAAATATTGAGAAACATAAGCAATTAATTCATCTGTTTTCCACAACATTGCATTCGTGTTTCCATCCTGAACTAATTCATCATTCTTAAACAACTGAAACTTTAAAGTATCTAAATCAAAGTTTTCCTTCGGATAAAACTCACCAACAACTGCACTACCATCAAAAGCTTTTGCTTTTTCCCAAGGCAATCCTTTTTCTTTGCATTGTTGCTGTACATCTCTTGCAGTAAAATCGATTCCTAAACCAATTTCATCATAATATTTATGCGCAAACTTGGCATCAATATGTTTACCAACTTTATTTATTTTTATTAAAACCTCTACTTCATAATGAACATCATCAGAAAAAGGCGGAATAAAAAATGGATTTTTTCTCGGTAAAATTGCAGAATCTGGTTTTAAAAAAACAACAGGATTTTCTGGTTTTTCATTTGCCAATTCCTCAATATGTTTTGCGTAATTGCGCCCAATACAAATTATTTTCATAAAACAAAGCCCATCCTAGCCTTCCCAAAGGGAAGGAACTCCAATCTGGGTAATTTGAAGTTCTCGAAATTATTTTAATTTATTTTTTCCTTTTTTAAAATTTTCACCATTCTAATGATAACCCAGCAGTTTCTTCCCTTTGGGAAGATGAAGATGGGCTTCTATTCTCCAGTTTCTGGAAATACAATTGCTCTGTTTCCAGAAACAATAATTTGATTATTTAAATGATATTTAACAGCTCTTGCCAAAACCAATTTTTCTGTATCTGCACCAATTCTTTTTAAAGTTTTGGTAGTACTTTCGTGATTTACATGCTTTACATCCTGATCTATAATTGGTCCTTTATCTAAATCTTCTGTTGCATAATGTGCTGTAGCTCCAATTAACTTTA
The DNA here is from genome assembly GCF_001761365.1 of Polaribacter vadi. NCBI lineage: Bacteria > Pseudomonadati > Bacteroidota > Flavobacteriia > Flavobacteriales > Flavobacteriaceae > Polaribacter > Polaribacter vadi. Next base: position 3,739,765 of record NZ_CP017477.1, on the reverse strand, counting down.
CACCTCTTTGATACGCTCTTTCATAAGGATTTGCACCTTGAAAAGCTGGCAAAGAAGAATGATGAATATTGATAATTCTTTCTTTATAATCATTGATAAAACCAGATGACAAAACTTGCATATATCTAGCCATAATAATTAAATCAATCTGATTGGCCTCTAAAAGTTCTCTAATTTGTGCTTCTTGCTGTAATTTTGTTTCTTTAGATATTGGCAAATGATAAAAAGGTATTCCAAACATTTCTGCAACATACCTCAATTTATCGTGATTGCTGATAACCATTTTTACGCAACAGTTTAAACCACCTTCTCTAGAGCGTTCTAACAAATCATATAAATTATGACTTGTATGTGAAACCATAATAGCTACATTTTGTGTTTCATTTCCATAATTTACAGACCACGTAAACTCTAATGGATTTGCTAAGGATAAGAAATCCTTTTCTAAGGCTGATTTAGAAATTTCGGTTCCATCAGCATTTAAACGAATTCGCATAAAATAAGTATTCTCTAAAGCATTTACATATTGCTGACAACTTAAAATATTAAATCCTTTATCGTAGAAAAAACTGGTAATTTTTGCCACCAATCCTTTTTGATCTGGACATTTTATTAAAAAAGTTACTATTTGTGATTTCATAAAATTAGCCCATCTTAATCTTCCCAAAGGGAAGAAACACTCTTGTGTTAGTTATATTTTCTTTAAAAATTAATAAATAAAAACTTTCATTTACTAACTACTATTATTTTCTACTGAATTAAAAAAGCAAACAATTTTGTTTTACTGCCAACTGTGACTGCCAACTGAATACTGATTTACTGCCAACCGCCTATGGTATCCACTTTTTAGGAAAGTTTGGTTTTCTTTTTTCAAGAAAAGCATCTCTTCCTTCTTTTGCTTCATCTGTCATATAAGCCAAACGTGTTGCTTCACCAGCAAAAACTTGTTGTCCAACCATGCCATCATCTGTTAAATTCATGGCGAATTTTAGCATTTTTATAGATGTTGGACTTTTCTCTAAAATTTCCTGTGCCCATTCATAAGCTGTGCTTTCTAATTCCTCATGAGGAATTACAGCATTTACCATTCCCATTTCATAAGCCTCTTGTGCAGAATAATTTCTTCCTAAAAAGAAAATTTCTCTAGCTCTTTTTTGCCCAACCATTTTTGCTAAATAAGCTGATCCATAACCACCATCAAAAGAAGTTACATCTGCATCTGTTTGTTTAAAAATTGCATTTTCTTTACTCGCTAATGTTAAATCGCAAACAACATGCAAAGAATGTCCTCCACCAACTGCCCAACCAGGAACCACAGCAATTACTGCTTTTGGCATAAATCTGATTAACCTTTGAACCTCTAAAATATTTAATCTGTGATACCCATCATCACCAACATAACCTTGATGTCCTCTTGCTTTTTGATCTCCTCCAGAGCAAAAAGAGTAAATGCCATCTTTTGTACTTGGTCCTTCTGCAGATAATAAAACCACACCAATATTTACATCTTCTCCTGCATCATAAAAAGCATCATACAATTCTTTGGTTGTTTTTGGTCTAAAAGCATTTCTAACATTAGGTCTGTTAAACGCTATTCTTGCAACTCCATTACATTTTTTATAGGTAATGTCTTCGTATTCTTTAGCGGTTTTCCATTCGGGTTGTATCATATTTTTGTATTTTAGTCGTTCTTATTCAAGGAACAAAAAATCATTATCAGCAAAAATAAACAATCTAACCTATGATTCAGAAAACACTTTCATTATTATTTGTACTTTTTTCTTTGCTGGGATTTTCTCAAAAGACAATTCAGCACTCTTTAGAATCTGATATTTTAAATACGACAAGGAATATTAAAATTTACATTCCTGAAGGATATGAAATGGACAGTATTAAAAATTATCCTTTGGCAATTGTTTTAGAAGAGGAATTGTTGTTTGATATTTATGTAGGAAATTCAGTTTTATTTGCAAAAAAAGACAAAGCTCCCAAACAGATTGTAGTGGGTATTTCTATGGAAGAAACGAAAGGACAAGATATTTCTTTTAACAGAAACACAGGACAATTAACATCAACAGCCAATAATTTTTACGCTTTTTTAAGAGACGAAGTAATTTTTTATATGGAAAGTAATTATAGAACATCGCCTTTTATTTCTTTATTTGGCGAAGGTTACTCAGCAAATTTAATTTCTCATTTTCTGAAAGAAGATACTGCATTTATCAATTCTTTTATTTGTATAAATCCTAGTTTTTCTGATTTTATTGGTGGTGAATTACAATCTTATAATTTAGATAAATTTAGCAGAAAAGACAATACTTTTTATTTTTACACTAATAATTCTACTTCTTTTTCAACTGATAAACAGAACAAAATTGATCAAATTCAAACAGCTTTAAGTGGTGTAGAAATTAAAAATTTTAATATTATAAATGATGTAATTACAACCTCTAGTTCAATTTCTGCTACCAGTGAAGCAATTCCAAGAGCAATGACCAAAATTTTTGAAATTTATTCAGCAATTTCTGATGAAGAATTTAATGAAAAAGTAAAAGATTTAGCACCAAGTGATGCTATTTATTATTTAGAAAATAAATATTTAGAAATAGATTTTTTGTTTGGCGCAAATTTAGGAATTAGAGAAAGAGATATTTTTGCGATTGAAAAAATTATTATCGAAAAAGAAAATGGCGATAAATTAAGAGATTTTGGTAAAATGATTTTAAAATTATACCCAACATCTCACTTAGGAGATTATTATATTGGTAGATATTATGAATCTGGAAAAATGTTTAAAAAAGCATTAAAACAATATAAAATCGGTTATGGAAAAATGGATCCTGCAGACCCAAATTCGGATGCTTTTTATGAGAATATTCTAAGATTAGGAGGACAATAGTTTAAGTTAGCTGTATTTTAGTATGCAGTTGGCAGTCTCAAATTGATGACTGCAAACTGTCAACTGTCTACTGATTACTGATTACTGATCACTGCCTACTGTTGATTACTAACTAATTCTATCCTGTCTTCTTTAATTACAATTAGCTTTTGTTTGTACAAATTACCAACTGCTTTTTTAAAAGCTTTTTTACTCATTTTCATATGAAAACGAATAGAATCTGGTGAACTTTTATCCGTTAACAATAAAAAACCTTCTTTGCTATTTTTTAGCTTGTTTAAAACCTTATCAACATCAGAATCAATCACATTTCTAAAACCTTGTGGACGTAAAGAAACATCAACCTTACCATCTTCTCTGATGTTTTTGATATACCCCACAACTTCCATATTTTCTTCTAATTCTTGAAAAACTTCACTTCTAAAAAGCAAACCATCAAATTCTTCATTAATGCAAACTGTGTATCCTAAAGCTGTTTCGTTTTCGATAACTAAACTTACTTTATCACCTTCCTTAAAATCGTATTCAATTTGTTGAAAATCTTCTTGTGCAGTGTTCTCTAAATCTTGATTCTCTTTTTCTTCTTCGTGTAAATCCATTATTTTATATATTTAAAATAGTCTTTTAAAACTGTGTCATTTTCTAAACTCGGTGTAAATATCTCTAAAATTTTTGGTTTTTCTGATGTTTCAAAAAATCCTTTTAATTCTTTTTCAACGGTTATTGTCGAAGATGCCTGTTGATACTCGAATTCGTGCATTTTACACAAATGTTCTGCTGTTAAACAATGTGGCGTTTCAAAATAATTGGCAGCATTTGTGGTTCCTGGTCCTGGAATAATTTTAAAAATTCCTCCACCAGAATTATTCACTAAAATAATTCTAAAATTAGCAGGAATATTTTTATTCCAAAGTGCATTAGAATCATAGAAAAAACTTAAATCTCCAGTAATAAAAACGGTTTGTTTTTTTGATGCAAAAGCTGCTCCAATTGCTGTACTTGTGCTTCCATCAATACCACTTGTACCTCTGTTGCAAAAAATACTAATGCTATCTTTTACACTAAACATTTGTACATACCTAATAACAGCACTGTTGCTTGATTGCAATTGGCAATTTTCTGGTATGCTTTCTATAATTTGCTCATAAACTTTTAAATCTGAATGTTTTATTTGTGATAAATATTCAGCATGTTTTACTCTTCTTCGATTTCTTATGGCTAACCATTTTGGTTGATAATCACTTTCTTTTTTAGAAATGATATTATTAAAATTCGAGAAAAAATCTACAGGTTTTGTTTGAATAAACTCTGTTAAACAGAAAAAAGTATTCATTGCTTTTTTCTCATCGATATTCCAATGATGTTTTGGTTGATAGGTTCTTAAAAATTTTTTAATTCTTTTAGAAACAATTAAACCTCCAAAAGTGATAAGAATATCTGGTTGCAGTTCCTTAAACTCATCATCATCTAAAGAAAAAATTAATTGATCTATAGCATTAATGGCTTTTTCATGATGCAAATTTGAGGTTGTTTCCGTTAATAAAATAACAGATTTATCTTCTGAATATAAGTCCATTAATTTATGGAGTTCAGCATCTGGATAATTTACGCCAATAAGTAACATTTTTTTATTGGCTTTGTTCCAAATTTCTGCTAAACTTTTATAGTTGATATGAGAATTATCTAAAGAACTCAAAGAAATATGTGGAAAATTAAAATGTGCTAATTCTCCAACAGTTTCGTACAGAGGTTCGTCAAAAGGCACATTTATATGCACTGGACCTTGTTGAGAAACCGATATTTGCAAAGCCTCTCCTATTAATTGCGCATTTCTGGTTTTAAACTTTTCGTTTTCAATTAAGTTTGCCGAAAATAAAATATGATTTTCAAAAACATTTTCTTGTCTGATGGTTTGTCCATCTCCAATATCAATTAAATATTTTGGTCTGTCTGCAGAAATTATAACTAAAGGAATATTGCTATAAAAAGCTTCTGCAATTGCAGGATAGTAATTTAGCAAAGCTGATCCAGAAGTACATAAAACTGCTACTGGTTTTTGCGTTTGTTGTGCAATTCCTAAAGCAAAAAAAGCGGCACATCTTTCGTCTACAATACTTAAAGTTTCTATTTCTGGATGATTAGAAAACCCAATTGTAAGTGGCGCATTTCTTGACCCAGGAGAAATTACAACTGTACCAATATTAAATTGATGACAGGCTGAAATTACTTGTTGAGCAAGTTCCTTTTTTGGAAAAAAGGAAGCCTCTTTTAATTTCCCCAAAGGGGAAAAAATCTTTGTGTTATCATTTTTACGCAAAAACTTTTCTTTTAGGAAAAAACACTAAAATCAATAAGTTTTTAGTGTTTTTGTTAATTTTAATATTTGCTGGCAAACAAGTCTAGCCCTGATTGAGCGATCTGTTTGAGCTCTTTTTTGCTTTTTCTGCAAAAAAAGCGAGTAGCGAAAGCAGGAAATAGCTTCAAATTACTTTTATACGTTTTGATTAAAAATTCATAACCAAAAAGTAAATTCTATTTCTAATTCCCTTTTTGATAATCTGCTAAAAATTTAGCCAAACCAATATCTGTTAAAGGGTGTTTTAACAAACCTTCAATAGCACTTAAAGGCCCAGTCATAACATCAGATCCTAATTTTGCGCAATCGATAATGTGCATTGTATGACGAACTGAAGCTGCTAAAATTTGCGTTTCAAATCCGTAATTATCGTAAATTAAACGAATTTCTGAAATTAGGTTCAAACCATCTGTAGAAATATCATCTAACCTACCAATAAATGGCGAAACATACGTTGCTCCTGCTTTTGCAGCCAATAATGCTTGCCCAGCAGAAAATACTAAAGTTACGTTGGTTTTAATTCCTTTTGATGAAAAATATTTACAGGCTTTAATTCCGTCTTTTATCATTGGTAGTTTTACAACGATTTGCGGATTTAAAGCAGCCAAAGCTTCACCTTCTTTAACCATACCATCAAAATCTGTAGCAATAACTTCTGCAGAAACATCTCCTTCTACCAACTCACAAATTGCTTTATAATGGTTAATAATATTGGTTTGCCCAGTAATACCTTCTTTTGCCATTAAAGATGGATTTGTGGTTACACCATCTAAAATTCCTAAAGCTTGTGCTTCTTTTATTTGCTCTAAATTTGCTGTGTCAATAAAAAATTTCATGTTTTTTAAAATATATGATTAATTTGTAGCAAAGATAGTTACAATCCTCTTTTAAAGAGAAAAAATAATTATAAGTTTTACCCTAAATTCTTTAAAAATAGCCTAAATATGTACTTTTTTTTGTTTTATATTAAACTATCTTAGTTTTAAAGAGTCGAACAATTATAAAAATAATTTTAAATTTTAGAAAATAAGCCATCAATGAAGATATATAAATATATAACATTTCTTGTATTTTTTATAATCCTAATTTCTTGTGAAACAAAAAATACAGAAGAAGGCATTGAAGGTACTATTTTTTGCAATTTATATGATTTAGGTTTGTCAGATTCTGATAATATTATTACATCAAGTGATTCAAATCCTGTTGTTTGGAAAGGTAATTATTCTGATAATACAGTTAAAATTACCTATACTAAAGATATAAATAAGTTTGGTGTTTCTGAATCGCTTAATTTTGTTTTTAATAAAATAGATAATTGTTTACAAATAGATCGTGGATATGAATTTTATAATGGTGGTTCTGGTGATGTTAGTGCTATAACCCAAGTATATGTTCTAAAAGTAACGATACAAGACTGGGAGCTTAACGAAAAACTTTCTGGCCAAATTATTTATAGAGACCACCATGATAAATTAGTGAAGACCATTAATTTTTGGGTAGAATTTGCCGCTGATGATTATTTTATTGAAGATACAAATTATACGTATTTTTCTGATTGTTTTGGAGACAAACTACCAATAGATATTGATTTAGATGAGGATGGAACAATTGATTATACGATTCTTGCTGAAGAAGAAGTTGATTTTGCTAATAACCCAAATTTTGTAGCTTATAACATTAAATTAGTTTCTACAGACGAAAGTATAAATGAAATTTTATCGCCTAAAGATGTTAGTGCCCCTTTTCCTGTAATTTTTGAAGTACCATTTTCTACAGAAAACACGAGAAGTTACGCAGCAAATAAATTTAATTCGGCTGAAGTTAGAAATTCATTAGATGTTTTTTATGAATTTGAAGCTCCTTATGAAAACTACAACTTTTTTTTACAAAATAATTTAACGTATTTAAAAGAATTTAGAAATACTATTCCAGATTATTATGCAGTAAAATTGATTAGAAATAATCAGAAATTTTATGGTTGGATTAAAATGAATTTTAATGCCTTGAACTGTGAAATTGAAATTCTTGACATGTATTTGAATCCAAATGCAAACCAACATATAAACGTAGAAGACTAAAGTTTATAATGATTCATTAGTAATTTTTGATACAGTTTATCAGGTAAAGCTCGTTTTAAAACAATTGAAAATTTCTCCATAAAACCACCAACTTTATAATGTATTTTAGGGTTTTTAGTATTTATGATTCTATAAATAGTTTTTGCCATTTCTATAGGATTCATCCCTTCACTAACATGAGAATTCATTAAATCTAAATTTGTTTTATAATTCTCTTTGTATGCCGAATTTTCAAAAACTGGAGTATGATATCTGCCTTCAGCAATATTGGTTGCAAAATCTCCTGGAGCAACATTTACAATGTTAATTCCAAAACCTTTCACTTCCATATTTGTAGCTTCTGTAACAATTTCAAGAGCTCCTTTAGAAGCTGAATATAGTCCTCTAAAAGGTAATCCCATATATCCTGCAATAGAGGTAACATTAATAATTGTTCCTGATTTCTGCAAACGCATTTGTGGTAAAACAGCTTTTAAAACATCGATAGCACCAAAAAAGTTTGTATTAAAAACGGCTCTCATTTCATCTGTTGGAGTATCTTCAATGGGTCCAGTAATTCCCATTCCTGCATTGTTTACCAAAACATCTAACCTTCCTTCTTTGTTGATAATAAAATTTACTGCATTTTTAATAGTTTCAACTTTTAAAACATCTAAAGCAATTAAGTTAAAAGCAAAATTTTCTTTGTTTTTAGGATTTCTGCTTGTACCATAAACTTGGTATCCTTTTTCGTGTAAAAAAGTAGCGATTGCTTTTCCTATTCCAGAGGAAGCTCCTGTAACTAAAACAACTTTACTCATATATTAAAGGTTATTGGGTTTTAAAATTGATTTATTATTGATGTACAAATATGGTAAAACAAAAATAAGAAATATAACAATGTTGTATAAACTTACCTTTATCTTACACTTATAAAAATAATTAAAGTGATTTTTATTAGATAATTTCAAGAAACTCAAAAGAGATATCAAAAAGCTGAGTAGAATATTAAATTTTTTGGAGAGGTTCTGAAATAAGTTCAGAACAAAAAAAATGGCAAGCTACCTACATCACACTGCTACAACCTAATACCTTTGCTGTGTTCCCACCCTGGAGGATTCAAAGGGAGCTAGTTGTGTAGGACTTGCCACTGCAAATTTACAACAGATTTTTATTTTATCAATAAAAAATAGGATAATTTTTGTAAGTATTTTAATGGATTGATACTGAAATAGATGTTGCTTTTATATAGAGTAAAACGATTGATTTTACTGCTAAATATATAATTTGAAGAGAAAACCATTTCTAAAAAATGATTTAAAAATGAAGCATGATTTGTACAGAAAATTAAGAAAAGTACTTTTTACTTTCATTCCAATACACATCCATTTCTGTTAAAGACATATCAGAAAGTTCTTTCCCTTCTTTTTTGGCTGCTTTTTCTAAATACTGGAATCTATTAATAAATTTTTTGTTCGTTTTTTCTAAAGCATTTTCAGGATTTACGCCAATAAAACGTGCGTAATTTATCATCGAAAATAAAACATCTCCAAATTCTTTTTCGATGTTTTCTTTATTTCCAGCTTTAATTTCTTCGTTTAATTCTGTAAGTTCTTCTTGTACTTTTTCCCAAACTTGTTCTGGTTTTTCCCAATCGAAACCAACTCCAGCAACTTTTTCTTGAATTCTGCTTGCTTTTACAACTGCTGGTAAACTTTTTGGAACACCTTCTAATACAGAAGTTTTACCTTCTTTTAGTTTTAATTGCTCCCAGTTTCGTTTAACTTCTGCTTCATCTTTAACCTTAACATCCCCATAAATATGAGGATGTCTGTTAATTAATTTATCAGAAATACTATTGGCAATATCTGCAATATCAAAAGCTTTTTTTTCGCTTCCTATTTTTGCATAAAAAACAATGTGTAACAAAACATCTCCTAATTCCTTTTTAATTTCTGTCAAGTCATTATCAAGAATTGCGTCTGCCAACTCATAAGTCTCCTCAATTGTTAAATGACGTAAACTTTCTAATGTTTGTTTTTTATCCCAAGGACACTTCTCACGAAGATCGTCCATAATATCTAACAAACGATTAAATGCGGAAAGTTGTTCTTTTCTTGAGTTCATTGTTTTTTGATTGCAACATATTAAAAGTTCGCTATTTTAAGCCCAATTGATGAACTAAAAATAGTAAAACTGCTTGTTGAAAGCTGAAGATTTTTTAAGACTCTTTTTCAGTATTTTCTTCTGCAGCAACTTCATCAGTTTGTGTAAAATCGAAACCTGCTTCAATCAACAAATTAAACCACTGAATTACTTTTTTAATGTTAGAAGAATACACTCTTTCAGCATCGTAATTTGGTAAAACTTCTTCGAAAAAAGAGGCTAATTTTTTCCCACTTTCTTTGTGTGAAATTGCTTCTTTCCCTTCTGTTTTTGCAGCCATTGCTTTAAAAACCTCTAACAAAGGCATATCTTCTTCATAGGTGTAAATTGCAATATTCTCTAACATGCTCACATTTTGTGTAGCATTAATTGCCAATCTTTTTTTATCTGTTAAAGATTCTACAATAATTGCATTTTTTGATTGTGATACTACTTGAAACAAACCAGGTTTACCAGTTACTGAAATAATTTTACTAAATTCCATTTATATATATTTTTTTATAAAGTGTCTTATTTTGATTGTAATCGAGAAGGCTTTTAATTTTATGTTTAGTTGATGTTTTTTTTAATAAAACATCAATAAATATAATATTATCTACCTTTTTTTAAGTTTGGGAAACGCATTCTATAATCAGCATTTATTTTCCCTTTAGAAATGTTTTCCAATTTCTTTTTAATCAATCTTTTTTTAAGTGATGATATTTTGTCTGTAAACAAAACACCTTCAATATGATCATATTCGTGTTGAAAAACTCTTGCAGCTAAACCTTCTAAAACCTCTGTATGAGTTTTAAAATCTTCATCTTGATATTCAATAGTTACTTTTGGTTGACGTAAAACGTCTTGACGAACATCTGGAATACTTAAACAGCCTTCGTTAAAAGACCATTCTTCTCCTTCTTCTTCTAAAATTTGTGCGTTTATAAAAACTTTATTAAAAGATTTTAGAGTTTCTCTATCAGCTTCATCTAAATCTTCATCTTCTGCAAAAGGAGAGGCATCAATTATAAACAAACGAATTGCTTTGCCTATTTGAGGAGCAGCTAAACCAACACCAGAAGCATTGTACATGGTTTCTTTCATGTTTACAATTAATTCTTTTAGGTTCGGATAATCTGCATCAATATCCATACATTCTTTTCTTAGAACAGGATCTCCATAAGCTACAATTGGTAAAATCATATTTTCTTTTTTGTTGGGTGCAAAAGTACAATTTACAATTACGAATTACGAATTTTTAAAATAGGTTTTTTTGAACAATTTATTTTTTAACGGCTAATTTTACAATTAACCATTGTTGTATAAATAAGATTGTAGAATAATTGTGGCACTAATTTCATCTACCAAAGCTTTATTTTTTCGTTGATTTTTTTTCAAACCACCATCAATCATTGTTTGAAAAGCCATTTTAGAGGTAAAACGTTCATCGATTCTTTTTACAGGAATTTGAGGAATTTCCTTCGCTAATTTTGTTAGAAAAGGAAGTATGAGAGCTTCGCTTTCACTATCAGTATTATTCATTTGTTTTGGCTTCCCCACTAAAAAAAGTTCTACTTTTTCTTTAACTATGTAGTCTTTCAAAAATTTGATTAATTCATCAGTTTTTACAGTGGTTAAACCAGAAGCAATTATTTTTAATTGATCTGTAACTGCAATTCCTGTTCTTACTTTACCAAAATCGATGGCTAAAATTCTTCCCAAAACTTATACTTTTTTTGCAAAAATAAAGTTTAAACTTCTAATAGAATACATTAAATAGAATAAAATCAATATGTTAAAAGAATCTAGGCTTAGTATTTTAAACAAACAAGCCATATCTGTTTAAAAAACGTATATTCGCCTTGGTTTTTGGCAATCAATTTATATTTGCAAAAATGAAATTATTAGAATGGAAGATATTAGAAAAATTATAGAATCGGCTTGGGAAAATCGTGACTTATTAAAAGAAGAAAACACGATAAACACAATTAGAAAAGTTGTAGATTTATTAGACAAAGGAGAATTAAGAGTTGCAGAACCAACAGCTGATGGTTGGCAAGTAAATGAATGGGTAAAAAAAGCAGTAGTGTTGTATTTCCCAATTCAAAAAATGGAAACTTTAGAAGCTGGTATTTTTGAATATCATGATAAAATTCCATTAAAAAGAAACTTTGCAGAAAGAGGTATAAGAGTAGTACCAAATGCTGTTGCAAGACATGGAGCTTACATTTCTGCTGGCACAATCTTAATGCCAAGTTATGTAAATATTGGTGCGTATGTAGATGAAGGAACCATGGTTGATACTTGGGCTACAGTTGGTTCTTGTGCGCAAATTGGTAAAAATGTACATTTATCTGGTGGTGTTGGAATTGGTGGAGTTTTAGAACCTTTACAAGCAGCTCCTGTAATTATAGAAGATGGTGCTTTTATTGGCTCTAGATGTATAGTTGTAGAAGGTGTAAGAGTAGAAAAAGAAGCAGTTTTAGGTGCTAATGTTGTCTTAACAATGAGTACTAAAATTATAGATGTTACTGGAGATGAACCAGTTGAAATGAAAGGAATTGTACCTGCAAGATCTGTAGTAATTCCTGGAAGTTATACCAAGAAATTTGCTGCAGGAGAATATAATGTACCTTGTGCATTAATTATCGGAAAAAGAAAAGAAAGCACCAATAAAAAAACATCTTTAAACGATGCTTTACGTGAGTATGATGTTGCTGTTTAAAGAGTAAAATGCTATGACAAAAATTACTGCAATAATTCCTACTTTAAATGAAGAAATTCATATAGAAGAAGCCATACAATCTGTTGGTTTTGCTGATGAAATTATTGTAATTGACTCTTATAGTACAGATAATACAGTTGCATTAGCAGAAAAACACAATGTAAAAATCATCAAACGAAAGTTTGATGATTTTTCTTCTCAAAAAAACTTTGCTATTGACCAAGCAAAACATCCTTGGATTTATATTTTAGATGCTGATGAAAGAGTTACTCCAGAAGTTGAAAAAGAAATTTTAGAAGCTGTAAAAAATCCAAAAAATAAAGTTGGTTTTTATGTGCGTAGAAGTTTTTATTTTGCTGATAAAAAAATAAACTATTCTGGTTGGCAAAGAGATAAAGTTGTTCGTTTGTTTTTAAAAGAACATTGTAAATACCAAGGTATTGTACATGAAACGATAAAAACAAATGGCGAACTTGGTTTTTTCAAACATAAAATTGATCATTTTGGGTATAAAAACTACAATCATTTTATTTCTAAAATTCATCAATATGGAGAATTAAAAGCACAAGAATTGCATGCAAAAGGCAAAACTGTAAATGCTTACCATATTTTAATAAAACCTCCTTTTAGGATTTTTTCTCATTTTATATTGAAAAAAGGTTTTCTAGATGGTTATGCTGGTTTAATTTTAGCAACAACACAAGCGTATGCTGTACTAACAAGATATATAAAACTTTGGTTATTAAACAGAAACGTAAAATAAATCCTTATTTTAAAGATTGATAAAAGAAATAATTTCTAATACATCTTTGTAATTTATAGGTACATAAAGTAAAAACCTGCCAAAAAGGTCTAATAATTTCTCTGATTGTTTTTTTCCAAACAATCATATTATTTTGCTGAATAGTGCTCCCTCCCATTTTCTTATCAACACTTACAACATATTGCTTATTTGTAGAATATAAAGGCACTTTATGTTTGTAAACATCTTGTTTCATCACATCAATTGGAGCGTAATAATCACTTAAATTATCAACTAATTTTTGAGCGGCATTTTTACCAATAATTTGTCCAATCATTAAAACTGGTGGCATTAAGAATTTGTTTAGTAATTCCGTTTTTTGAAGCGAATAAAAGCCTTTTTTACCTGAAATATCTAAAAAATCATTCATGGTTATTTGTGATAAAAGCTGCTCTAAATCTTTAAAAAAATCTTCATGAACCAAAGCATCATCTTCTAAAACAATCGAAAAATCTTCTGGTTGTTTTGATAAAAATTTCCACAATTTAAAATGCGTTAAACAAATACCTATTTCACCATCATTTGGAAAAGGAAAATGTGCTAAAATGTTATGTTTCGCTTTTTCTTTTTTTAAAACTTCTTTATCTAAATCTTTGCCATAAGTTGCAGTAATTCTGGTAATTGGAATGTTCAATTTTTTAAATTGATTTTCCATAAAATCACGTCTCTTTACACTTTTATCTAAATTGATGTAATAAACTTTGTAAGACATCATAATTGTATCCAATTTTTAGAAGCGACCTCATTTTCTTGGCTTACAAACCACTTTTTAGGAGCAATAACTGTTTTGTTTTTATGCTGATTCAACCAAGCTCCCCACCAAGAAAAACTACTATTTGCTGTTATATTATGTTTGCACAAACTCATTAAAAACATATCTTCATGAGGAATTGTTTTATGGTCTATATATGTCGCATTTTCTAATTGTAAGTTTTCTTTTGTCCAAATTATATCATCAGAAAAAACAAAAAAGTGAGTGTTTTCAAACTTTTCATTGATCAATTTAATAGCTGAAGCATAATAGTTTAAATCACAAGTTCCATGAACACTATTTGCTTTTTTATCAGTAATATAATCTCCTCTTCTAATATGTAAAGAACAAGAATTTTTATGTTGATGAATTGCTTTTGAGTATTTCTTTGTTGAATCAGAAAGCTCAGTTTTAATTGTAAATTGCTGTAACAGGATTCCTCTAATAGTTGAAAAATATTTTTCTGTTTGAAAATATCCTTTCACAAATTCGTTGCCAGATAATTTTAACATGTTTTCATCAAACAGTAAACTTTTTTCTTTTACATTTTTTTTTAATTTTATTAAGGCTAAAAAAGTATCGAAACTATTAGCAGTTTCTAAATCTATATTATAAGTATCTAAATGATAACCACCATGTAATTTGTAAGTTTTGAATTTTGAAATATCAATCTGGACTTCAAAACCTTTTTGTTGCAAAGATTTTGCGAATGCATATTGAAACATTTGGTTTCCAAGACCACCAAGAATTCTTACAATAATCATTTAAATTTTAGTTTGATAAAAGAGGTTAACACAAAAATACAAATGTTCTTACTATTTTTCTTCTTTTAAACTATGTAAAACAATAAATTTGCCAATTGACTGCAAAAAATATATGAAGTACACAGAAGCAATTCAATCAGAAATATTTACATTAATTTCTCAGGCATCCAAAGAACTAAATATCGATTCTTATGTAATTGGTGGTTTTGTACGTGATTTTTTCCTAAAAAGAGGCACTGCAAAAGATATAGATGTTGTTGCTGTTGGCAGTGGCATTGAGCTCGCAAAAAAAGTAGCACAACTAATTCCAAATAAACCAAAAGTACAAGTTTTTAAAACCTATGGTACAGCCATGTTGCGTTTTAAAGACGTAGAAATTGAGTTTGTTGGCGCAAGAAAAGAATCGTATTCTGAAGAAAGTAGAAATCCTGAAGTTACTGAAGGGACTTTAAAAGACGATCAAAATAGACGCGATTTTACCATAAATGCACTTGCTTTAAGTTTAAACGAAGAAAATTTCGGAGAACTCTTAGATCCTTTTAATGGTATTGAAGATTTAGAAAATAAAATTATTAAAACGCCTTTAAACCCAGATATTACCTATTCTGATGATCCTTTAAGGATGATGAGAGCCATTCGTTTTGCAACACAGTTAAATTTTGAAATTGAAGAAAATTCGCTTGCTGCAATTTCTAAAAATTCAAATCGATTACAAATAATTACCAAAGAGAGAATTGTAGTTGAATTGAATAAAATAATGTCATCTGCAAAACCATCTGTAGGTTTTTTACTATTAGAAAAAACAAATTTATTACCTCAAATTCTACCTGAATTAATCGCACTAAAAGGCGTTGAAGAAGTTGAAGGTCAGAAACATAAAGATAATTTTTATCACACTTTAGAAGTTGTAGATAATATTGCTGTACATACAGATGATGTTTGGTTACGATGGGCTGCTCTTTTACATGATGTTGGAAAAGCACCTACAAAAAGATTCAGTAAAAAAGTGGGTTGGACGTTTCATGGACATGAATTTGTAGGCTCAAAAATGGTGTATAAAATCTTTAAAAAATTAAAAATGCCACTGAACAACAAAATGAAATTTGTTCAGAAAATGGTCTTGTTAAGTTCAAGACCAATTGTATTGGCAAGTGATGTTACAGATTCTGCTGTAAGGCGTTTGGTTTTTGATGCAGGTGATGACATCAACTCTTTAATGACGTTGTGTGAAGCAGATATTACTACAAAAAACCCAAGAAAATTTAAACTTTATCATAAAAATTTTGATATTGTTCGCTCTAAAATTAAAGAAGTTGAAGAAAGAGACAAAGTACGTAATTTTCAACCTCCAATAACTGGCGAAGAAATTATGGAAGCTTTCAACTTAAAACCTTGCAGAGAAATTGGGCAAATAAAAGAAGCGATTAAAAATGCTATTTTAGATGGTGAAATTCCTAATGAACACAAAGCTAGTTATGATTTTATGATTGAAAAAGGAATAAGTTTGGGGTTAAAGTTAATTGATTAGTTTTATTTGCAAAAAAGCAAAAAAATGAATATATAATATTAATAAAGTATAAAGACTAGCTTAAAACAGCTAGTCTTTATACCTTATTTTTAAATTAATAATATCTTTTGGAACATTAAAAAAATCTAAAAACTTGATTTTTGAACCCCCTTTTTCTTCCCAAATATTTAAAGGAAATTCGTAGATACTATTTTGCATAAATTCTAATCCGAATTTTTGGTTTAACCTTAATAGCATTTCTACATCAAAAATCCATTTGGTTATAAATTGGTCTTTGAACATTATTAAAGCTATATTTTTTTTAAAAATTTTAGCCCCACATTGCGTATCATAAATTGGTAATTTCAAAAGGAATTCACTTACAATTGTTGCAAAAATTCGACCAAATAAAAACCTTGAATATTTTCTATTAATAACGCTACCAAGTCTCTTAATTCTGCTTCCCATTATTAATCTAATTTCTGAGTTCGCTTTTAATGTTTGTAATAAGGCCTGTATTTCAGTTAATGGAGTTGCCAAATCTGCGTCAAAAAAACCAATATATGAGAAGGTAGTTTTTTTTGCAACAATTAAAACAGCTTTTCTTATAGCTTCTGCTTTACCAACGTTTTGTTCACAGTTAACAATTGTAACTTTATTAGGAAACCTTAATTGTAGGGAATTCAATACACTTAAAGTATTGTCTGTACTACCATCATTTACAAAACAAAAATGTATCTTATTTTCTTTTATATAATTTGTAAAATCTAAAATTGGTAATCTATCAAACTCATTATAACAGGGAATTATGATACAGGTATCCATTAAAATTCATTTTTAAAAATTAAAGTAATAGCTACATTATAAATCATCTGATTTTTTTTCAATAGCTTTAGTTTTTGATAAATAGAACGATTTGTAAACCATAACACACCAAGTGATAAAAAACATAATAACGCCCAAATGTAATTTTCCTAATACAAATTTTGAAATAAAAACAGGACATAAAATATCAATAGGAAAGATTACCAAAAGAAAAAAATTAATCCAAAGTAATACTTTATCTAATGATGTTTTATCAATAAAAATATACCAAATTGCATACCCTACCATAGCAATTACATACGTGTGTAGTTCTGAACCTAAACCAAAAAGAATTGTATAGCTCATTAAAATTCCTAAAAATTGAGCTCTTAAAACAAAAGAGTGTCTTATTCTTTTTTGTTGATAAAGACCAATAGCAAAAATTAAAAATAATATAACAATAGAAACTTTAGAGGCAAAATTATTTATTGCTGGCGTAATTGAATATACAGCTCTATAAATACTGTAATAAATTTGCATTTTTGAATGATCTGAAATGGAAACGATCCAAGATTGATAATAATCAATCATTTCAGTAAAATTAAAACGTACTAAAGGTGCAAAAAACAAGACAATACTTACTCCAATTGTGTACAAAACATTTTTCCAAAACTTCGGATAAAAAATAAGCATTGATAATTGAAAAATTCCATACACTTTAGTAAAGCCTGAAATACAAATTAAAAGGATTGCCCAAAAACTGTGTTTTTTTTCTAACAATGTATAAGAAAGTAAGAAAATTGCAGCAACCACAGGATTAAATTGCATTGATAATATCGTTGCAAAAAGGAGCAAGCAAGAAATAAAAAAGATAAATTTTTTATTTTTAAAATCGTATTTATCTGGTAAATTAAAAATAGAAAAGTAGAATAAAGAATACGTAAAAAAATTCCAGCAAAAAGCGCCTAACCAACTTGGCAATAATGCAAAAGGAGTAAATAAAATTGAAAATAATGGCAGATAAATAAATACATCTAAAGGTATTCCCCTTTTATTTAAATGAGACCAGTCTGAATAAGGATTTACATCATTCCAGAAATCAAGAGAGCCAAAAGAAAAGATTTGAAAATTATTATCAGAAATATTTAGAACCTCTTTTAAAGTAATTACTAAAGCAAAAAATAATCCAAAGAGATAGATACTTTTTGGTGTTTGAAAAGAGTTTTTTCTAAATTTTTGGACTCTTTTAGAGAAACTATTCATTTTTAACTCAAACTTTGCATCGTTACTAACTTAAAATACTCGCCTTTTTTAGCTAATAATTCTTCATGTTTTCCTTGTTCTACAATTTTTCCTTTTTTCATCACCACAATTTTATTTGCTTTTTGAATGGTAGAAAGTCTGTGAGCAATTACTAAAGAAGTCCTGTTTTGCATCATTTTTTCTAAAGCAAGCTGCACTAATTGTTCAGATTCTGTATCTAAAGCAGAAGTTGCTTCATCTAAAACCATAATTGGCGGATTCTTTAAAACTGCTCTTGCGATTGATAATCGTTGTTTTTGTCCACCAGAAAGTGTTCCTCCACTATCACCAATATTAGTCTCGAATTTTTCTGGTAAATTCTGAATAAATTCGTTTGCATTTGCAATTTCTGAAGCCTCTAAAACAGCTTCTTTTGTTGCATGTTCTGTGCCTAATTTAATATTGTTTTCTACAGTATCATTAAATAAAATAGATTCTTGTGTAACAATACCCATTAAATCTCGTAAAGATTTTTTTGTAATATCTTTTATACTAACATTATCAATTAAAATATCACCCTGATTAACATCGTAAAAACGTGTAATTAAATTCGCTAATGTAGATTTTCCACTTCCAGATTGCCCAACCAAAGCAACAGTTTCTCCTTTTTTTATTGTTAAAGAAAAATCTTTTAAAACATAATCGTTTTTATACTTAAAGGAGATATTTCTGAACTCAATTTCATTATCAAAACTTTCTTTTACAAGTGCATTTGGTTTGTCTTTTATACTATTTTCAGTATTTAAAATCTGCATAATTCTTTCTGCAGAAGCTTCACCTTTTTGAATATTGTAATAGGAAGTTGTAATTAATTTAATTGGGTTTAAAACTGTGTAAAAAAGCACAATGTATCCCATAAATTCATCTGGTTGTAAAGAACTTGTGTTCGATAAAACCTCAGTTCCTCCATACCAAAGTATCGCAATAATTGTTGCAGAGCCCAAAAACTCACTCATTGGAGATGCTAATGTTTGCCTGTGAAAAACACTCGTCATTAAATCTCTAAAAGTTTTGGTAGATTTATTGAATTTACGCTCAATAATTTTTTCTGAATTAAAACCTTTGATCACTCGTAAACCTGTTAAAGTTTCTTCAATAAATGATAAAAAAGTACCTGTTTCTTTCTGCGCTTTTACAGAATTCGATTTTAATTTTTTACTTATTGATGAAATAATAAAACCAGAAACTGGCAATAAAATAAACACGAAAAGCGTTAATTTCATACTCATAAAAAGCATGATAGAAATTGCAATGACAACTGTAAGAGGTTCTCTAACAATAGTTTCTATAGATGTTAAAATAGAAACCTCCACCTCTTGCACATCAGCAGTCATTCTTGCAATAATATCTCCTTTTCGCTTTTCTGTAAAGTAAGCAATTGGTAATTCTACAATTTTATTGTACAATTTATCTCGTAAATCTTTTACAATTCCTGTTCTTAAAAAAGTAATTACGTAAGATGCTAAATATCTAAAAAGATTTTTTAGAAAAAATAATGATAAGGCTAATAGACAGATAAAAAACAAGGTTTTAATTTGCCCTTCATTTTCAATTTTTTCTGATATAAAATAATAAAAACTTTCTTTTAAATAAGTGCCTATATTGGTAATGCCTTCATAAGCTGGTTTCGCAACTACTTCTTTATCTGTTTCAAAAAGAATCCCTAAAACAGGTATAAAAGCTAAAACTGATAAAACATTAAAAAGAGCATAGAAAATATTAAATACGATGTTTAATACTGTAAATTTTCTATACTTCTTTTCGTACTTTAAAATATCTTTAAAATAACTCATTAATTCAACTTCATCTCTTTAATAATTCGTTGAATTTTAGCATCCAATTTAGCTTCTACTTGCGTAGCTTTTTTTGTATTATCTAAAGGAGCATTTACGCTAAAATAAAATTTTATTTTTGGTTCTGTTCCACTTGGTCTTGCAGCGATTCTTGTACCAGATTCAGTTTGATAAATCAACACATTTGATTTTGGTAAATCGATTTTAGAAACCTCGCCAGTAATTAAATCCTTTTTTGTTGATGCATCATAATCACAAAGTGATTCTACTTTTTCACCATCAATTTCTGTGAGTGGATTATTACGCATATCACTTAACATTTGCTGAATTTCTGCAGCACCATCCATTCCTTTTTTGGTAATTGAAATTAAGTGTTCTTTATAAAAACTATTATCAATATAAATATTTAGCAATTCTTGGTAAAAAGAACTGCCATTTTGTTTTGCTAAAGCAGCAACTTCACAAGCTAAAAGAGTTGCAGTAACTGCATCTTTATCTCTTACAAAATCGCCAACCATATAACCGAAACTTTCTTCACCTCCACCAATAAAATCGAGTTCAGGAAAATCTCTAACCATTTTTGCAATCCATTTAAAACCTGTTAAACCAACCTTTGTTTCAACGTTATAACTTGTTGCAACATCGTTTACTAATTCAGTTGATACAATTGTAGAACCCACAAATTGTTTCCCATTCAATTTCCCTTCATCTTTCCACTTTTTTAGTAGAAATTTCGTCATTACAACCATGGTTTGGTTCCCATTCATCAACTTCATGTTGCCATCTAAATCTCTTACAGCAACTCCTAATCTATCACAATCTGGATCTGTTCCAATTACAATATCTGCATCAATTTTATTTGCTAAATCTGTAGCCATTTTTAAAGCTTCTGGCTCTTCAGGATTTGGCGATTTTACTGTTGGGAAATCTCCATTTGGTTCTCTTTGCTCTTCAACAATATGAACATCTGTATAACCCGCTTTTTTTAATGCATCTGGCACAGAAACAATAGAAGTTCCATGCAAGGATGTAAAAACTATTTTTAAATTTTTACGATCAATTTTATCATACAATGAACCATTTTTTACAGAATCTTCTATAAAAACAGCATCCACTTCTTTTCCAATCGTTTCAATTAGGTCTTCATTTGCATCAAACTTAATTTCAGAAAAATCTAACGCATTTACGTTTCCAATAATTCCACTATCATGAGGTGGAACAATTTGTCCTCCATCTGCCCAATACACCTTGTAACCATTATATTCTGGTGGATTATGAGAAGCTGTTAAAACAATTCCTGCATCACAATTTAAATGACGAACTGCAAATGATAATTCTGGAGTTGCTCGTAAATCTTCAAACAAGAAAACTTTTATATTATTTGCTGATAAAACATCTGCCACAACTTTGGCAAACTTTTTACTATTATGCCTACAATCGAAAGCAATTACAACACTTAATTGTTCTTTTTTTACGTTATCAATTAAATAATTAGACAAACCTTGCGTTGCTCTTCCTAATGTATATTTATTAATTCTATTAGTTCCTGCACCCATAATTCCACGCATTCCACCAGTTCCAAATTCCATATTTTTATAGAATCTGTCTGCTAAATCGTTTGGATTATTGTTGATTAAATTTTGGATTTCTGTCTGCGTTTCAGCATCGAAAGTAGCAGTTAACCATTGTTTTGCTTTGTCTAAAATATCTTTCATAGGTAATAAAAAAAGTTAATTGAAATACAAATATACAGATTAGAAATTGAGTTTTTCCTTTATTGTATAGTGTTTTTCGTCTGGTTTCATTTTTATAATTAATTCGCCTAAAAATCCTGCTAAAAAAAGTAATGTTCCTAAAATCATGGAAGTTAGTGCAATATAAAACCAAGGATTATTGGTTACTAAAATCGTTTTAACTCCGTTAAAAAGTTTGTAAAGTTTAACTGCACCAATATAAAATGCTAACGTAGTTCCGAATAAAAACATTAATGTGCCCCAAAGTCCAAAAATGTGCATAGGTCTTCTCCCAAATTTTGATAAAAAAGAAATGGTTATCAAATCTAAAAAACCGTTTATAAAACGATCGATTCCAAACTTAGTTTCACCATATTTTCTTGCTTGATGTTGCACAACCTTCTCTCCTATTTTATTAAAACCTTCGTTTTTGGCTAAAACAGGAATATATCTGTGCATTTCTCCACTTACTTTTACTGCTTTTACAACTTCTTTTTTATAAGCTTTTAAGCCACAATTAAAATCGTGCAATTTTAAACCAGATGTTTTTCTTGCAGCTGCATTAAATAATTTTGAAGGAATATTTTTAGTAACAACATTATCATATCGTTTCTTTTTCCAACCAGAAATAAGGTCGAAATCTTCTTTGATAATTAAATTGTATAGTTCAGGAATTTCTTCTGGATTGTCTTGCAAATCTGCATCCATAGTAATAACAACCTTGCCTTTTGCTAGTTCAAAACCAGCATCTAAAGCTTGACTTTTTCCGTAATTTCTTTGAAAACGAATTCCTTTTACAGCAGTATATTTGGCTGATAATTGTTCGATAACTTGCCAGGAAGTGTCTGTGCTGCCATCATCAATAAAAATAATTTCATATAAATAACGATTGGATTGCATAACTTTTGCAATCCAATCGTGTAATTCTTGTAAAGATTCTTCTTCGTTAAGAAGTGGTATAACTACCGAAATTTCCATAGTATTCATTCAATATTATAAAACCAAAGTTCAAAGTTACGATTTTATGAATTATTGAACGTTGAAGTTTGAAATTTAGTAAGTTTCTTCTTCAGATTTTTTCATTACTGCTGCTGCAATCGCAGAAACAACAAATCCTATAAAAGCCATGAAAAGCAATCCTAAAGCATTCCCTATTAGTGTTCCTTGAAATTTAGATTGCATTTCAATTTGAGCATCTATTTGCTCTTCTGTAAGTCCAGCATCTACTAATCCGTTCCTAGTTACCTCTTCTACTTGCATATAAAAGTCTGGCTCAATAAAAGTTGAAAATACATATTGATAAATAATACTAATTAGTGAACCAAGTATTATAATACCAATTCCAATTTTTAAGCCTTGACCCCAGCTCATAAATCCTCCATTATTTTTCTTAAAAGTTGACATTCCAAAGACTGAAAACCCAATAAGACCAATTGCAGTTACTCCTAAAGTAATAAACCCAGCAGTTGTATCTAAATGTTTCCCTAAAGCATAAATTATAAGACTTGTTAGAACTAAGAGAAGCCCATAATAAAGGCCGCTATTTAAAATAATACTTTTACTGTTTGCTTGATTTTCCATTGTTTTTTAAAGTTTAGTTGATTTACAAATATAAAAATTTCGTTTTAAAGGTTTTTTAGGTAATTTCTAAAATACTATTAAAATATCTTATTAGTGTTCATTATGTTAAAATTGTTACAAAAAAATATTCTTTTTTAAAATTGATGTATCAATTTTGCGTGTTTTATTCTCTTATAACTACCTTAACTATTTTCTAAACCATATTCTCCTGAGAGTGATATTATAGCTCTTTTATCAGTAACAAATTTTGAAAGAAGCAAAGCATAATCCATCAAAATATTATTTTGAGAATATTTAAAGAAACGTTCTTGCGTTTTTTTAGATCTATTATAGTTTGCAGAAAATCTGTTTTTCCAATCCAATTCATACTCATTTAAATAGCTTACATCATCTTTTTCTAAAGATTTCTCTATAGCCTTATTTGCCATTAAAGCCGCTTCAAAAATAAATTTATAACCTTCGCCAACAATTGGGTTTACTTGAGAAACACTATCTCCAACACACACTAAATTATTTAAAACAAATTTTTCTAAAACAGGTGTTATAGGAATACTTGCTCCTTCTACCTTATCATTATCTTTAATAACTAGTTTTTTAATTTTAGGGATTTCTAAAATTTTATGCAAACGATTTTTTAAATCTTTAACAACTTCATCATCAAAAGTACCAAAACCAATAATGGCTCTTTCATCCTTTAAAGGAAAAATCCAACCATAACCTCCTTGATACACTTTACCCATTAAAAGGTGTATCTCGTTTGGTTTTCCAATATACTTTACATTATATTCTACACCTGTTGCTAACTTTACTTTTTTGGCGCGCAAACCTACTTCTTTACTAATAACTGCATTGGTGCCTGAAGCATCCACAAATATTTTACCTGTGTATTTTTCTTTATGTTGATCAGTTACTGATGTGTAATTGTTATGTTCATCAGTTTCTATCGTCTTTACGTTTACGCCAGTTTTAATCGTTACAAAATTGGTATTTATAGCATTCAATAATTCTATATGCACTTGTTTTTTATCTAACACATATAAATTAGATTTTATATTTCTTCTCATTCTTTTAGAATGGAAAGCAATAGTATCAATATCTTGTGCTACAACATTATGTGTTAAACCAAATTTATCTAAATCAATAAAGCTAGCTAGGGTATTAAAAGAAAATTCTAATAAATCTTTTTTTCTATCTAAAAGCAATACTTTTCTTTTGCTTTTACCTAATTCTCTTGCTAAAATTAGGCCAGCTGTACCTCCACCAACAATAACAACATCAAAATTATGATTCATAAAAAACACTTATTTTAATCAATTAAACTATTTACAAGAAACAATAATTTGTTTTATTTATCAAAAGAAAAAAGTTTTTAATTTAGATATTTCACTCGTAATTTAAATTTAAAGTTTTCGTTTTGTATTAACTCTTTAAGAAACAAAAAGCCACAATTTTTAAATTGTGGCTTTTTATATTTTGATTCAAAAACTTGAATCTAATTAGTTATTCAACATTACTGGCATTACCAACATTGTAACTTGTTCACCTTCATCTGTTCCATCAATAGGTGTTAAAATTCCTGCTCTGTTTGGTAAAGACATTTCAATTAAAACTTCGTTTGAGCTTAAATTGTTTAACATTTCACTTAAAAAACGAGAGTTAAAGCCAATTTGCATATCATCTCCTTGATAATCGCAACTTAAACGTTCGTCTGCTTTGTTAGCAAAATCTAAATCTTCAGCAGAAATATTTAATTCTGTTCCTGCCATTTTTAATCTTATTTGATGCGTAGTTTTGCTAGAGAAAATAGAAACACGTCTCACAGAGTTTAAGAAAGAAGCTCTATCAACCGTTAATTTATTTGGATTCTCTTTTGGAATTACAGCTTCGTAATTTGGATATTTACCATCAATTAATCTACACACTAAAACTACATTATCGAATGTAAATTTTGCATTTGCATCATTATATTCAATAGTAACTTCGCTTTCAGAACCTCCTAAAATTCCTTTTAATAAGTTTAAAGGTTTCTTTGGCATTATAAATTCTGCAGTTTGATCTGCAGTAACATCTGTTCTAGAATATTTTACCAATTTATGAGCATCAGTAGCTACAAAAGTTAAGCTTTGTGAACTAAACTGAAAAAACACTCCACTCATTACTGGGCGCAAATCGTCATTTCCTGCAGCAAAAATAGTTTTAGAAATCGCAGTTCCTAAAATATGTGCAGGCACAATTGTTTTACTTGGACTTGGTAAAGAAACCGCTTTTGGGAATTCATCACCTCCAAAATAAGCCATGTCATATTTTCCTTGATCAGAACTTATTTCAATAGTATTATCACCTTCTGTTTTAAACGTTAAAGGTTGGTTTGGAAACGTCTTTAAAGTATCTAACAACAAACGTGCAGAAACAGCTATAGAACCAGTACTATCACTTTCTACATCTACTACAGAACTCATTGTGGTTTCTAAATCTGATGCTGAAACTTTTAATTGATTTTCTGATAATTCAAACAAAAAATTGTCTAAAATTGGTAAGGTATTGTTGCTATTTATTACGCCACCTAAAACCTGTAATTGTTTTAACAGTTGCGAACTCGATACAATAAATTTCATTTAGTTTTTTTCTTAATTAGTATTACAAATATAATGTTAATATGTGATTCTGAAAATTAATTTATTAACAGGTTATCAGCATTTTGTTGATGAACTCTAAAACGTTATAAAAATGTTAAGACCTTCCTTTTTACTGATAAAATAAAGTACATTTGTTCGTTATCAAACAATAAAAATGAAAAAAAGTTTACTTACAATTTCAGCTTTTTTGCTGATTTCCATATCAAATTTTGCACAAAAACCTCAAAAATTAACCTCAAACGAGATTTACGAAAAAATTCAGAAGCTTAATTTTTTAGGAACTGCATTGTATATTGCTGCGCATCCAGATGATGAAAATACGCGATTAATTGCTTATTTAGCAAATACTATAAAAGCAAGAACAGGTTATTTATCGTTAACAAGAGGAGATGGAGGACAAAATTTAATTGGGTCTGAAATTAGAGAATTATTAGGTGTTATAAGAACTCAAGAATTATTAGCTGCTAGAAATGTTGATGGTGGAGAACAATTTTTTACCAGAGCAAACGACTTTGGCTATTCAAAACACCCAGATGAAACTTTAGAAATTTGGAACAAAGAAAAGGTTTTGAGTGATGTTGTTTGGGCAATTAGAACCTTTAAACCAGATGTGATTATCAATAGATTTAATCATGAAACTCCAGGAACTACACATGGGCATCATACAAGTTCTGCTATGTTGAGTGTGGAAGCTTTTGAATTGGCAAATGATAGCACACAATTTACTCCTCAATTAAAAAACACCAGTATTTGGCAACCAAAACGTTTATTCTACAATACATCTTCTTGGTTTTATAAAGACAATGCTGCTTTTGAAGCAGCTTCAAAAGATTTGATAAAATTTGATATTGGCGAATATTACCCACAAAAAGGGCTTTCAAATAACGAATTAGCTTCTATTGCAAGTAGCCAACATTTGTCTCAAGGTTTTGGACGTGAATCCACAAGAGGATCGCAAAACGAATATTTAAAATTTTTAAAAGGCGATTCTTTACAAGACAAAAAAGATATTTTTTCAGGAATCAATACTACTTGGAATCGTATCAATGGTGGTGGAAAAATTGGCGATATTTTATATGATATTGAAGAGAATTTCGATTTTAGAAATCCGTCTAAACACATTGCTAAATTAGTAGAAGCGTATCAAAAAATTGAATTATTAGAGGATGAACATTGGAAAAATTTAAAGAAAAAACAAATTTTAGAAATTATTGAAGCGTGTGCTGGTTTATATTTAGAAGCTTCTGCAGAAAGCAATAAAGGAACTCCAAATTCTAACATAAAAGTTGATTTTGAAGTTTTAAACAGAAGTAATGTTTCTATGACTTTGGCTTCCATAACTTCTACAATTAATGGTGAAACCTTTGTTAAACAACAAACTATTACAAACAACCAAGAAATTAATTTTACACAAAATATCAAACTTTCTGTTGATGAATATTCTGATCCTTATTGGTTAAGAAAACCTGCTAAATTAGGCATGTATACTGTTGATGATCCTTTGTTGATAGGAAAACCAGAAACGCCAAGTCCAGCAAAAATAGATTTTAATTTAGTGATTGGAAATATCCCAATTACTTTCACTAAAAATATAGTGAGAAAATATGCTGAAAGCGATAAAGGTGAAATTTACGAACCTTTTGAAATTCTACCTTTAATTACCACAAAACTAGAAGATAAGGTTTTTATTTTTTCAAATGAAAAAGAGAAAAAAGTTAGTGTTACTGTAAAAGCTGGCGCAAATTTCATCTCTGGTAAAGTAACTTTAAAACTTCCCGAAAATTGGCAAGTTTCACCAAATGAAATTGCTTTTAATATCGAACAAAAAAACGACGAAGAAACTGTTGAGTTTATGGTGTCTCCTCCAAGAGAAGCTTCTGTTGGAAAAATGGAAGTGATTGCTTCTTATAATGGAAAAGAATACACGAAAGAATTGTTTGAAATAAATTACAGCCACATTCCTAAACAACGTATTTTATTAAATTCTGAAGCAAAAGTTGTTCGTTTAAACATTAAAAAAACGGGTGATAAAATTGGCTATATAAAAGGTGCTGGAGATGCTGTTCCTGAAAGTTTACGTCAAATTGGGTATACTGTAGATGAAATAAACCCTGCTGATATTAATGAAGACAATTTAAAAAGTTATGATGCCATTGTTTTAGGAATTAGAGCGTATAATGTGGTTAAAGAGCTAAAATTTAAACAAAAATATTTGTTAGAGTATGTTGAAAAAGGTGGTAATATGATTGTTCAATACAACACAAACAGAGGTGTTGATGTTGGATCACCATATAAATTAAGCCTTTCTAGAGATCGAGTTACAGACGAATTTGCAGACGTAACTATTTTAGATAGCAATCACCAATTATTAAATTATCCGAATAAAATTACTGATGAAGATTTTAAAGATTGGGTACAAGAAAGAGGTTTGTATTTTCCAAATGCTTGGGATCCAAATTTTACACCTTTACTTTCTATGTATGATAAAGGAGAATTGCCAAAAAATGGAAGTTTACTAATTGCAAAATATGGCAAAGGAAATTACATCTACACAGGTTTAAGTTTCTTTAGAGAATTACCTGCAGGTGTTTCTGGCGCTTATAAATTGTTTGCGAATATGTTGTCTGTTAAGAGTAGGTAGTTTGTGGTTGGAAGTTTGAAGTTTGAAGTTTGAAGTTTGAAGTTTGAAGTTTGAAGTTTGAAGTTTGAAGTTTGAAGTTTGTAATAAAATGTTTTTTCTGATTATAAATAAAAAAATAATTTGCTCTTAAAAAGTACTGTTTAAAATAAATAAGTTTAGCCCTGATTGAAACGACATCCTTTTTAATTGCTTTTTAAAAAGCACTTTTTTTTTTTGACAAACAGATTGCTTCATCAAGCAAAAAGCTTGATTCGCAATGACGAAATTAAAAAGATATAGTGGAAAGCAGGAAATAGCTTCAAAATAAAAATAATATAAAATGAAACAAGAAAAATATACTTGGAAAAAGGAATACACATTGGTTTTAGTCGCCAATGTTATTTACATCATCGCATTTTATTTTATCACCACTTATTTTACAGTTTAAAGGATGGAAATAGAGAGCAAATTGCATCTTGTAGATTGGATAATTTTATCTGTTACTTTAATCTTTATAGTTGCTTATGGAACCTATGTTACTCGTAAAAACAGCAATGTAACTGACTATATTAAAGGTGGAAGTGATTCAAAATGGTGGACAATTGGTTTATCTGTAATGGCTACTCAAGCTAGTGCAATTACGTTTTTATCTACTCCAGGACAAGCGTTTCATAGTGGAATGGGGTTTGTGCAATTCTATTTTGGTTTGCCAATTGCCATGGTTATTATTTGTGTAGTTTTTATACCTATTTATCATAAATTAAAAGTCTACACAGCTTATGAGTTTTTGGAAGGTAGATTCGATTTAAAAACCAGGAGTTTAGCTGCTATTTTATTCTTAATTCAACGTGGTTTGGCTGCTGGAATTACCATTTTTGCGCCTGCAATTATTTTAAGTGCAGTGTTAGGTTGGGATTTAATGACGCTGAATATTATCATCGGTTTTTTGGTAATTATCTACACAGTTTCTGGAGGAACAAAAGCCGTAAATGTTACTCAAAAACAACAAATGATTATCATTTTTATTGGAATGCTCATTGCATTTTTTATGATTATGAGTCAGCTTCCTGAAAATATTACGTTTACAAATGCGCTTGAAATTGCTGGAGCCAGTAATAAAATGGAAGTGTTGGATTTTTCTTTCGATTTGAGTAATAGATACACAGTTTGGACAGGTATTTTAGGTGGAACATTTTTAATGTTGTCTTATTTTGGGACAGATCAAAGTCAAGTGCAACGTTATTTATCTGGAAAATCTGTAAGAGAAAGTCAGTTAGGTTTAATTTTTAACGGACTTTTAAAAGTACCAATGCAGTTTTTTATTCTTTTGATTGGTGTGATGGTTTTTGTGTTTTATCAATTTAATCCATCTCCATTAAATTTTAATCCTGGTGCAAATCTTGAGGTTCAAAAATCTAAATATGTTGATGAATATAAAGCTTTGGAGCAAGAACACATCAACATAGAAAACAGTAAAAAAGCACTTTTTTTAGATGGATTTCAAGTTGATGAAAAACAACAAATTCAGGAGTTAAATGAAAGAGATTTGGCTATTAAAGCAAAATCGAAAGTAATTATTGACAAACTTGATGAAGAAAATTTGTTAGAGAAAATAGAATCGAATGATAAAGATTATGTGTTTATTCATTTTATTTTAAATAATCTTCCAAGAGGATTAATTGGTTTGTTATTAGCTGTTATTTTATCTGCAGCAATGTCATCTACAGCATCTGAATTAAATGCATTAGCAAGCACAACTGCTATAGATTTGTACAAACGAAATGTAAAAGAAGAAAAAAGCGAGGAACATTTTGTAAAAGCTTCTAAATGGTTCACGTTAGCTTGGGGAATTATTGCTATTTCTGTGGCTTGTGTCGCTAATTTAGTTGACAATTTAATTCAATTAGTAAATATAATTGGCTCTATATTTTATGGTAATGTTTTAGGAATTTTCTTATTGGCATTTTTTGTAAAATATGTAAGAGGAAATGCCGTTTTTATTGCTGCATTAATTACTCAAGTTATCATTATTGCTGTTTACTTTTTAGATTGGTTGCCTTATTTATGGCTCAATTTACTAGGCTGTGCTTTGGTGATGGGAATTGCAATTATTTTACAAACTTTTATCCCTACAAAAGATAAATTTGAGGATTTAGATACAATTGAAACTAATTAACCTAATTATTAAACTTGATAACGTTTTGTAAACACTGAGCAATTATTAAATTAAAAAATGATTTAAAAAAAAATATTATGGAAAATAAAACAATTAAATGGGGAATTATTGGACTTGGAAAAATAGCTAATAAATTTGCAACAGATTTAGCAACTATAGAAGATGCAGAATTAGTTGCAGTTGCATCTAGGAGTCAAGAAAATGCCAATGATTTTGCTAAAAAATACAATGCAAAAAAAGCCTATAATTCTTATGAAGCATTGGCAAAAGATCCTGATATTGATGCTGTTTATATTGCAACTCCACATAGTTTTCATAAAGAACATTCTATTTTATGTTTACAAAATAAAAAGGCAGTTTTATGCGAAAAACCTTTTGCTATGAATTTGCAAGATGTTTCAGAAATGATTGCTGTTGCCAAAGAAAATAACACCTTATTAATGGAAGCTTTATGGACGTATTTTCTACCTCATTATGATTTTGTTTTAGAAATAATACAACAAGAAAAATTCGGAAAACTACAAGAACTAAAAGCCGATTTTGGTTTTTATACACCTTATAATACAGATAGCAGAGTTTTTAAAAAAGAAGTTGGTGGAGGAAGTTTGTTAGACATTGGTATTTATCCAATTTTTGCTGCATTATCAACTTTAGGAAAACCAAAAAACATCAAAGCAGAAGCTACGTTTTTTGAAAACGGTGCAGATTCTAGTTGCTCAATTATTTTTGAGTATGAAAACGCAAAAGCACATTTAAAGAGCACTTTATTAGAAAACACACCTACAGAAGCGATTTTTACTTTTGAAAAGGCTATCGTAAAAATAAATACGAAATTTCACGAACCTTCAACTGTTACTATCATAAAAAATAACAAGGAAGAAACTATCGATTTTGGCTACGAAACCATTGGTTATAGTTACGAAACTGAACATTTTAATCACTTAATTAGAAAGAACAAAAAAGAAAGTAATATTATGACTTTTGAATTCTCTAAAGATTTAATGCAAACTTTAGATGATGTTCGAAAAGTTATTGGTTTGGAGTATTAACTCACTTCATTCGTCAATTTCTCATCATTCATAAACTCTTGAATATTGTTTAAAGTTGTGGTGGTTATTTCTGTCATAGCTTCTTTGGTAAAAAAAGCTTGATGAGAAGTAATCAACACGTTTGGAAAACTGTTTAACCTTAGTAGCAAATCGTCTTTAATAATACTTTCTGACAAATCTTTAAAAAACAAATTTTCTTCTTGCTCATACACATCAATTCCTAAAAAGGCAATTTTTTTTGATTTTAAACCTGTAATTACATCTTTGGTATTTACTAATGCACCTCTACTTGTGTTTACTAACAAAACACCTTTTTTCATTTTTTCGATGGAACTTTTATCAATAATATGTTTTGTCTTTTCGTTTAAAGGACAATGAAGCGAAATAACATCACTTTTATTAAAAAGTTCCTCCAAAGAAACATATTTCACTCCATTTTTTTCCAGTTCTTCATTTTTATTAATGTCATAAGCCAAAACCTCACAACCAAAACCCTTGGCTATTCTACAAAATGCAGCTCCTATTTTCCCTGTTCCAACAACACCAACAACTTTTTTATATAAATTAAAACCGATTAAATTCGTTAGCGAGAAATTACCTTCTCTAACTCTGTTATAGGCTTTATGCGTTTTCCTGTTTAATGTTAAAATAAGTGCCATTGCATGTTCTGCAACAGCTTCTGGGCTATAAGCTGGCACTCTCACAACTTTTATATTATTTTCTTTACATGCATTTAAATCTACATTATTAAAACCAGCACATCTCAAAGCAATTAATCTCACGCCTTTTTTAGCAATAGTTTCAACAGTTTTTTTGTTGAGTACATCATTTACAAATACACAAACTGCATCAAAATCTTTGGTTAATTTTGCTGTATTTGGTTTTAAATTTGCTTCATAATAAGAGATTTTTATATCATATTCATTTTTGAATTTTTCAAAATATTCTTTATCATAAGGTTTGGTACTAAAAACGGCTAGATTCATTCTGTATTTTTCACCTAATTTAATCAATATAAAGTTAGCACAAAAAAAAAACTCAAGCTTAAACTTGAGATTTTTAATTTTTTAAAGAAAGTTACAATTTACATTGCTCCCCATTCTTTTAAAGATTCTTTGTTCATTTTTATATAACCATCATTTTTAGCTATTTCTGCATGTTTTAAAGATTCTTTTGCAGCAGCAATTGCACCTTTTTTATTTCCTGCTTTTGCATGGATTAAAGATTGCTGACGTAAATACCAAAATTTTGGAGCATCAGCAGTCATTGCAACAGCTTTGTCAATCCAAGTTTGTGCTTGTTTAATATCTTTACCAGCTTCTAAATAATATACAGCAGATGCATACATATCTTGTGCAGAAGGCCCAGCCATTAAAGCCGTAATTTGCTTAGAAACCATTTCTTCTGTTGGAGTTTTAAACTCAAAAGGCACATAAACATTTTCCCACATAATTCCTAAAACAGCAGAATTATTTGTTAAATCGTCAAAAGAAATTGTAAACGTTTCAATATTCATAGGAATTTCTATGGCATCTACAGTAACTTTTGCTGCAACTTTAGCTTCATCCCATTTTGCTGGAGCTCCCCAATTTGTTGCGTCTGTATATAACATTACATCCCAAGTTTTTTCTCCAGGAATTGTATATAATGCATACGTTCCTGCTTTTAAAGTGTTACCATCTACCATAAAATCTGTAGAAAAAGTAAGTGTTGTGTTTGCATTTGCACCTGTTCTCCAAACTTTTCCATAATCTTCTAAACCTCCAAAGATTTTTCTTCCTTTCATGCTAGGTCTAGAATACTCTACAGTTACATCTGTTAAACCAACAGTTTGTACAATTTTTTGAGCAGGACTTGGTGCTGGTGTTTTAATTTGTGCATTTGTAGAAAAAGCAAAAGCCGCTACAAATAGTGATAGTATTATTTTTTTCATAATTACTGAATTATTTAATTTATAATTATCTCAAATTTACGATTTACAAAAAGTACAAACGTTAACAAAATCTTAAATTAAGGCATTGTATCTTTGCTATAATTCCATAAAATTAACATCAATTATATATGAATACAATAAGCATTTTAGGCTGTGGTTGGCTAGGAAAAACCCTTGCAATTTCTTTTATAAATGAAGGGTATACTGTAAAAGGTTCTACAACATCCGAAGAAAAATTAGAGCTTTTAGAAATGAATGGTATTGAACCTTATATAGTTGATATTAGCGATTTCGAAGAATATGATAGTTTCTTAAATTCTGATATTTTAATTATAGCCATTACCTCTAAAGATGTAGATGGTTTTGAAAATTTGATTGCTCAAATACAAGAATCGTCAATCCAAAAAGTAATTTTTATAAGCTCTACTTCTGTGTATGGAAAATTAAATAAAGTAATGACAGAGGAAGATGCCGTTTTAAAATTACCTCTTACAGAAATTGAAAACTTGTTTAGAGAAAACACTTTTTTTGAGACTACAATTATTCGTTTTGCGGGTTTATTTGGTGATGAAAGACAACCTGCAAATTGGTTTAAAAATGGAAAGAAAATTCCACAGCCAAAAGGCTTTGTAAATATGATTCATAAAGAAGATTGTATTGAAATTATTCAAGAAATTATTGCTCAGAATTGCTGGAATGAAACTTTTAACGCCTGTTCAAATCATCACCCAACAAGAAGAGAATTTTATACACTGGCAAAATTAAATAATGATTTTGAAGTACCAAAATTTGAAGAAAATGAAGTGTATGAATGGAAAATTATCAGCTCTAAAAAAATACAAGAGGTTTTAGACTATACTTTTATTCATGATGATTTGTTACGTATATAATTTTTTGTATTTTTATTTTGATAAACAACCATCAAAAAAACGACTCTTAAAATCTACTTTAAATGATACAACCTTTTCACATTGCAATTCCTGTTCAGAATTTAGAACCTTGCAGAACATTTTACAGAGATATTTTAAACTGTTCTGAAGGTAGATCTACAGAAAGTTGGGTAGATTTTAATTTCTTTGGACATCAATTGGTACTTCATCAAAAAGAAGATTTTAAACCACAAAGAATCTCAAATCCTGTGGATGGTTTTGATGTTCCTGTACCTCATTTTGGTGTTGTTTTAACTTGGGAAGATTGGCATTCTTTAGCTGATAGATTAAAAGCAGCCAACACAAAATTTGAAATTGAACCTTGTATCCGTTTTAAAGGAAAAGTGGGTGAACAAGCAACGATGTTTTTTAAAGATCCAGAAAATAATGCTTTAGAATTTAAAGCTTTTCAAGATATTGGGCAGTTATTTGCTAAATAGATTTTCTTTACTTTTTTTCATGCTTATTTTTAATTTGATTTTTTTATCTTTAAAAAATGAATCAAAATGCATTTATTATGAAAAAAATTATCCTTCTTTTTACTTTAATCTTTAGTTATTCTATTTTTTCACAAGGCACAAGATTGTTAAGACAACCAACCTTATCAAATACTGATGTTGTTTTTGTTTATGGAGCAGATTTATGGAAAGTTCCTATAAATGGTGGCAATGCTGTTCGTTTAACAAGTGATGAAGGTGAAGAATCTAATCCACAATTTTCTAAAGATGGAAAATGGATTGCTTTTACAGCAGAATATGATGGAAATACAGATATTTATATAGTTGCTGCAACTGGTGGAGAACCAAAAAGATTAACCTATCATTCTGCAGCAGATATTGTACAAGGTTGGACTCCAGATGGAACAATATTATTCAGATCTAACAGAGAATCTAAACCTACACAAACCAATAAATTTTATACGATTTCTACTGAAGGTGGCATGCCAGAACCTTTTGAAATTCCAAGAGCTGCTTATGGAGAAATTTCTGAAGACAATAAATATATTGCCTATACACCAATTACAAGTTGGGATGCTGAATGGAGAAATTATAGAGGTGGCCAAGCAATGCCTATTTGGATTGTAGATTTAAAAACAAAAGAATTGATAAAAACTCCACAAAAAGATGGAGAAAGACATGTAAACCCTGTTTGGTTTAATGGAGATGTATATTATATTTCAGAAAGAGATTACACAGCAAATATTTGGTCTTATAACATCAACACAAAAACAGAAACACAAATTACATTTCACAAGAAATTTGATGTTAAAAATATTGATGCCAATAAAAACGGAATTGTTTACGAACAAGGAAGTTATTTGCATTTTTTAAATCCAGAAACCAAAGAAACAAATCAAATTGTAATTACTGTTAAAGGGGATTTAAATTACTCTAGAACAAGATGGATGAATGTTACTGGAAGAAACTTAACAAATCCAAATGTTTCCCCAAATGGAAAAAGAGCAATCTTTGAACATCGAGGAGAAATTTTTACAATTCCTAAAGAAAATGGAACGTGGAGAAACTTAACAAATTCTTCTGGAGTAGCAGATCGTTCACCAATTTGGTCTCCAAAAGGCGATAAAGTTGCTTGGTTTTCTGATAAAAATGGAGAATATGAATTAGTATTGGCAGATCAAAATGGCGATAATCAAGAATTTATAAAACTACCAAATCCTACTTTTTACTTTCAGCCAGATTGGTCTTCAGATGGAAAACATATTGCCTATACAGATACTAATTTTGTAATTTGGATTATCAATATAGAAAATAAAAAAATCACTAAAGTTGATGCAGATGGTTTTGCACATCCAAACAGAACGATGAATCCAAAATTTTCTCCAGATAGCGATTGGATAGCCTATGCAAAACAAAATAATAATAATTTTAAATCTATTTATGCATACCAAATTAGTACACAGAAAATTGTTCAAATTACAGATCCAATTGCAGATGCAATTTCACCTGTTTGGGATGCATCAGGAAAGTATATTTATACATTAGCAAGTACAGATTATGGTTTGCAAACTGGTTGGTTAGACATGAGTTCTTACGATCCAAGTGTTACAAGAGCCTTATATACAGTTGTTTTAAATTCTACAGATAAAGCACCAACTTTACCAAAAACAGATGAAGAATCTTTAGAAAAAGAGAAAACAGATGATGATAAAAAAGACAAGAAAGAAGATAAAAAGTCTGACAAAAAATCATCCGAAGAAAATAAAACAATTATAGATGAAAAAGGATTATTTGACAGAGCTGTTGTTTTAGATTTACCTGCAAGAAATTATACTGGATTATTAAAAGGCCCAAAAAATAAAGTTTTTATTGCTGAATCTATTCCTAATGCTAGTGGATTAACATTACATTCTTATGATGTTTCTAAAGAAAAAGCTACCATTTTTGCTACAGAAGTTTCTTCAATGAATGCTTCAAATGATAGAGAATCAATATTACTTTCTAAAAACGGGAATTGGAGTTTAGAAAGCACTAAAGCTGATAAACTTGGTAAAGAAACCTTAAATACGAATCTTAAAATTAAAGTTGACCCAAAAGCGGAAGCACATCAAATTTTTAAAGAAGGCTGGAGATATATGCGTGATTTTTTATACGTAGATAATGTGCATGGTGCCCCTTGGAATGACATTTACGAATGGTATTCTCCTTGGATAAATGATGTAAAACATAGAAGCGATTTGAATTATGTAGTTGATATTATGAGTGGTGAAGTTGCTATTGGGCATTCGTATGTTTCTGGTGGAGATTTACCAAATATTGATAGAGTTCCTGTGGGTTTATTAGGAGCAGATTTCGAAAAGAAAGACGGATTTTATCGTTTTGCTAAAATTTATAAAGGCGAACGTTGGAATCCTACTATCAAAGCGCCTTTAGGAATTCCTGGAATTAATGTAAATGAAGGCGATTATTTAATTGAAATTAATGGAGTTGCCCTAACATCAGCAATGAATCCATATAAATTATTAGAGCAAACTGCTGGAAGAGAGATTTATATAAAAGTAAATGATAAACCATCCACAAAAGATGCAAGAACAGTTTTAATAACACCTACTTATAGCGAAAGAAGTTTGCGTTCTATAGATTGGGTAGAAAGTAATAGAAGAAAAGTTGATGAACTTTCTAAAGGAAAATTAGCTTATGTGTATGTTCCAAATACTAGCAATCCTGGTTTTACATCTTTCAATAGATATTATTTTTCTCAACAAGATAAAAAAGGAGTTATTATTGATGAAAGAAATAATGGAGGTGGTTCTGCTGCAGATTATATGATTGATATCATGTCTAGAGAAGTGGTTGGGTATTTTAATAGTAAAACCGAAAGCAGAAAACCTTGGACAACACCAATGGCTGGAATTTGGGGACCAAAAGTGATGATTATAAATGAAAGAGCTGGTTCAGGTGGAGATTTACTTCCATACATGTTTAAAGAGAAAAATTTGGGTCCTTTAGTGGGCACTAAAACTTGGGGAGGCTTAGTTGGAACTTGGGATACTCCTCCTTTTATTGATGGAGGAAGAATGGTTGCTCCAAGAGGTGGCTTTTTTGATGTTGATGGAAATTGGGCTGTAGAAGGTGAAGGAGTTGCACCAGATATTGAAGTGCACCAAACACCAAAAGAAGTGTTGGCAGGTCAAGATCCTCAATTAGAAAAAGCTGTTGAAGAAGCTCTTCGATTATTGAATTTGAATGAATTTAAAATGAAATCAGAGCCAAAAGCACCAATTCGTTCTAAAAGACCAAAAGGCTATAAAACTTCTAATAATTAGAATATTTGAACGGATTATTTTTAAAAATAATCCGTTTTTAATTTATTATATTTTTGAATACTATAGAAACTCACATTGCCAAAAAATTAGAAACACCAATTCGTTTTCAAAAATACGGAGTTGGCATCTTTAAAACGATTCCAACAAAATCTGGTATTAAAAAAGCCATCAAAAAAGAGTTGATTTTTATTGATGGAATTTTAGCAACCACCTCAAAATATATTTCTGGAGGAGAAAGAATCGAGTTGTTTGAATCCGAAAAATCCTCAACTTTTGAAAGGTTAAAATTAGATTTACAAGTTTTATTTGAAGATGATTATTTAGCTATTATTTATAAACCAGCTGGCATTTTAGTCAGTGGCAATAAATTTGTAACTATTGCAAATGGTTTAACACAAAACTTAAAAAAAAGTAATCAAATAGATGCTGTAAAACCACAACCAATTCACAGATTAGATTACCCAACAAGTGGACTTCTATTAATTGGAAAAACAAGTTCATCAATTCTGCAATTAGGAGATTTATTTAAAAACAAAGAGATCCAAAAAACATATTTTGCAACTGCGATTGGCAAAATACAAACCCAAGGAGAAATCATTTTTTCTGTTGATGAAAAAGAAGCATTTACAAAATTTGAAGTTTTACAAACTGAAAAATCTGAACGCTTTGAATTTTTAAATTTGGTAAAATTATCACCTAAAACAGGCAGAAAACATCAATTAAGAAAACATTTATTAGCAATTGGAAATCCAATTTTGGGTGATAAAATGTATTTTTTAGAAGATAAAATTTTAAACGGAAAAGGTCTGTATTTGCATGCAGGTTCTTTAGAATTTTCACATCCGTTTACGAAAGAAAAAATAAAGGTTTCTAAAGAGTTGCCTAAAAAGTTTACAAAGATCTTTAATGATTTTAAATTGATAAATATTACTCATGGATAAACCTAGAGTAAAATTGTCATCTATTTTAAAAAAAACTTTAACACCAAAACACATATTAGATTATTACCTTCAAAATAAATAAGTTCCTTTAAAAAGTAATAAATTTGTGTTTTAAAATTGAAAGCGTAAAATGAAGAAATTTTTTAAGTTTTTAGGAATTCTCCTAGTAGTACTTATTGTTGCAGGAATTATTTTTTATTTCGTTAAAAACGAAAAATTACCTCAAGGAAAACAAGGTGTAGAAGCAGAAGCTTTGGCAACTAAAATGTTTAACGCCATAAATCACAAAGCTTTTGAAACTACAGAGATTATTGAGTGGGATTTTAGAAATGCTCATTTTTATAAATGGTACAAACAAAAAAATATTGTAGAAGTTTCTTGGGATGAAAACAAGGTGATTTTAAACACAAAAGAACCAAAGAAATCCGAAGTTTTTGTTGACAATACAAAAGTTAACAATCAAGAACTTGTAAAAACAGCAGAAAATTACTTTAACAACGATTCTTTCTGGCTAATTGCACCTTATAAAATATTTGATGCTGGCACAAAGAGAAGTATTGTAAATTACGAAAACAAACAAGCACTAATGATTACCTATACTTCTGGTGGCTCAACTCCTGGAGATTCTTATTTGTGGTTTTTAGATGATAATTACATGCCAACATCGTTCAAAATGTGGACGAACGTTATTCCAATTGGTGGAGTTTCTGCAACTTGGACCAATTTTAAAAACACAAAATCTGGCATAAAACTACCAACAAATCACACCCTTTCTTTATTTGGATTAGAAATACCAATTAACAATGTAAAAACCTACAATGAAAATGCAGATGCTTTAGCAAACAAAATATTAAAAGCCATTAAACACGAAAATTATAAAAATACTAAATTTTTAGAATGGAGTTTTGGTGGAAAAAGAGCTTTTAAATGGGATAAAGAAAACCATATTGTAGATGTTTCTTGGGATAATTTTCGAGTACATTTATATCCACAAGATATTGATAAAAGTACCGTTTTTTTTGAAGGTGTAAAACAAGAAGATACAGATGAAAAAATTGTAAAAAGAGCTTGGGATATCTTTAATAACGATTCTTTTTGGTTGGTTGCACCTCATAAATTATTTGATAATGGAACTATCAGAACCATAGAAAATTTTGATAACCAAGAGGTTTTAAGAGTTACCTACACATCTGGAGGTACAACTCCTGGAGATTCTTACGTATGGATTTTAGATGATAATTTTGTACCAAATAGCTATAAAATGTATTTAAAAAATGGTAGAATGAATGGAACTTCTGCAACTTGGGAAAATTGGATTACTACAGAAAGTGGAACATTATTACCAACAAATCACACTTTTGAAAGTGGCAGTGAATTAAGTATGGGCCAAGTTAAAGGATATAATTAATGACATCAAGAACAATTTCGAAGGGAATTTTAAGAGCAATGGCTATTATTTTAGGCATTGTTTTACTTTTGTTTTTTTTATATAAAATTCAATCTGTAATTGTTTACATCGTAATTGCTAGTATTGTTTCTTTAATTGCAAGACCATTTATTAAGTTTTTAAGAATACGATTAAAATTCCCAAATACCATTGCTGTTGTAACCACAATGATTTTAATGTTAGGGGTTTTAGCAGGTATATTTGTACTTTTTATTCCGTTGATAATCGAACAAGGTAGAAATTTATCTCTCTTACAAATCGATCAATTAGAAACCGATATTCAAAATCTTTTTAGTCAAATTACAAACTACTTTTCATCAAAAGGAATTGATGTTTTAGGCGAACTAAAAAACATCGATTTAACATCTCAATTTAAAGCAATTCCTAATTTATTAAACTATCTTTTAGAAACACTTGGTTCTTTAAGTATTGGATTGTTTTCGGTATTATTTATTACGTTTTTCTTTATGAAAGACAATCGATTATTAAAAAATGGAATTATGACGTTAATTCCAGATAAAACAGAAAGTAGATTTTCTAAATCTCTAGAAACTATTAATGATTTACTATCAAGATATTTTATTGGGCTTATTTTTCAGATTATAATTTTATTTGTTTTATACACAATTATCTTGTTAACATTTGGCATTACAAACGCTGTTGTGATTGCATTTTTGTGTGCTTTGCTAAACTTAATACCTTATATAGGACCTGTTATTGGATTTGTAATTATGTTAATTTTATCGATGACAAGTAATCTTCAACAAGATTTTCAAACGGAAATATTACCAACAACTATTTATGTAATGATTGGGTATTTTATTGCTCAAATTATCGATAATTTTGCAAGTCAGCCAATAATTTTCTCAAAAACAACAAAATCGCATCCGTTAGAAATTTTCTTAATTATTATTATTGGAGGTTTGCTATTTGGTATTTTAGGAATGATAACTGCTGTACCAACTTATACAGCTTTAAAAGTTATTTTAAAAGAGTTTTTAGCCGACAATAAGATTGTAAAATCATTAACCAAAAACCTATAATTTCTTTTGAATTTTGATATTTTAAATGAGGATGTTCAGCAATTTATTACTGATAATTTACAATCAGAAATCACAAAACTGATTTTAAAAGGAAGTCCTTTTGCTACTATTTCCATTCAAGAATTAGCCAATCAAATACTTGCAAAACAAAAATCAACAAAAAAACTACCAACTTGGTTTTCTTCTGATACCATTTATTATCCTGCAAAAATTAGTATTGAGCAAACCTCATCAGAAACAACAGCAAACTATAAATCAAAAATTATTGCTGGTGATTCAATTATTGATATTACAGGAGGATTTGGCGTAGACTGTTATTATTTTTCAAAGCAATTCAAAAAAGTAATTCATTGTGAAATTAACGAAGAATTATCAACCATTGTGAAACACAATTACAAACAATTACATATCAAAAATATTGATACTTTTTGTGGTAATGGTTTGGATTACTTAAAAGAAAATAACACAACTTTCGATTGCATTTACATAGATCCTTCCAGAAGAGATGATGTAAAAGGAAAAGTTTTTATGTTGAAAGATTGTCAGCCATATATTCCACCTAAAATTGATTTTTTATTTACAAAAGCCCATCAAATTTTAATAAAAGTTTCGCCTATTTTAGATCTCAAAAACACCATTAGAGAGTTACAAAATGTAAAAGAAATTCATATTGTTGCACTTCATAACGAAGTTAAGGAAGTCCTTTTTTTACTAGAAAAAAATTACACAAATACAATACAGATTAAAACAATTAATATTCTAAAAACTAAAAACCAGTGTTTTGAATTTGATTTTAATGAAGAAGTAAACTCCACATATTCAGAACCTCTCTCCTATTTATATGAACCCAATGTTGCTATTTTAAAGTCTGGTGGTTTTCATCAAATATCAGAAAAATTAAATATTTACAAATTACAGCAACACTCACACTTATACACATCAAAAACGCTCATTAATTTTCCAGGAAGAGTTTTTAAAATTGAACACGTAATTTCTTATGATAAGAAAAAACTAAAAAAACTGTTACCTGATCATAAAGCAAATATTACTACCCGAAATTTTCCCAAAACTGTGGCACAAATCAGAAAAGAAACCAAAATAAAAGATGGTGGAAATACGTATATTTTCTTTACAACCGATGTAAACAATATATCTAAATTGGTTATCTGTAAGAAAGTAGCCAAAAATGTATCAAATTAATAAATAATTTATAAATTTTATCTTTTCTAATTAAAATAAAAGATTATATTTGTAACTACTTTATGTGTTTTATTTTTAGGGGTATAAGACACTAAAGCCCAAGTCTCGATTTTAAAGATCGAGACTTTTTTTTTACACTATTAATTTTTCATTAAATTTGTTTGGTAAAATAACTTTAAAATAAAATGCAAGCAGCTAATTATCAAAGTTTAAAAATATCACCAAATAGCGCTGTAAAAATTGATGATTTTTTAGTTGTAGAAGCGCCACTTCAAATAAATATTAACAACGAACCTTACACTGTTGTTATGAGAACTCCAAACAACGATTTTGAGCTAATAACAGGTTTACTTTTTGCTGAAGATATTTATAAAAAAGACGCTCCATTAGTATTCCAAATTATAAAAGAAATTTCAAAAATACCAGCTATCATAAATGTTGATATTCAAAATGATGCATTAGGAAAAGGCTATTTAAATAAACGAACTTTACTCTCTGTTTCCTCTTGTGGCATTTGTGGCAAAAGAGAATTAGGAGACTTAAATGTAGTTGGAAAAAGTTTAGAGAAAAAGATTCAAATTTCTGCGGATAGTTTGCATAAAATGCATCTTGTTATGAAAAATTTTCAAGAAACTTTCAAAAAAACAGGAGGCAGTCATGCAGCTGCTATTTTTAATAAAGATCAAGAGTTATTAACAATAAAAGAAGATTTAGGAAGACACAATGCTGTTGATAAATCAGTTGGAGATTTGTTGATTACTCAAAATTTAAAAAACGCACATTTTTTATTGGTAAGTGGTAGGGTTTCTTACGAAATTGTAACCAAATCTTTTATTGCTAAAATTCCTGTAATTGTTGCTATTTCAGCATG
Source organism: Polaribacter vadi (assembly GCF_001761365.1). Classification (NCBI taxonomy): domain Bacteria; kingdom Pseudomonadati; phylum Bacteroidota; class Flavobacteriia; order Flavobacteriales; family Flavobacteriaceae; genus Polaribacter; species Polaribacter vadi. The sequence continues at coordinate 3,695,917 of NZ_CP017477.1, read as the reverse complement.
CTCCTCTTTGGCTGTTGATTTTGCAAAAGAGTTCGGAATTTGCTTAATTGGTTTTACAAGAAATAATAAAATGACGGTTTACGCCAACCCTAACAGTATAAATAATTTTTAAGAATGATTAAAAAAACAGATGCACAACCACCAGAAAAATTTACAGGAATAGAACTTACAGATATTCCAAAATCGGCAGTTGGTGTAAAAGCAATTAAATCTTCTTTAAATCATGTTGTTGGTGAGGTTGGGTTGGTAAAAGGAATTAAATTACTTAAAAACTTAAACCAAAAATATGGTTTTGATTGCCCAGGTTGTGCTTGGCCAGATCCAGATGAAAAGCGTGCTTTTTTAGCAGAATATTGTGAAAATGGCGCAAAAGCTGTAGCTGAAGAAGCAACTAAAAATCGTGTTTCACCAATGTTTTTTTCTACGTATTCTGTTCCTAATTTAGCAAAATTATCTGATTACGAAATCGGAAAAAAAGGAAGAATTACACAACCCGTTTATTTACCTGAAGGCGCAAACCATTATAAAGAAATTTCTTGGAAAGATGCTTTTTCTTTAATTGCTGATGAATTAAATGGATTAGATTCTCCTGATGAAGCTATTTTTTACACCTCTGGAAGAACAAGTAATGAGGCTGCTTTTTTATATCAACTTTTTGTTCGTCAATTTGGTACTAATAATTTACCTGATTGCTCTAATATGTGTCACGAATCTAGTGGTGCTGCACTTTCTGAAACGCTAGGAATTGGAAAAGGATCTATAACTTTAGATGATTTTAATCACACAGATTTAATTATTGTAATGGGTCAAAACCCAGGCACAAACCACCCAAGAATGTTAACAGCTTTGGGTGAAGCTAAAAAAAACGGGAGTAAAATAATCACTATAAACCCTTTGCCAGAAGTTGGTTTAATGAATTATAAAGATCCACAAAACCCTTTAAAATGGGTTGGTTCTGGTCAAGATTTAACCGATTTATTTCTGCAAGTTAAAATTAATGGAGATGTTGCTTTGCTAAAAATCATCTTAAAATTGATGCTTAAAAAAGAGGAAGATACTCCTTATTCTGTTTTTGATTATGATTTTATTAAAAATAAAACACATGGAATTGAAGACTTATTAGATGATTTAGAAACGTATTCTATTGATTATTTAGTACCTCAAACAGGTTTATCACTTGAAAAAATAAAAGAAGCTGCAGATTTAATTATCAATAAAAAAAAGGTAATTATTTGTTGGGCAATGGGACTTACGCAACACAAAAATTCTGTAGATACTATTAGAGAAATTGTAAATATTTTATTGTTAAAAGGAAGTATTGGCAAACAAGGTGCAGGAACATGCCCAGTTCGTGGTCATTCTAATGTTCAAGGAGATAGAACTATGGGCATTTGGGAAAAAATGTCGGATGATTTTTTAGATAAATTAGATGCAAATTTCAATTTTAAATCACCAAGAAAACATGGTTTTGATGTGGTAAATTCTATTGAAGCCATGCACAAAAACAAAGCAAAAGTATTTTTTGGAATGGGTGGTAATTTTGTTTCTGCAACTCCAGATACAGAATTTACTGCAGAAGCTTTAAGAAAGTGTAATTTAACAGTGCATGTTTCTACAAAACTAAATAGAAGTCATTTAATTCACGGAAAAAAAGCATTAATTTTACCTTGTTTAGGTAGATCTGAAAAAGATATACAAAGTACTGGAGAACAATTTATATCCGTAGAAAACTCTATGGGCGTTATTCATAATTCTCAAGGACATTTGAACCCTGCTTCTGAACATCTTTTAAGTGAACCTGCCATTGTTGCTGGGTTGGCAAATGCAACATTAAAAAAGTCTTCTGTAAATTGGACAAAATTAGTATCAAACTACGATTTTATCAGAAATGAAATTGAAGCAGTAATTCCAGGTTTTGAAAATTATAATGAACGTGTAAGAGTTGGTAAAGGTTTTTATTTACCAAACAACGCAAGAGAAAACGATTTTAAACCAACGAATACAGGTAAAGCAAATTTTAGTATCAATTCACCCTCAGAAATTAAGTTAGAAGAAAATCAATTTATTTTAATGACAATTAGAACTCACGATCAATTCAACACCACAATTTATGGTTTAAATGATCGATATCGAGGTGTTTTAAACGAACGTAGAGTAATTTTCATGAATCCAAAAGACATGCAAAAACTTCATTTAGAAAAACTTGATTTAGTAGATTTAACGAGTCATTTTAATGGAGAAGTAAGAGAAGCTAAAGGTTTTTTAGCAATTCCATATAGCATTCCAGAACAATGTACTGCAACGTATTTTCCTGAGGCAAATGTTTTAGTACCTATAAAAAGTACTGCTGATATTAGCAATACACCCAACTCTAAATCAACAATAATTACCATTAAAAAAAGATAATTTTATCCGATGAAAAAATATTTATTTTTATTCGCAATTGCATTTTTAAGTCAACAATTAGTAGCTCAAAATGACATAGTTCCTGAAAAGAAAACGCAAAAAGCGTTCGGAAAAATCGATTTTCTATCTATTAAAATGCCAGAAACCAGCATTGTAAATGAAGCAAATATGGGTTTTACTGGTATTCATTATAATTTAATGATTAACGATTGGTCTTATGCTGGTCTTGGACTTTATGGAGCTGTAACTGGTATAAGAGGTGGTTTTTTTACTTTAGGTGTTAATGCAGGAATTAAAAAATATTTAGGTGAAGATTTTTATATTGATACTGGTTTTCATTTTGGTGCTGGAGGTGGTGCTGGAGCTCCAGATGGTGGAGGCGCATTTATTTTACCTCACTTTAATTTAGGATACGATTTTAAAAACTTCTCCATAAATTCTGGTTGGAGTTATGTCGATTTTTTTGATGGTGGAGAAATTAAAGGACATCAATTTAATGTTAGTTTAGAAATTCCTTTAGGATATAATTATACCAATTATAAGAAATCTGAAAATGAATACAGTTTTGCTGATTTAGAAAATTCTGATTGGAACATCAACTCAAAGAAAACTTCTTTACTATTTCATTTGAATAATTTAATGATAAAAGGTGATGCCACTAATGTGAATGTGCAAAAATTTAATGATGCAACTATTAGACTTGCTGGTTTTGAATTTGCGAATTATTTTTCTGATAATTGGTTTGCTTTCTTAAAAGTAGACGGAGCATACTCAGGTATAAAAGCTGGTTATATGGATGTTTTTTTAGGTGGTGGTTATCACTATTCATTCAACAAAAATCGTACAAATATTCTGGCTAAATTCGGTTTAGGTGCAGGAGGTGGAGGTGGTGTAGACACTAAAGGTGGTTTTTTATTATATCCAGATATTTCTATCGAACAAAAAATATTTAAAGATATTTATGTTGCCATCAACAAAGGATATGTTTTATCTCCAGACGCACATTTTTATACATCATCTTATGGAATTGGTTTAAAATATTATGTAGAAAGAAATGGTATAAAATCAAATGAAAAAACGTTTGAATCAGGAATCTTTAAAGGTTTGGAAGTAATTACAAAGCATGATATGTATTTTGATGCAAAAAGAGATACAAACCTTACAGAAGATATGCATCAAATTTCGGTTCAAATTAATTTAGATTTAAATAAAAACATCTTTATTGCTGGGCAAACCTCATTTGCTAGTTTTGGTGATGCTGGTGCTTATGCAGAAGGCCTTGTTGGTTTAGGTGCTAGAACAAATCCTTTTTTAAGTGATAAAATCACATTTTTTGTACAAGGTTTGGCTGGTGCAGCAGGTGGAGGAGGTATTAGTACTGGTGAAGGTTTTATTGTAAAACCGAGTGCTGGTTTAAATTATAAAGTATCCGATAATTTAAGTTTTAGAACTGCTGCTGGATATGTTAAAGCAAAAGGTGGTGGCTTAAGCAACACATTTGTAAATTTTGGAATAAAATATCATTTATCTTTTTTAAAGATGAATTAATATAAAAAAGCCTATTTTTAAACTCATTAATTATATAAAAGAAATGAAAATCAATTCCCTACTACTTTTTAGTTTATGTATTGTTTTAAATTCACAAACTGTATTATCTCAAGAAATACAAATTATACCTCGTCCTTTAGAAGTAATTTCTGGAAGTAAAACATTTAAAATTGATAAAGAAACTCAACTTGTTTTTGACAATGACACTAAAAATATTGTAACTAGTTTACAAAATTATTTTAAAAATGATTTTAGTTTCGATTTAAAAACCACCAATTATCAAAGTTTAAAAAAGAATTTTATTGTTTTTAAAGTTGATGAAAATTTAGCTGATGAAGGTTATGAGCTAACAATAACTGAAGATAAAATACTTATTTGTGCAAAAAACACAACTGGTTGGTTTTATGGAACACAAACCTTAATGCAGCTTTGTTCTTATAATGCTGATTTTTCCAAATACGAAAAACAACTAACACTTAAAGAAGTTACAATTAAAGATGCTCCTAATTTTAAATGGAGAGCTTTTATGTTGGATGAAGCTAGGTATTTTAAAGGAATGGAACAAGTAAAACTGCTATTAGATGAAATGGCTTTTTTAAAAATGAACGTTTTTCATTGGCATTTGGTAGATGATCAAGGTTGGCGAATTGAAATAAAGAAATATCCAAAATTAACCGAAATTGGCTCGAAAAGAAAAAGTACTCAAATTGGTCCTTTGCAATGGGAAAGTCCTATTCAATCTGCAGAACCTCATGAAGGTTTTTATACTCAAGAAGAAATTAAGGAAATTATTAAGTATGCAAAAGACAGGCACATTACCATTGTTCCTGAAATAGAAATGCCTGGGCATTCTACTGCTGCAATTGCTTCTTATCCTTGGTTAGGAACTTCAAAAAAAGAAACTGAAGTTCCTATAAAATTTGGAGTTGGTAAAGATGTTTTTGATGTTACAAACGAAAGAACAAATCAGTTTTTAAAAGATGTTTTAGAGGAAGTTATGGCTCTTTTCCCATCTGAAGTAATTCATATTGGTGGAGATGAAGTAAAATATAACCACTGGAAATCTTCTGAATCTGTTCAGAAATATATGAAAGAAAAGAATTTAGCAACTCCTGCAGATTTACAGGTTTACTTTACAAATAATATTTCTAAATACTTAGAAAGTAAAGGAAGAAGAATGATGGGTTGGAATGAAATTATGGGACATAATTTGCATGAGTATCAAGATAAAAACGATACTAAAACTTCACAAAAATTAGCAGAAAAAAGTATCGTTCATTTTTGGAAAGGTGATGTGAAATTAGCAGAAACAGCTGCTAGAAATGGCTATGAAATTGTTAATTCTCTTCATACTTATACCTATTTAGATTATGAATATAAAAATTTACCTTTATCTAAAGCCTACTCTTTTGATCCTATTCCAGATAAATTAGATGAAAAATATCATGATAAAATAATAGGCCTAGGTTGCCAAATGTGGGGAGAATGGATACCAACTAATGGTGACATGCATTACAGAGTTTTCCCTAGAATTGCTGCGTATGCAGAAATTGGTTGGACAGCAAAAAAACGTAAAGATTTTACATTCTTTAAAACAGCTTTAAAAAATTTACAAAAAAGGTGGACTGCAAAAGAAATCTACTTTGCACCTAATGAATTTGTAGAAAAACATTAATCAATTTATAATTGCCTTAGCTCATTAAAAAAATGTTAGATATTATAAAAACAATATTTTTTTTAAACTAAATATTATTTTTATATTGCATGCCTTAAACCCCATACATCCCCAAAATCATGCATAAAGCTACAATTAAACAAGTTGTATTGCTTCTTTTTACATCAATCGTTTTATATTATTCTGGTCTTTATTTGATGGCCATTGGTAACATTAAAAATATTAGTGATGGATTAATTGTAATGACTTTCTTTTTTGCTGTTTTTCCTTTTTTAAGTTCTTCAGCAATGTTAACAATTAAATTTTTTAAATTTTTCTTGAATCTTAAAAAATCTGAATCTTAAATTAAATCACTTATTAAAATATATTATCAACTTTTTTTTTAAAGTTCACACTACAAAGTTGATTTCAAAAAAGAACCCTCACTTTAAAAGTGAGGGTTCTTTTTTGAAAATGATTATTTATAATCATCTTTATTTAAAACAAAAAATTAACGAATTAATTTTTTGTACTTCAAACGTTTTGGCATTAAATCTCCACCTAAACGTTTCTTTTTATTTTCTTCATAATCAGAAAAAGAACCCTCAAAAAAGTAAACTTCACTATTTCCTTCAAAAGCCAAAATGTGTGTACAAACTCTATCTAAAAACCATCTATCGTGACTAATAACAACTGCACAACCTGCAAAGTTTTCTAAACCTTCTTCTAAAGCTCTTAAAGTATTTACATCTAAATCGTTGGTTGGCTCATCTAACAGTAAAACGTTTCCTTCTTCTTTTAAAGTCATTGCTAAATGCAAGCGATTACGTTCTCCTCCAGAAAGTGTTTCCACTTTTTTATTTTGCTCACTTCCAGAAAAATTAAATCTACTTAAATACGCTCTAGAGTTTACTTGCTTGCCTCCCATCATTACTAAATCTTGCCCTTCAGAAAAGTTTTCCCAAATAGATTTGTCAGGATTAATGTTTGAATGTGCTTGATCTACATAGGCAATTTTAGCAGTTTCACCAACATTAAAACTTCCAGCATCAGGCTTTTCTTCGCCCATTATCATTTTAAAAATTGTTGTTTTACCAGCACCATTTGGTCCAATAATTCCAACAATTCCTGCTTGTGGTAAATTAAACTCTAAGTTTTCATATAATAATTTATCTCCAAAAGCTTTAGAAACTCCAGTTGCTTCAATAACGTTTGTTCCTAACCTTGGTCCATTAGGAATATAAATTTCTAGCTTTTCGTCAACTTGTTTTTGATCTTGACTCATTAATTTGTCATAGTTCTTTAAACGTGCTTTTTGTTTTGTTTGACGACCTTTTGCTCCTTGACGAACCCAATCTAATTCACGTTCCAAAGTTTTTTGACGTTTAGAAGCTGTTTTGCTTTCTTGTGCCATTCTTTGTGATTTTTGATCTAACCAAGAAGAGTAGTTTCCTTTCCAAGGAATTCCTTCACCTCTATCTAATTCTAAAATCCAACCAGCAACATTATCTAAGAAATATCTATCGTGCGTTACTGCAATTACAGTTCCTTTATATTGTGCTAAATGATGCTCTAACCAATGCACAGATTCTGCATCTAAATGGTTTGTTGGCTCATCTAATAATAAAATTTCTGGTTCTTGTAATAATAATCTACATAAAGCAACACGTCTTTTTTCACCTCCAGAAAGTACGCCAATTTTTTTATCAGAATCTGGCGTTCTTAAAGCATCCATGGCAATTTCTAATTTGGTATCTAATTCCCACGCATTTGCAGCATCAATTTTATCTTGAAGTTCTGCTTGTTGGTTCATTAGTTTTTCCATCTTATCTGCATCAGAATATACTTCTTCCAAACCAAACATATCGTTTATTTTGTTGTATTCATCTAAGATTGCTACAGTTTCTGCAACTCCTTCTTTTACAACTTCTAAAACCGTTTTTTCAGGATCTAATTGTGGTTCTTGTTCTAAATAACCAACTTTGTAACCTGGTACAAAAGTTACATCTCCTTGATAATTCTTTTCTACGCCAGCAATAATTTTTAATAAGGTTGATTTTCCTGATCCATTTAAACCAAGAATTCCAATTTTTGCTCCGTAAAAAAAACTTAAATAAATATCCTTTAAAACTTGTTTTCCTGTTGATTGGTAAGTTTTAGACAACTTATTCATCGAAAAGATTACTTTCTTATCATCACTCATAATTCATTATTTATTTAAAAATTAAAAGATTAAACCAACTTGTTTTAATCTAAATACTATTTTATGACTTTCTATTTTTAAAATAGAAACCTATAATCAAACCTATACTCTACCTTTTAAAGCATTAAAAACCCAAGCAATACAGAAAAAACCAATACCAACTGTAGCAAAACCCCAACCAGCTACATCATTGTATTTGTATGCACCTAATAAGATTAGTGCAACCCCCATTCCTATCATTAAAAAAGTTGCCCAACCTAGAACAGTATTTTTATTCATTCCCATATTTTTATTGTGTTTTGTAGTGTTTTAATTAATTAACAAATATCGATAAATTATTTGAATATTTATAAACCTAAACTCTAAGAAAATTCTATCTTTATGTAACATAAGATTGTTTTTAAGCGTCTTTATAGTATGAAGAATTATCTCATCCTTTTAATTATACTTTATAGTCAAATTTCTGTAGCAAATTCAGATGATGACAGACTTTTCCCTGAAATTCCTTTGTATTTTTCTAAAGCAGAAAAAATTAATGAATTTACAACAAGAATTCCTTTTAAATTAGTAGACAGATTAATGGTTATAGAAGGAGTTCTAAATGATAAAAAAGGAAATTTTATAATTGATACTGGTTCTGAAGCACTCATTTTAAATAAAGTTCATTTTAAAACGTATCGATTTAACTATGAAAAAAAAGGCGAAACTTCTGGTATTTTAAGTACTGTTGATAATCCTATAGAAAAAACGATTAAAAATATTTCTTTTGACAACCTAACTTTAAAAAATAAAAATTCTGATGTGGTTGATTTATCTCATATCGAAAAAAGCAAAAAAATTAAATTACTGGGCATTATTGGCTATGCTATTTTAAAAGATTACGAAGTTTTTGTGGATTTATATTTGAATCAGATTACGTTATCTAAAGTAGATAAATCTGGTTTAAAATTAAGTAAGGAAGGTTATTTAGAGACGATAGTTGATAGCATAAATTTCACTTTAAAAAAACACACAATTGTTCTTAAAGCCAGTATTAATAAACAAAAAGTCACTTTTGGATTAGATACTGGTGCAGAGTTCAATCAAATAAATTCTAGAATTAACAAAAAAGTTTTGAAGCATTTTTATCCTAAGAAAAGAATACAATTAACTGGAGCAAGCTCTAAAAAAATTGAAGTTTTATATGGAGATTTACACAGAGTAAAATTGACTGACAAGATTTATTTTGGACCTATGAAAACGATTATTACCAACTTAAATAATATGAACAAAGCCTTTGGCACAAATTTAGATGGTATTTTAGGACACGACTTTTTTGCACAAAAAAGAGTTATTATCAACTATCAAAAAGAAAAATTATATTTTATAAAATACCCTTTTATTAAAGAGTGAGAAACAAATTTACACATATAATCCTTTTATTATTTTTGAGTTTTTCCTTTGCAGGATTTTCTCAAAATACAGCTATTCAAGGCTATAAAATTGATGGAGATTTTATTGTATTTACTTTTGATAAAAGAGAATATGAAAGAGGTACACATCATAAAACACAAGAAAAGTTAGACTTTGATGATTTTAACATCGAAAAAGTAGTTGTTGCTGGTAACTTTAATAATTGGTCTCGCAAAAAATGGAAAATGGTAAAAATTGATGCGAACATTTATCAACTAAAAAAGAAAATTACCGATTTTGATGAAGATTTTAATTGGGAATTTAAATTTGTTGTAAATAATGATTTCTGGGCAGAACCTTCAGAAAACACTGTAAACATTTCTCCTTCTCAAACTTGGTTTGGAGCAAAATTAGATACCTATAATTTACGGATTCTACCTGTACAAATTTCAGAAAAGGGAAATGCAAAATTCTTTTTAGATGGATATAAAAATGCAAAAGAAGTAATTTTAAGTGGTTCATTTAATAGATGGGATGAGCAACTTTATAAAATGAAAAAAACTGCAAATGGTTGGAGTTTAAATTTAAATTTAAAACCAAATTATTACGAATATAAATTTATTGTTGATGGTAAATGGATTGAAGACCCCATAAATCCAAATAAAGCAATCAATGAATTTGGTGAATATAACTCTGTATTCTCCATAAAAAAAGAGGTGACTTTTTTACTAGAAAATTTTAAAGATGCAAAAGAAATAATTTTAGCTGGTTCTTTTAATAACTGGTCAGAAACTGACTATAAAATGACTAAAACAGCAAACGGTTGGATATTTACCACCCAACTTTCTGGTGGTAAACATCACTATAAATTTATTGTTGATGGCAATTGGTATTTAGATCCAAGCAACTCTATAAAAGAATATGATGGAAGTGGAAATATCAATTCTGTAAAAATGGTTAAATAATTACAATGCTGCTGCCAATCTTGCACCTTGGTTAATGGCTCTTTTTGCATCTAATTCGGTTGCAAAATCTGCACCACCAATAACATGAACCTTTTTTCCTAAATCTATTAAAGGTTGATATAATTCTTTAAACGGTGTTTGTCCAGCACAAATAACTACATTGTCTACATCTAAAATAATTTCTTTTTCATTTTGAATATAATGCAATCCTTGATCATCGATTTTAGTATAAGAAACTTCGCCAATAAATTGTACTTTTTTCTTTTTTAAGGTTGATCTATGAATCCAACCAGTAGTTTTCCCTAAATTGCCTCCAAACTTTCCTTTACTTCTTTTAAACATAAAAATTTCTCTTGGAGAAGGGTGAAAATCTGGTTTTACACCTTCAATTCCACTTCTAGCTTCTATAGATTTATCAATGCCCCATTCTTTTAACCAAGCATCGATATTTAATGCTGTTGATTCGCCTTCATGAGATAAATATTCTGAAACATCAAAACCAATTCCTCCTGCTCCAATTACTGCAACACGTTTTCCGACTGGTTTTTTCTCTTTTAAAACTTCTATGTAACTTAAAACTTTTGGATGATCAAATCCTTCAATTTTTAATTCTCTTGGTTTTATCCCTGTTGCTAAAACAATTTCATCAAAGTCTGATTTTTCTAAATCTTCTACAGAAACTTTGGTGTTTAATTTTACCTCAACTTTATGTAACTCAAGTTGTTTTTGAAAATATCTGATGGTTTCATAAAACTCTTCTTTTCCTGGAATTTGTTTTGCCATATTAAATTGCCCACCAATTTCAGAAGCTGCATCAAACAACGTAACAAAATGTCCCCTTTCTGCAGAAATTGTAGCTGTAGCCAAACCTGCTGGTCCAGAACCAATCACTGCAATTTTCTTTTTATTTTGAGTTGGGTTATAGTTCAATTCTGTTTCATGACAAGCTCTTGGATTCACCAAACAACTCGCAACTTTTTTCTGAAAAGCGTGATCTAAACATGCTTGATTACAAGCAATACAGGTATTTATTTCATCACTTTTTTCTGCTTTTGCTTTGTTAACCCATTCTGGATCTGCCAAAAATGGACGAGCCATAGAAATCATATCTGCATCACCTTCTGCCAATACTTTTTCAGCAGTTTCTGGCATATTTATTCTGTTTGAAGTTATCAACGGAATTGATAATTCTTCTTTCATCTTTTTGGTAACCCAAGTAAATGCAGCTCTTGGAACTGAAGTTGCAATTGTTGGAATTCTAGATTCATGCCAACCAATTCCTGTATTTATAATAGTGGCTCCTGCTTTTTCGATTTCTTTTCCAAGTTGCACAACCTCTTCCCAAGAAGAACCTTTTTCAACCAAATCTAACATCGATAATCTATAAATGATGATAAAATCTTTACCAACAGCTGCTCTCGTTTGTTTTACCAATTCAATTGGCAAACGCATTCTGTTTTCATAAGATCCACCATAAGTATCGGTTCTATTGTTGGTTCTTTTAACAATAAATTGGTTGATTAAATATCCTTCAGAACCCATGATTTCAACACCATCGTAATTAGAGTCTTTGGCTAATTTTGCACAGTTTACAAAATCTCTAATCGTTCTTTTTATTCCAGAAGATTTTAATTTAAAAGGCGTAAAAGGTGTTATTGGCGATTTTATAGTAGATGCTCCAACATTAAAAGGATGATATCCATAACGTCCTGAATGTAGAATTTGCATACAAATCTTTCCACCTGCTTCATGAACAGCTTTTGTTACTTTTTGATGATTTCTTATCTGCTTTTTAGAACTCAGTCTAGCAGAAAAAGGAGCTGTCCAACCTTGTATATTTGGCGCAATTCCTCCAGTAACAATCAACCCTACTCCTCCTTTTGCACGTTCAGCAAAATAAACAGCCATTTTTTCGTAACCGTTTTTTTCTTCTTCTAAACCTGTATGCATAGAACCCATTAAAATTCTATTTTTTAAAGTAGTAAATCCTAAATCTAATGGCTCAAAAATGTGCTTGTATTTCATCAATCTTAATTTTAAATTTATTATGCACGCATAACAACTGCAAGATATGTTTATTTTTTGAAAATCATTGAAATTGGAAAAACATAATCGTCAAATATTTAGAAATCATTAACAATTGGGTTTTCATTCAAGTCAAAATCCCAATCGATTGCAATCATTAAAACCCTTTAAAATAAGGAAATTTGTATGAATTTAAAATATACAAACTATGAATATTAAAGATAAAGTAGTAATTATTACAGGAGCATCAAGTGGAATTGGAGAAGCAACCGCTTTAAAAATGGCGAAAGAAGGTGCTAAAGTTATATTGACTGCAAGAAGTAAAACCAAATTAAAAGAATTAGCCAAAAAAATTAAAGCTGAAAAAGGAACTGCTTTGGTGGTTACTGCTGATGTAACTAAAAGTAAAGATTTTAAAAAAGTAGTTGAAAAAGCAAAGAAAGAATTTGGCTCTGTACATATTTTAGTAAATAATGCTGGTTTAATGCCATTATCATATATAGAAAAATTAAAAACTGATGAGTGGAACACCATGGTTGATGTAAATATTAAAGGTGTTTTAAATGGTGTAGAAGCTGTTTTACCAACTTTAATCGAAAATAAAGGTGGGCATATTATTAACATTTCATCAACAGCGGCTTATAATTATTTTCCTGGAGGTGCAGTTTATTGCGCAACAAAAGCTGCAGTGCAAATGTTTTCTGAAGGTTTGCGAAAAGAGATTTCAAAAAAGTATGGAATTAATGTAACCTCAATAGAACCAGGTGCTGTAGATACTTCTTTATTAGAAACAATTACAGATGAGGATATCAAAAAAGAATTAAAAGGGATGATGAAAATGACAACCTTACAGGCAGAAGATATTGCAAACGCAATTTTTTATGCAGTAAATCAGCCAGCGAGAGCCAATATTAATAATATTCACATTTTACCAAGTGAACAACAATAAAATTAAAAAGATGAGTAAAGACAAAACAATAAAAACGATAAATCCTGCCACAGGAAAAACTTTAGAAACGTATAATCATATTTCTGATGCTGAGCTGAATTCAGCGATTGAAAAAACTCAAAAAGCATTTATAGATTGGAGACATCAATCTTTAGAAAAACGTGCGACTGTAATCGAAGCAATTGGAGAAAAATTGGTTGAATATAAAGACGAACTTTCTAAATTGATGACAAATGAAATGGGAAAAATACTTCCTCAAAGTAATCAAGAAGTCGATTTATGTGCAGGCATTTGTAAATATACAGCCAAAAAAGGTGTAGAAGAATTAAAAGACGAGCATCGTGAATTATTTAGTGGTGGAAAAGGAATTGTAAGTTATTCACCAATTGGAATTATTTATGGAATTCAACCTTGGAATTATCCATCTTATCAAGTAATTAGATATGCAATTGTAAATTTAATGGCTGGTAATGCAGTTTTATTAAAGCACGCATCGAATGTAACTGGAACAGGTTTACTATTAGAAAAAATATTCACGGAAGCTGGTTTGCCAGAAAATTTATTTAAAACATTATTAATTTCTCACGACCAATCTGATACTGTCATAAAACATAAAAATGTTAGAGGAGTTACTTTAACTGGTAGTTCTGGAGCTGGAAAAAAAGTAGGGCAAAAAGCAACTGCCGAACTTAAAAAAGTAGTTTTAGAGTTAGGAAGTAATGATGCTTACATTGTTTTAGAAGATGCTGATCTTGAATTGGCTGTAGAAAAATGTGTACAAGGTAGAATTTATAACAATGGTGAAACTTGTATTGCTGCAAAACGTTTTGTGGTTGTAGATGCAGTTTACGATCAGTTTAAAGATGCTTTTGTAAAAGCAATGAAAGATATTAAAGTTGGAAACCCAATGGATGAAAGTTCTGATATGGGACCTATGGCTAGAGAAGATTTACGTGAAACTTTACATGAACAAGTTGAAGAAAGTGTACAAAAAGGTGCCGAAATTTTATGTGGTGGAAAAATGACAGAAGGTGATGGTTTTTACTATCCTGTTACAGTTTTAGGAAATGTAAAACCTGGACAACCTGCTTATGATGATGAACTTTTTGGACCTGTAGCTTCTTTAATTAAAGCAAAAGATGAAAAAGATGCCATGCGAATTGCAAACGACAGTAGATTTGGTTTAGGTGGAGGAATTTTCTCTAAAGATGAAGAAAAAGCTACAAAATTAGCACAAGATTATTTTGATACTGGTATGGTTTTTATCAATTCTTTTGGAATTGCAGATCCTGCAATGCCTTTTGGAGGTGTAAAAGATTCTGGTTTTGGAAGGGAACATGGAGGTTTTGGAATGAAAGAATTTGTAAATGTGAAAGCTGTATTGTTTAGTGAATCTTAAAATTAAGATTATAAAAACTAAAAAAACCTGTTTAGCAAATTTGTTAAACAGGTTTTTTTTTACATTATAATAAAATTCTTGTTTTACTAATTCATTGGTACATCAATTACCAATAATTTACTTTCCTTATGTGCTTTAATTGAAACCTTATCTGTATCTGTTATTCCAACAGCGTCTCTTTTTTCTAAAGTTACATCAGCAATTTCAACTTCACCATCAATTAAGAAAAAATAAGCACCATTATTTAAAGTGTATTCTGTCTCAAAATCTTTATCTAAATCAATCATCAAAATATAACCTTGCTGATTTATTGGTAAAGAGCCTTCTACTTGCTTATCTCTTGGAGAAACTAAGGTTAAAAATTTATTTTTTCTTTTACTAGCATCAAATTTTTTCTGATCGTAAAAAGGTGTTACTTCTTCTTTTTCTGGAATAATCCATAATTGCAAAGTATTTGCTGCTTCTGTTTTACTATCGTTAAACTCGGAATGTGTTACTCCAGTTCCAGCACTCATTACCTGAATTTCATCAACTTCTATAGAACGTTGATTGTTCATATTATCTTTATGAGATAATGCTCCAGAAATAGGGATCGTTATAATTTCCATATTTCTATGAGGATGTGTACCAAAACCCATCTTTGGCTGAATTACATCATCATTAAATACTCTTAACATACCAAAATTCATTCTTTCTGGATTTTGATAATTACCAAAACTAAAAGTATGGTTGGCTACTAACCATCCATGGTTTGCAAATCCTCTTGTGTTTGCTTTGTGAATTGTTTTTTTCATAATAAAATTGTTTATCACCCTAAACTTGTTTCAGAGTTTTTATTAAAAATTGTTTTCTTTTAAATTCCTGTTTTTACAGGAATGATATGTTAATGTTTTTCTAAAACTTCATTTTAGAAAGCGCTTTTTTAATACAAATACCCCATTTTTCCTGCTTGATAATCACGCATTGCTTCTAAAATTTCAGTTTGCGTATTCATTACATAAGGCCCATATTGGGTTATTTTTTCGTTGATAGGTTCTCCAGACAAAATCAATAATGTGCTTGCCGTTTTTGCTTCAAATTGAATGATATTTCCATCTTGATTGAAAACAATCATTTGATTTTCTCCCTTTTTCAGACGATCTGATTCATTTACCAAAACTTCTCCCTCCAATAAATAAATTAAAGATTGATGCGTTGCTGGAATTTCAATTTCCATTTTTCCTCCTTCATCAGCATTTGCTGTAAACACATTTACTGCTGTCTGTGTTTTTATCAATCCTTTTTCTTTATGTTGATTTCCTGCAATAATGTTTAATTGCACTTTTTTATCATCAGAAAATAGTTTTGGAATTTGTTCGTCTTCTAAATGTTGATAATTTGGTGTACTCATTTTATCTTTTGCAGGAAGATTTAGCCACAACTGAATTCCCTCTAAATCTCCACCTTTTTTCACAAACTCTTTGGTGGGTGCTTCTGCATGAATAATTCCACGTCCAGCAGTTGTCCATTGAACACCACCCGCTTTTACAACCATTTCATTTCCTAAAGAATCTCTGTGAAATTGTTCGCCTTTAAATAACAAAGTAATTGGCTCAAAACCTCTATGAGGATGAGGACCTAAATCGAAAGGATTGTTAAATTCTGAAATTGCATAAGGGCCATAATGATGTAATAGCAAAAATGGATCTACATTTTCTATGCCTTGAATTGGCAAAGGTTGACGTAATTTTATAGGTCCCATATTTACAAAAGGACTTGCTGTTTTATGCTGTATTGATTTTAGTTTTTTCATGATTTGTAGATTTTGAATAGTTCTCGATACAATTTTGATGGAAAATCAAAATCACTCGAACTGACATTTCGTTATTTTCAAACAATACTATTCCCCAAGGAAAATATTTGATTAAATTTTTTCTATCTAATTTTATCTAAAAGATCGCTTAAAACTGCAGCTTCCTCTTCTGTTAAGTTTTCTAAAAAAGAAATGTTTTTATTTTCATCAATAGTCTTTAACAGCTCTAAACCTTGGTTTGTTATTTTTACAAAAACCACTCTTCTATCATCCTCACAACGTTCTCTTTCTATTAAGTTTTTGTCACATAACTTATCCATTAAACGAGTTGCATTTGGTGCTCTTTCAATCATTCTTTCTTTTACAATTTGCACCTTCATTTTTGTTTTTGCTCCTCTTAAAATCCTTAAAATATTATATTGTTGAGGCGAAATTGCATAAGGTTTAAAAAACTCATTTTCTTTACTACTCAACCAATTTGAGGTATATTTTAAATTGATTAATGCTTTCACTTTGTTATTTGTGAATTTAGATTTTATGTCTTTTGAAATATCTCCCATTTTTCAGTGCTTTGTGGTTCGTGGTTCGTGGTTCGTGGTTCGTGGTTCGTGGTTCGTGGTTCGTGGTTCGTGGTTCGTGGTTCGTGGTTCGTGGTTCGTGGTTCGTGGTTCGTGGTTCGTGGTTCGTGGTTCGTGGTTCGTGGTTAAAACTAAAAAAACTTCGACAAGATCAATCTGACATTTGATGAAACTTTTTAACAATTTCAACTTCATTCTTCCAATCTTTGTCTTCTTTCTTGTTTCAAAATATGAACACATAGGAACATAGAAAACATAGGTTGTACGTTAAATCTTCTCTATTTTCTTGTTTCCTTTTTCTCTTTTCTCTTTTCTCTATTTTCTTTTCTCTCTTCTCTATCCTCTATTTTCTTGACTCTTGCTTCTCTTCTCTTGTTTATAAAAAACGAACACATAGGAACATAGAAAACATAGCTGTTGTGGGGTTCTCTCTTTACTCTTCAAGCTTCACTCTTCAATCTCCCAACTTCAAGCTTCTAACTCCCAACTTCACTCTTCAAACTTTTTTACGCTCTTAATTTTAAATCTTGCATTATTTTGTTAAACTCTTCAGTTGTTGGTGTTAAAAAAACTTTATCATCAACAAATAATGTTGGAAATTTTGCAACTCCATCATATAACTCTTTACTGTGCTCTCTTGCTTCTACATCTTTAGAAATATCTTTGTAGACATAAGGAATATCTGTTGAATTTAAGAAATTTTTAAAGGCAACTGTATATGCGTGTCCTTGTTTTCCGTATAAAACTATTTTCATAATTATTCTTTTAGTGTACTTTCAAACTGCTTAACTTTTTCTTTTAATTGAGATAATAATTCATCATTTACAATTTTGTTTTCTTTAAAATTATCGTAAAAAGATGGTAAAGTGTAAGAAATAATTTCTTTTGCTCCCATAAAAGGGAATTTAGCAACTCCATCACTCAATACAGATTGTCCTCCTCTTGCACCAGGAGAAGTAGCCATTAATAATAATGATTTGTTTCTAAAAACTTTGTTTTCAAGTCTAGAGCACCAGTCAAAAATATTTTTAAATGCTGCTGCATAAGACCCATTATGTTCTGCAAGAGACAGTATAAAACCATCATAATTATCTAATAATGAACTTAATTTCTTAGCGTCCTCTGGAAAACCGTTTTTTTCTTCGTCTTCACTATAAATTGGCATTGTAAAATCTCTTAAATCGATGACATCAAAAGAAGTATTTACTAAATTTTCTGCTGCAAACGTTGCTAATTTTTTATTGATAGATGTTGAGCTTGTGCTTCCTGCAAAGGCTAATATTTTCTTCATTTTAATATATTTTTTTATTTTTAACCTGTTCTCGATACAATTTTTCGAAAAATAAAAATCACTCGAACTGACATTTTCTGAACTTTCACTAATTTTATACAGTCAATCTCCAACAGTGATCAACTGAAAACTGAGACTGCCAACTGATTTACTGCCAACTGAAGACTGAACCACTGCCAACTGATTTACACAATACTCGTTGCAATTTCGGTTTCTCCTTTTACCATTTTTGCTACAGGACATTTTCCTGCAATTTCCAGTAATTTTATTCTTTGTTCGGCTGTAATTTTGTTTTCAAAAGAGATTTCTTCTATTAACGATTTTTTAATTCCTGAAGAAGTTAGCGCTTCTTTTTGTGAAACAATTACTTTTATTTCGCCAAGATTCCAATCTTTTCTTTCTGCATACATTCTTAAAGTCATGGCTACACAACCTCCAATTGCTGTTAACAAATATTCAACAGGAGTTGGACCTGTATCTCCTCCACCAGCTTTTATAGGTTCATCTAAAACCGTAAAATGATTTCTCATTTTTGCTTCTCCTTGGTATTTTTTTTCTGATAAAAGGACTTCAGATTGTTGTTTCATTATGCTTTTATTTTTTTCCAAGTAAAATAATTACTTTAAAAATCTTGCTTACAATTCTAGTACAAAGTTACAAAACATTTTTTTATTTACCAAGGAAAATATATCCAAGGAAATATTTTAGATGAAATTATTTTTTTTATATTTAGAGAAAAATTGTATTGCTTATTTATTATCTTCAGTTCTCTTTTATAGTTAAAGGGGTTTTTCCTGTTGATATTTTAGAGTAAAACCAATAAATTAGCTAACTTTGGATGTAATGAATTAGAAATATCCGAATAGAGTTAGCCACAAGCTAAAAAATATTGCTAAAAAAAGAAAAAATATGAAATTAGAAAAAATTTTAGATAAACTTGGTTCAATTGAAAAGAACTCATTTATTAAAATAATAGATAATATTATCACGAAAAACCCAAAAAACGGAAAAGAAATTGATAAAATTTTAAGTTCGTCTGATAAAGGTTTAAAATCAGTTGATAATCAAAATATATCTAATGTATTTGCCTTAACTTCAAATGAATTTCAAGAACATATCAAATGTGAATTTCAAGAAATTACATCACAATTAGATATTTTAATTGATATAATTATACGTGATGGAAATTGCATAATGAAACAAGATTGGTTTTCAAGATTATATGAAACAGAAATTAAAAATCTGAAAGCAAAAATTAAAGGTTTAAACTCTGACTTTGATAATGATAAATCTGAATTAAGTGCTATCAGAAAACGAGATTATAGAATTTATAAATCTTGTTTACAAACTGCTTATCAAAATGATATAGCAAATAATAGAGACGCTAAAATAACTTCAGATGAATTATCAATAATTATAACTTTATCAAAAGAATTAGGATTATCACAAGAAGAAGTTAAGTTAATAAACTACTCAATTTTACCAATAAAAAAAATTGATATTCAAGAAGTCATAAAAGGTTTAAAAAATATTGGAGTTATCTTTTTTTCAAATAAAGAAAATACAATCTATGTTGCAGACGAAATGGTAAGATTGTTACGTAAAGTCAGAAAAAAAGAAATCGCTACTAAATTTTATAGAAGAACTCTGAAATTATTGAGAGAACCAATTATAAACCAAATTGGTAGAGAGCATAATATCGATAGAAAATTATCTTACGCTCAAAAAATTGAGGAAATAATTAAAGAAGGAGTATCTTTTAATAATTTACTTCTAGAAGATATTTATAAACCAGGAAGCACTTTAACTGAAAAGAAAAAGACTTTAAATGAACTTTGTGAAAAGGGTTTAAATATTTCAAATTTAAAAGGAAGTACTTTAGGCGATAAAATAAATAGTCTTGTTGAACACTTTGAAAATGTTGAGCGTGATGAAAAAGTGGGTATTTCTTTAGATGGTTTTGATAAATTATTATCTGAACTTAATCAATCTCTTCCAAAACTAAATAAACAGATAAAAGATCAATTTGAATTACAGGATGAATTTGTTTTAAAAGCAGATTTTTTACTTGATTACAATATAAAGCCGAGAGATATTTTAGACTTAATTCTTAAAGAAGATTTAACCAGTTTCATTAAAGATAATGGAGTAAAACAACGTGGTGACGATATTTTAAATATACTAGAACATTATAAAGATGTTGAGAATTTATATTTAGAAAATTATGAAAACGTTGCTTACAGAAATCTCAATTTATTAAAAGAAAACGGAATTACAGTCAAGGAAAGTGAACTCGGAATTAAATTCGAGGATTTAACAAAAATAATATTTCAAGGTTTAGGGTTTAATGTAGATGACACTTTTAAAAATAATCTGAATACAAAAAAGGATATGATTGATATTCTTTTAAACTTGGAAAACAACGAAATTATAATTGTAGAATGTAAAACAAGCAAGGAAAAAGGTTATAATAAGTTTAGTTCTGTTTCAAGGCAATTAAAATCTTATCAAAATTTAGCTCTGAAAAATAATTTCAGAATTGTTAAAATTTTACTTGTTGCTCCAGAATTTAGTGATGATTTTGTCACAGACTGTGAAATGGATACAGAAATGAATTTATCTCTAATTACAGCTTCTACTCTATCTAATATTTTAGAGGCATTTAAAACATCAAAATATAATGAATTTCCACACGTTTTGTTTCGAGATATAGTAATAAACGAGGAAAGAATATTAAAAGCATTAAGTAAATAATTAGGAAAAAGCCAGTGGCTAAAACTTAATTGCTGACTTTTTACTTACTTTCTACTCACGACTTAAAAGCTTAAAATCAGAAATAAGCTTGCACAAACACGTTATCGAAACACAAAAAATCATCCAAACCCTAAAAATCAGCAAACAAGTCTAGCCCAGATTGAAACGACATCCTTTTTGCTTTTCGCAAAAAGATATAGTGGAAAGCTGGAAATAGCTCCTAAAAAAATAAAACAAAATACTGAAACAAGTTTTGCATACCCTAGTTGTTCATTTTTATAGAATCGATTTGTTTTTGCAAACGTTGTATATCTTCCATCTTTTTTGTTGGTTAGATAATAACTGAATGGAATCTAAAATTTGACGGTTTTGCTCTAAAACAGTTTTCTCTTTTTCGAAATATATGTTGGTGTTTTCGCTGGTTCTCCAAGCTTCATTTAATTGCATGTACAATTCCTGATTCCAAGTACTTGGTTTTTTAGCATTTATCCAAACAACATCTCTGTATTCGCTATCTACCAAAGCCAAATCTGGAGTTGCAGAACCATCAAATTGCTGAGGATTGTCTTTGCTAATCGTGGAAACTGTGCCTAGAAAAAACATCCTTTTTTTACCTGCAATATTCTTTATATAAGGCCTAAATTCTACTGGCGCATTTGAGCTCCAATCGTACTCTTTTTTAGATTCTTTTACTTTTAAGGGCATTGCAGAAACGCCTGCATAACCTTCTTTTTTGGAAGCATGATCGTAAAAATAAAAGTTATTTGAACCATCTGCAGGAATAAAAACGCTGTAACTTAAACTGGTTCTTTCATTACCAATTGGTTCTAAACCAAACCAATGATACAAGCCTGAAAAGGCACCAACTTTGGTGTCAGAAAAATCGAAATCGGTTACATAAGGTTGCTGATTTTGGTCTTTTGGTGCTAATGGAATTTTTACGGCACTTTTCATATTCCAAGGTAAAGGATCTGAAAAACCTGCCAAAAACTTTAAACTTTCTGCTTGCAAACGCGATACTTTTTCTGACAAGGTATTTTGCTTGGTTAAATAGTTGTAGTTTTTCATTTCTTGTGGAGAAATGTACGTTCCTTTTCCGATGGTAATTCGCTCTAAATAATCGCTAAAATTATGCTCGCCATTTTCTACAACCATGACTCCACCAAAACTTGGATAAGGAAAAAAGAAACCTTTCCACTTTATGAGACTTACGACTTGCACCCAAGCACCTTTGTCGTTTTTCATATAATAAGTGTCACTTGGTTCGTAATTAAACAGCATCCAAGGGTTTAAACGTTGCACAACTGCATTGTAGGTATTTCTACTAAATCGTAAAGATTCGCCAATTGAAAAGGTTACAGGAATTCTGTTTTCGCTCGAAAAACGTGGAAAAGGTGTGGTACTTGATACCGAAAAAATCTCTTCTGTATTGTCTTTAATTCCTTGCCAATAATACTTTTCAGTTGGCTGAATAGCCATTGTCCATTGATTGGAATCGTCTACTCTTACCAAATGTGGCAAAGAAACGTCTTTGGTTTCGCCTACAGATTCGTTCGCCATCGAAAAAATGTTTCTTAAAGGCTGAATTCTTTCGTTTTGCGTTAGTGGCAATTCTACAATTTCGATTCTATTTAAATCGTTAAATACATTATAGGTTTGCATATAAACGTACATTTTTGAATAAAAACCTACGTAATAAATTGCGCCGAAAAAGATTGCTAATAGTGCTAAAATTCCGATTCTACTGCCTGTTTTTGCTGATTTCCTGAATTTTCTTAATCCAAAAAACAGTACAGTTAAACACAGTAAAATGATGAAAATAAACTTTCTAAAAAACAATAATGCTGGTTGATAATCGTCTCTTAGAAAGAAAATTAGTGCAAGAAAAATGATGCCTAGAATTATTAGGTTTCTTTTTTGTTTTGTTCCTTTATGCCAATATGTTTTGATCATATTTATATGTTTGAAGTTGGGAGTATGAAGTTTGAAGTTTCTTACTCGTACTTAATATTTGTTTAATGTATTTCTTCTTTATTTTTTAATTCAAATAATTCTAAAGCGAATTTATTTATTATCTCATTTTCAATTTCTTTTTTACATCCAAATAATATTGGGACTTCTTCAGTAGTTATTAAACACCAATCTCGGTTATCTGGAAACAGACAAGTATCTAATTGAAAGCTAAATATATCTTGGATTTCAAAATATTTTTCTAAATCAATATTTATATATTTTTCTTTGAAATCAAAATGGTGTTTATGATAACCTGCATCAAAAATTAATAAGTTTAACTTATCTTTTTTTGAAAGTAATTTTAATGATTTTTTGAGTTTAGCTATGCTTAAATTATCTAAAACTGAAACTCCTGGTGTTTCAGGAATTAAATCAATTGTTTTATGTGAAAATGTAACATTAAATCTTTTTGCTAATTCTAAGATCGAAATTTGTTTATAAAATTTTTCCTCTTTTAAAAGAACATTAAATTCTTGTTCAATTCTAACTCTCTTATTCATTTCTTCAAATGTCCCATTTTCCAATGGATATTTGTCAAACGGAAAATTATCTATAATTCCATAATCCCAATGAATTAGATATTTTAGTTCGAAAAAATCAGGAATATAATTTTCTGCAAAATTCCAATTATCAGAATTCCGATTATTATAAAATTTAATAAAATCTTCAAATATATTCATCAAAATAACTAAATACGACTATAACAAACCTTTATCCTTCAATCGTTCTCTTGCGCTTTTCGCCTCTACTTTTGGCTTCTCTATTTCTTCTTGTGCTTTTTCTATAGCTACTGGTTCTTTGGCTTTTAAATCGTTGATAAACCCTTTTCCACTTTCTACAACATCTTGAAATTTATCTTCTAAAGATTCTGATTGTTCGTCTATAATTGCTGATGATTTAAAAATAAATCCTGCCAAATATGTGCCTATTAAAGTCCCAAAAATCATGGAAGCAAAAAGCGAAATTGTTGCTAAATCTATTGGAATTAAAAAACGCGTGATTACAATTCCGATTAAAAATAAGGCTGTAATAAATACCAATCTTAATAAAAATGATTGCTGATACACAAAGCCTTTTTTATTGGTTGCTTGCATTTGTAATTCTTTGGAATTCATCATTTTGTTAAAAAAACGATACACACCATTTCCTTGAGACTCTCTCCAGAAAATAACGGCTCCAAATAAAATTGAGGCGATGAAAATTATTAGTTCTAGTGTCATAGTTGAGTTTGAAGTTTAGTTTTTGGTTTTTCCTGCAAGGTTTTCAAAACCTTGTAGGTATTATTTCTATTTAATTTTTATCCTACTATACCTACAAGGTTCAAAAAAAACCTTGCAGGATTTCAAATTCAATATTTTATGATTATAAATTATTGTTGTCCGATTAAAAACTTTATAAACTTCCAAAACTCATACTAAATAACCAAATATTTAATATATCGCCCTTCTAGGGCTTAACAAAATTTTGAAATAATTTTCTATTAATATTTCATCCCTCTGGGATTTTTAGCTCTGTAAGAGCGAAATATTAATAAAAAAAACACAATAATGTTATAAAGCACCATAGAAGCAAAATTTAATCGAACAATAGTAATTATAAATATACAATTTTAAACTTTTCTATTTTGGTTTATGATTTCAATTTTCTTACAATAGACCTAAAACCCATTCTTGATCGTTTCCACTACCCAATCTTGCTTTGTTTCCTGCCACGATTTAAAGTTTTTGTAAAAATCTTCTTTGTCATACCAATACCAAAATAACACATCTTTTGGTGCAATGTTTATCAGTAATTTCCAAATTAAATCTTGATGATTTGCTCTTAATGACGAATGTGGTTTGTGTAACGCAAAATAAAATTCTTGATCTACAATATCATTAATTTTAGTGTCTTTGTTTGTTTGTTTTTTATCCAAATAACGCTCTACACTCATTACTTTTTTACGTGTTTCTAAATCAATTTTATTCAAATAACTTTTGAATAACATTTTGTCTATTAAGATATCATTTACAGGGTGTTGGGTATCTTTTAAAGCTTCTCCAAAAATAAAACTTTTAATGCGTTCGTATCTTTTTGTGGGTACTTCTTGTGCCAAATTACATTCAATAATTAAATGATCTCTTAATTGTGTAACCAGTTCAGGTTGCGAAATATGAAACATTAAAACATCATAAGTGGTATCATTAATCGCTTCTTTATAGGCTTCTTTTTTCTCGAAAATTAAGATAGGTGTAATAAAGTTTCTTAATAAATAAACTCCTCCAAAAGCTTCTGTAAAAAACGAATCTGTTGTAAAAACAATCGGCTCTAAACTTAAATCTCTTTCTCTTAAATCGCCATATTTTTTTGCTGATGATAACAACTGTTGATGCAAATTTTCATCAATAAAATTGTTGTCTTTATGGAACTTTTCTATGAGTTGTAATTGTGCTTCTTTTGCTCTATCTAAATCGTCTATCAACCGAAAACTGATCTTTACATCTTGGTATTTTAAAACATCTAAAGGTTCGTAAAAAGCATCTATATTTTGATCAAAATCTACACAAATAGCTGAATCTCTTGTAATATTATTGATTTTCTCATTGTGTGTTTTAAACACCAATTTCATTAATTCTCTATCAAAAGAATGAAATGGATTGTAAATTGGCAGTCCTTTTTGCAAGGGTGTAATTATAATTGCATGCGGATTTGCTTCGCCATTATTTAAGTAAAAAACCTCATTTTTTTCTTCAGCAATTTCTGGACTCCAACCAATTCCATCTATAAAAAATGACGTTAATTTGGTTGGTGTAAAACCTAATTTTACCAAACATTTATTGTAACGTTCTACTAATTTTCCACTAATGGGAATTAGTTCGTTTCTGTATAGATTTGCTTGTTTTAGTTTTTGCATTTTAATCTAACAATTTATGAATTTGTGCATATTGTAATAACACAATGGTTCTTGTGTCTACAATTTCTCCTTCATTTAACATTCTTACAGCTTCTGTAAATGGAAGTTCTAGCACTTCAATATCTTCATTTTCACTTGCCAAACCTCCACCTTTACTCACTTTCATATCCTCTGTATATTCACCCACAAAAAAATGCATTTTTTCAGTTAAAACGCCTGGAGAAGAATATCCTTCATACACTTTCTTTACAGATTTTATTCGAATACCAACTTCTTCTTCAGTTTCTCTAATAATACATTGTTCAGGATTATCTTCATCTAACAAGCCTGCAGGAATTTCAATTAAAAATCCGTCTTTATGATCGTGTAAATACGTTGGCAACCTAAATTGCTTGATGAGAATTACTGTCTTTTTTGTGGTGTTATATAACAGAATTCCTGCTCCATGACCACGTTCATACACTTCACGCATTGGATTTACCCAACTTCCATCAGATTTTTGATAATCGAAATTAAACTTAGAAAGTGTATAATAATTATCAGATAATAATGTCTTTTTAAGGTTTTTTATTCTACTCATTTTCAAAATTTCTTCTTGCTTCTAAATCGATGTTTAATTGATTTACTCTTGCATCTACTTTACGCTTAAAATCTGTATCTGCAATTGTGGCAACATTGTCTAAATAACGTACCACTTCTTGTCTTCTAATTTCAGAAAAATCTAAACCTTTCATGTTGCTTTTCATTAATTCTTGCAACATATTAAATTTTGTTTGATAGTCTTTTTTGAAATAAATTTCAGGATTCTCAAACCAATCTTGCTCCAAATCAAAATCTGTTAAACGTAATGAAATGGCAGATTGAATATTTCTTACATCTCTTGATGAAAAGAATGGAAATATTTTCTGAATTTCTTTATACAACGTTGCAAAAAAATGATGTTCGTTTGTTGTATGTTTTTGAACAGCTTTTTCATAGGCTTCTAAAACTCTTTCTTCACTTGGCTTTTCAACTGAATTTAGAATTTCTCCCATGCTTTTTGTAACACCTTGGTCTTTTAGAAAATCGTAATTCCTAGGGTTTTGCATGTTTACAAAATCTGGAATTGTTTTTTCAAATTTTTTCCACCAAATATAATCTTGATCTAAAAAATCGTGTTCAGTTCTTGCTCCATCAATTTTAAAACGTCCTTGAATTCTAGAAAGCACAGCTTTGTCTAACATTTCTGGTAAGTTTGTAAATAAACCCACAGAAGAATTTCCATAATTTACTGCATAAGCACCTTCTGTATATCGCAAGAAAACTCCAATAACTTCTTTAACTCCTGCAGAAACTCCTTGTGCAGTTCTTTCTTGCAAATTATTTTCTGCATCATCAATAGGTGCAAAAATAATTTTTGTTGGATCTTGCATTGGCTTCATCCATTCCACCATTTTTTCTGCAGAGCCTCCTTGAAAAGTAGAAATCAATGTATCTGGCATTGGATGAAATAAAAACGGAATATCTAAATGATCACAATGTTCCTTTAAGCGAGTTGCAATGGCTGCAATTAACATACTTTTTCCTGTACCTGGAATTCCATACCCCATAAAAACAGGCATAAAACCTCCTAATTCTTGAAACGGATTTTTTTGCGCCTCAAAATCATAACTCAACATTCTTTCTGTTAATCTGCGTGCAAAATGTTTGGCATCTTTGTTCCCAACAATTTGCTCAAACTGAATTTTATTAAATTCAACACTTTTGGCAGTTCCTTGAAAAACATTTTCCCAACCAGCAACTGCAAAATCTGAATTTTCTAATTTATACGTTCTATCAACAATCGTTTCTGTATATTCTAAATTGCTTTTTCGCAACTGAATTTCATCAATGAAAGCTTCAAAATAAACAACTGTAAAATCGACAACATCTTTGTCGGTTTTTATAATTTCTGGATGTCCTAAATATTTATCAAAATAAAACAAAGCACACGCAATTCCTTTTAAAGGTGATAAAAATGATACTTCTGGAATTCCTGCAAACTTCTGCTTCATCACAGATAAATCGTCACTTGCAAAAGATTTTAAATCGTGTAAAATTTTATAAGCAGTTGCAAATAATTGAAAAGCTGTTGCTGTTTGTAATTTACTTTCAAATTCTCTTTTTCCTGATGAGTTTAATGCTGATTTACGTTCGTTTAAAGAAGATAAACCTGATGCATCATAGTAGGAATCTTTAATCCAAATTCCTAAAGTAAGGCCTTCTTGAACCGCAAACAACGTCTGATTTAAATGTACAGGAATTGCAATTGAATCTGGTAATAACCGTTTTTTTAACCCTAAAATAGTTTTAGAAATTGATGTAATTTCTAAATTGCTCCCATTATTTGCTCTTGATAAATACAGCAAGATAGAATCATCTTTAGCGTCTTTATCTCTACTTTTTGCTTTATTACTTTGCTCCCATTGAACAGATTTTAAATACCCAGTTGCTTCATCTCGAAGCATATCAAGTTCATTTTGTTTTATTGGAAATGTGGAATTGTGGTTCATTTTTTTGTTTCAAGGTTTAATGTTCAAGTTCAAAATTCAGCTCGTCAATCTATCCTTTTTTATCTTTTAAATCATTTTGTATTTCAGACCTCACAGGTTTTAAAAACCTGTGAGGTCTTTATTCGTTTCAATTGTTTATCTCTAATTGAAAACTATCTACTTAATTTCACTCATCAAAATAGGTTCTTTTGCTAATGTATCTAAAGTTCTAGGAACTTGATTATGCAAAAGTTGAATGATTCTATGTGGAGCAAAAAGATATTTCTGCTTTAAAACATCACTCCATTTTTGCATAGTTTGCTTGTTAAAAAAGCTACCTTCTGTGAATGTTTCTCCAGCAAATACTTCATCAATATTCATGGAAACTGCATACGATTCTAATGGAATTGTTTTACAAGCAATTCCGCTTAAAATGGCATGTGTAATTTCGTTTTCATCTTTTGCAAATACATTATGAAAAGGTCCTAAATCGATTCTTTTAAAATGCTTTGGAATTAAATTTGGTAATTTTCTATCAATATTATACGCCATAGTATCTAAAGCCATTTCCCTATCTGCACTTTCTTTTAACGTTTGATAAATTTTCTCCTTATCATTGATGGCATTTTTTCCATCATAATCAAAATACATAAAGCAAATAAAAGGCCTGTTATGACTTACATCATAAAAACTCCAGCTTGTAACATAATCGTAATTTGTATCTTTTGGCGCTTCTAAAATTTTGCCTTGCACAAATCGATTAAAGATGTATTTTTTATCTACTGTTGTGTAATAAATAATAGACGAAGCTTTGAATAAATCGGATTTTTTAATTGATTCTTTTTTACGTAAAAGTGTATCTAAAAATTGTTCTTTTAAAGCATCTGTATCCACTAATTTGTCTAAATGCTGTTCTCTTAACTCTAAATCATTAAACAGAAATCGAAACTCCAAATAATTAGGAAAACCAGAGTCTGTTAAATCTACTTTCATATTATCTTCTTCATCATACATATATTTAATACGCATTGCCTCAATAGAATACAACAATAAATCTGAATATTGTTTGAAGAAAATTAATTCTTGTTGTGTACACAAATTCTTTTGTTGCATGCTCACAATAATTTCTTTCAGAGCAAAATCGACCATTTTATGGTAAAAAATGTATTGCTCTTTAGAGTTTAAAATAGCAGAATCTAATGGAGTTGTAATCATATTTAATACTTCAAAATATCATTTAAGGTTTTTTTGATAACTTCAATATCTTTTAACGGAATCTCACCAATTTTTTGCTCCAATCTTGTTTTAGAAACCGAACGAACGTGAAAGGTTAAAACTTCAGAAATTTTAGATAAACCATTTTTTGCATTTGGTTTTAAAATTAAATTTCCTTTGTAATTTTTGATGCTCGTTGTTAACGGACAAACAATTACCACTTGTAAATATTTGTTTAACATATCGCCACTAATAATTACAGCAGGTCTTCTTCCATTTTGCTCACTGCCTTTTGTAGGATTTAAATACAATTCCCAAATTTCGCCTTGCTTCATTAGTTAGTTTCTGTATCATTGATAGCAGTAAAGTATTCTTGCACCCCTTCTTCTGCAACTTTTAAAATATCTTCATCTGTAGCAGCTTGTTTATACGATTTTATATAACTCGCTTTTTCTATTTGCTCTAAGTATAACTCTAAAGCATTTTCTATAAGCCTATTTTTAGGAAGTTTTAATTCTTTTGCTAAAACTGATAATTTATCTAATAAACTATCAGGTAACGAAGATGTGAATGTTGCCATTTTAAATTAATTTTATACAAATATAACAAATAATTATATTTTATATTTATATTTTATAAATATAAAAATCAAATAACATCTGTAACTTTAAAAAATAAATACATTTTCAAAAATGCTGTTGCGTTAAGGATTGAAATGACATCCTTTTTTCTTTTCTGAAAAAAGATATAATGGAAAGCCTGACCCTGATTTTTCATCAGGGAAACGCCCTAAAAATTATATAGTTTTAATAAACATATAACTTGAATTATTACATCTTTACAGAAAGATTAGCTTAACATATCGTCATTAGAAATATCTTTCTTTGGAGTTTCTGGAGTTTTATCCACATCTAAATTTGAAGCTTCCTTATCTGCTTTATAATAGTCCTCAAAAATCTCTTTCATATCAATTCCATATCTGTCTGCAAAATTCTTTTGTATGTCAGAATCCTTTTCTCTAATTTCCTGTAAAGCCTCTGCATACGTACTATAAACCCCATTCATAACTTTTTCGTGAACAGGAATATTATCCATCATTTCTTGACGAGCTCTTGCACTTGCAGAGTGCATAGATGCTAAAGTAGCTCCAATATGCTCATCTGTTTTTACTCCTAAATGCTCCAAAATTGCTGCAAATTCTTGATCTGTTCTTGCTTTTAAAGCCACAACATAACCATCATAATATTTTAAACGCTCTTCTGTATCTGACTTTAGTTTTGCTCTATGAGTTTGCAAATTTGAACGTAAAGAAGTTAAAACTTTAATCGTTAAATTGTGTTTATGCACAAAACTATCTTTACTTGCAGCCAACGTTGTGTAAGCATTTTTTAAACCTTCTAATTCCTCAACTTTTTGCTCAATTGTGGTTACTTTTCCAATTGCCTCTGAATATGCTGTGGATTGTTTGTCTGCAATTTCATCTAATTCTTGGCGAGATTGTTTTAACAAAGCATATTGCTCTTCTAATTTATCTTCAGTTTCTTTTTTCTTTTCTAATGCTTTTGTATGATTTTTAGAAGCTTCTACAATTGCCATTTTCAACTTTTCTTCAACTTCTTTAATTTCAACTTCTCTGTTTTTTAATCGATTTACAGCAGCTTGAGATTTAAAAGATAATTCACCTAAAAGTGTTTGTATATCTGCACTTTCTATTCTTTGTTGAAATAATGCTTTTGCTTTATTGTCTGCTCCTGATCGTGTTTTTTCTGCTTCTGCAAATTCCTGCTCTTCTTTTTTGATTTTAGATTTCCTTCCCCACAAATTATTCCACCAAGTGTCTGGTTTGTTTTGAGCGTCTTCTAATTCTATTCTAGCTCTCTCTAATTCTTTCTGAGCATCATCGATTACTTTTTGTTCAGCAGGATTTAATGACGAAAATTTCTCGAACATAATGCCCACTTCATCTTGATAATCTGTTAGATCTTTTATAGCGTCTAAAAGTGTAGTTCTATCTTTTTCGGCCATCTGCACAACATCATCTAATGTAGCATTTAGAATTTTTTGGCGTTTTTCTGGATCTTCCTCTTGTGCCAATTTAGATTTCATGGAATCTACAGCTTTACCCCAGTTTACTTCTACTTTTTCAGTTTTTTGGTTAGAGTTCGTTTCTAACAAATCAAAATCATCAGACATATTTTTAGTTTTTAAGGTTGAACAATTTTTAGACAAGCAATTTCGTTATTTTTTTTTAGGATAAGAAATATAATTTTATATATATGTAGCATAAATTTAGTATTTGTTACAGTCTTTTGAAAAATCTTTAAATTATTGCTTTATTTAAGAATGTTAAAAACCCTAACTTCTTAACCTTTTTAAATATATTTGACATAAATTATTCAAACAATATTAAATGAAGAAATTATTTCTAGTTTTAATCATTTTTTTTACATTAAATATATTTTCTCAAAAAGAAGCTAACTATTGGTTTTTTGGTGAAAATGCTGGTTTAGATTTTACCACAAACCCACCCAATTTTCTAAATGGAGGACTTTCTACTGATGAAGGTTCTGCTTCTATTTCAAATGCAAATGGCGAATTACAATTTTACACAGATGGTTCAATTGTTTATGATAGGAATGATGGAGTTATGATGAGTGGTACTGGATTATTAGGAAACTCTTCAAGTGCACAATCTGCTATAATTGTTCCAAAACCCTTAGACAATAATATTTACTATATTTTTACTGTTGGAAATCAACAAACACTTGATACTGATGGAAATGGAGTTGCTTTTTCCATAGTAGATATGAGACTTAATAATGGTTTAGGAGCAGTTACTACGAAAAACACTCCATTAATTTCGTCTGGTTTATCTAGAGAAAAAATTACGGCTGTTAGAGGTAGTGATTGTAATACATTTTGGGTAATAACTTCTGATAGAAATAATTTTTACGCTTATCTCATTGATAAAAATGGTGTAGTAAACTCTCCTATAACTTCTAATCATAACAATAATTTAGACAATTTAAGAGGTTATTTAAAAATATCTCCTGATGGTAAAACGCTTGTAAATGCAAGTGCCAATTCTGGAACATATATTTTTGATTTTAATGCATTAAATGGAAAAATTACAAATGGTGGCTCTATAAGAAATAACATTGGTAATGGTTATGGTGTCGAATTTTCTAGAGATAGTAAAAAATTATACATTTCAACAGGTGTACATAGTCAATTAGACAATAATGGCAACAGAAACTCTCCTCAATATTCATCTATTTGGCAGTTTAGTTTAGATTCTAGAAATATTTCTGACATAAATGCAAGTGCAAAATTGATTTACGATACAAGTGCTGGTTATAGAGGAGCTCTTCAGTTAGCTGCAAATGGAAAAATTTATTATGCTAGAAGTCGCCAAAATTATTTAGGAGTTATTAATTATCCTGAAAACGATTTTAGTGATAGAACTACTAATGAAATTGGTTTCGAAGAAAATGGTCTTTTTTTAAATACCAGAATCTCTACAGAAGGATTACCTCCTTTTATACAATCTTTCTTTCTTGAGATTGAAATTACAGATGCTGTAACCAATGCTTCTTTAAATAATCAAAATTTAAAATTTTGTGTAGGTGAAGATAAAACTATACTTTCTCAAGAAGTTGAAGGAGTCAATAAAACGTATAGCTGGACTTATAGTGATGGTGTTCGTGCAGAAGAGATTTCTACAGATCCGAATTTAATTTTAACCAATCTACAAAAGGTAGCAAATACAGGAAATTATACATTAAAAATTACTTTAGAAGATAACTGTGGAAATAATATAGAATATAATGGAGCCTTTAACATAGAAGTTTTTGATGCTGCAGTTGCTACACAACCTGCAAATATTGTTTTTTGTGATACTGACAGAGATGGTTTTAACTCTTTTGATTTAGAGACTCTTAAAAACAATGAAATTTTGAATGGTTTAGATCCTGATACTTTTGAAGTACTTTATTTTACTTCTAAAGCAAATGCTTTATCCAATTCAGAGGCTTTACCAAAAGTATATACAAACCCTACAGCTTTTAGTTCTGAGACAATATTTGCTAGAGTGCACAACAAAAAAGCTATCGATGCTTGTTTTGAAATTACAAATTTTACTTTAGCTGTTACAGATTTACCAATTCCTACACAACCAGAACCTTATAGAATTTGTGATGATTTAGAAAGTGGTTCAGATACTGATGGTGTTGTAAATACATTTCTGTTAAACACAAAACATTCTGAAATTTATGGAACTTTAGATCATAATCAATATAATATTACATATCACACAACTAAAATTGGTGCAGATATAAATGATGCTACAACAATTATAGATAAAAATGCGAACTATTCTGTTACGAACTCTCAAACAGTTTATGTAAGAGTAGAAAATAAAGACAATACTGATTGTTATGATGCAGATGCAACTTTAGAACTAGTTGTTGATCCTTTACCAATTGTAACTGCAGAAGTAGATTTATTGCAATGTGATGATGATTTAGACAGAATATCGACTGTAAATCTTACAGAAGCAGAAATTAGTATTTCTACAAATTCTGCCAATGAAACTTTCCAATATTTTGCTACTGAAGCAGATGCAATTGCAGGAACTCCTTTGGTTACAGATGAATTACGTTATCCTGTAAATCAAAATGGAGAAGCTTGGGTAAGAACTATTTCCTCTGAAGATTGTTACCGAATTTCTAAAATAAATTTAGAAGTAGAAGCTGCTGCAGATGTGGCTTACAACAAAGAATTTGATGCTGTTTGTGACGATTTTTTACAAACTGATGGCACAAATGGTCCTGCAAATAATGATACTGATGGAATTACAAACTTCGATTTTAGGGAAGCTAATGCTGAAATTTTAGCATTCTTCCCTCCTCTTTTACAACCAGATTTAGAAATCTCTTATTTTGAAACTAGAGCAGATAGAACTGCTGTTGTAAATGAAATTCCTGACATTGGAAATTACAGAAACATCAATTTTCCTTCAGATGTTACAAGACAAACTATTTATTTTAAAATCACCAATAAAAACAACAATAACTGTTCTGGAACTGGTGAATTATATTTAAAAACAAATACAGTTCCTAAAGCTGAAAATGTTCCAGATTTAGAACTTTGTGATAATGCCATTGATGGTGATGAAACCAATGGAATTGTACAATCTTTTGATTTAGAATCCCAAACTGCTGGTATTTTAAATGGGCAAAACCCTGCTGATTTTACAGTAACCTATCACCTTTCTGCAGCTGATGCCAATACTGGAGATAATGCTCAAACATCACCTTTTGCAAATACAACTCGTGATTCGCAACCAATTTTTGTGAGAGTTATTAATAACGCAACTGCTTGTTTTACAGATCATACTTCGTTTAATGTGGTTGTAAATCCTATTCCAATTGCCAATTTTGTTGATGATTTAGAAATTTGTGATGAAAATTCCGATGGTTCTGCAAGAAATGGTTTTTCACAATCTATTGATTTAAATTCTCAAACTGCTGGTATTTTAGGCACTCAAGACCCAAATACGCATACAGTTACGTATCATAGATCTTTGGCTGAAGCTAGAAATGGAGATAATCCTTTAAGTTCTCCATATTCAAATAGCACTCCAAATAGAGAAACAATTTTTGTGCGTATTTTTAATGATGATACACAATGTGCAAACGGAATTTCTAATTTTGATGTAATTGTAAACCCTGAACCCGTTTTTGAGGTACCAACCAATTTAGCCTATTGTGATAATGCTTTAGATGGTGATGATGCCAATGGAATTATTCAAAATATCGATTTAGATAGTAAAATAACTGAAATTTTAGGAGCAACTCAAAGTCCAAACGATTTTAATGTTACTTTCCATAACTCGCAAGCAGATGCAAGTGCTGGAACTGATGCCATTATTTCTCCTTATCAAAATACAAATACTACAGAAACTATTTTTGTTCGTATTGAAAATAAAAATACGCTTTGTGTTAATGATGATGCCACTTTTGATGTTATCATCAACACATTACCCGATTTTACAGTGACAACACCTCAAATTTTATGTTTAAATGATTTGCCTTTAAACATTGCTGCAGAAAATGCAAGAGATGTCTACACTTACATTTGGCAAGATGAAAATGGAACTGTTCTAAACACAGTTTCTAGAGATAATATAAACATTACAAGTGGTGGAACCTATACAGTTACTGCAACTACTACTGATGGTACTTTGTGTGAAAGAACAGAAAATATTGTTGTTAACGAATCCAATCCAGCTATTTTAGAGCGCAGTTTTATTACAATTATAGATGAAGGCAATAACATTGGTAGTGAAGATAATTTATCGATTTCAATAGATACAATTACAAACAATTTAGGTCCTGGAGACTATCAGTTTGCAGTTATTAATACAGATGATAATTCAAGAATTCCAATCATCGGTTTTCAAGATGAACCGCTTTTTGAAAACTTAGAAGGTGGTGTGTATCAAATAATTGTAAACGATAAAAATGGTTGTGCACCAGATGAAATGTTGTTAGTTTCTGTAATTCAGTTTCCTAAATTCTTTACACCAAATGGTGATGGAAAAAACGACACTTGGATTGTAAAAGGCGCTAACAAAGATTTTTATCCAAATGTGAGCATCAATATTTTTAACAGATATGGAAAATTAGTAGCACAAGAACCAATAGATAGCCAAGGTTGGAATGGAATGTATCAAGGTAAATTATTACCATCTGATGATTATTGGTTCAATATTACATTAATTCCTGCTGATACCACAAAACCAACCATCAATAAAAAAGGAAACTTTTCACTTTTGAGGAAACAATAAATTATGAAAACTTTTGTCGTCTTCTTTTTTATACTGATATCTCTAAGTATTAATGCTCAAAGAGAAGCTGATAATTGGTATTTTGGAAATAGAGCTGGCATCAACTTTAAAAATCCAAGAACTAATATTCTAACTGATGGAGAAATGAATACTCCTGCAGGTTGCTCTTCAATTTCTGATAGAGAAGGAAATTTACTTTTTTACACAAATGGAAAAACAGTTTTTAATAAAAACCACGAAATAATGGAAAATGGTGATGGTTTAGCAACAACTATCGAAAACACCCAAACTTCTATTATTATTCCCAAACCTGGTTCAGATGAACGTTTTTATATTTTTACAACCAAAACAACATCTTCTACAAATCCTATTGTATCTGAAGGAATTTTCTTATCTGAAGTTGAAATTACAAGCCAATATCCTTTAGGTAGAGTTTTATATAAATTTCAGGCTATTAGAGATTCTGCATCAGAGAAAATAACAGCAGTTCATCATGCAGATGGAAAATCTATTTGGCTTATTGTTTTTGGACCAATTGCAAGAATTGAAGGCACACCTATAAATACTTTTACACTATATAAAATTGATGAAACAGGATTAAATGCACCCATAGTTACAGCTCAAGAAGAAACAACATCTAAAATTGGTGCTATGAAAGTTTCTCCTGATGGAAAACACGTAGCTGTTGCAGATTATGGAAACACAAATATTGATTTGTACTATTTTAATAATGAAACAGGAGAAATTATTTTAAGAGAAAAAATATTTACAACCACTGCTCTTTTTAATCCTAAATCTGCTTATGGATTAGAGTTTTCTCAAGATTCTAAAATACTATACTACACTGCAGATGTTATTCCTCTTAGTTATAGCAGTATTAATCAATTTTTATTAGAAAACCCTTTTCCAACTGACCCTCTTTTTAATCCAAAAAAACAATTATTTAGATCTTCAGAAGTTTATTTTGGTAGTTTACAATTAGGTAGCAATGGAAAGATTTATGTATCTACTTATGTTCAAAATGAAAACTCTATTTCTTCCTCAACACAAATTACAATTATTGAAAATCCTGAAGACTTAAACCCAACAATTAATCATTTATCCGAAGATTTACAAACTGGAGCATCTTTTAAAGGATTACCAAATTTTATTCAATCGTATTTAAGAAATAGAATTATTACTGAAAACAAATGTGTTTTCGATACTTTTAATTTCGAAATTGATGCTTATGCACCTGTAACAAATATTTTGTGGGATTTTGGTGATGGTAATACTTCTAATCAAATGAAACCTAGTCATCAATATTTAACAGCTGGAAGTTATTTAGTAAAAGCAGATATTACTATAAATAATACAGTAAATTCTGTTTATAAAAATATAATAGTTTTTCCTCTTCCTGAGTTAAAACCAAATCAAACGCTTGAGCAATGTGACATTAGCAATGATGGAGTTGATATTTTTGATTTGTTTGATATTGAAGAAAAAATAACAAATCCAAGTCTCGAACACGAACTATATTTTTATAAATCGTTAGCAAATGCTCAAAATGATATTGATAGAATTCCAAATCCTGAGAATTTTGAAAACGAAAGCAATCCTCAAGAACTCTTTATAAGAGCTATAAGTGAAAATGGTTGTGTAAATGTTAGTAATTTTTTTATTAGAACCACTTATGTAGATCTAGGAAACATTCCTCCAATGTTTGTTTGTGAAAATTCTGATGATATTCTGAATAATTCAGAAGGTTTGTTCGATTTAAAGATAAAAGAATTAGAAATAAGATCTATGTTTAATGTTACTCGAGCATCGAAGTTGAGATTTTATAAAAATCTGACAGATGCTTTAACAACAAAAAATGAATTACCATTAAACTTTACATCTACAACAACAATAATATATTTAAGAATTGATAATAATTCAGGTTGTGGAGGTATAGAACCCATAAATTTAACTGTAAACACTAGCCTTAACATAAATTTACAAGACTCTTATACAATTTGTTACAATCCAAGTTTAAAACCACCCGTTATTATTAGTGCAGATGCTGCTAACAATCGTTTTGAATGGAGAGATAGTAGTGAAACTATTGTAAGTATAAATAAAGATTTTATTTTAAGTTCCATTGGAGAATACTCGTTAACAGTATATAAATCTGAAAATGGTTTAATGTGTTCTGTTAGAAATGATTTTGCTGTTGTAAATCCTGATATTGCAACTTTCTCTCAAATAGATGTAAACACAGAAGATGAAAGAAACAACACAATTACATTAAATGTTAATGGTAACAGCAATTATGAATTTTCTTTAGACAATACAAGCTTTTTTGGAAATGGAACATCATTTACATTTACAAATGTTGAAGCTGGTTTAAGAACAGTTTATGTAAAAGATCTTAATGATTGTGAAGAACCAATACAAACAAACGTTTCTGTAATTGGTTTTAAAAAATTCTTTACACCAAATGGAGATGGAAACAATGATTTTTGGAATATTAAAGGTTTAACAGCTACAAGTTTTAAATCTGTAAATGTTTATATTTTTGATAGATATGGAAAAATTATAGGATCTATAACAGATTTTAATTCTCTAGGATGGGATGGAACCTATAATGGAAAATTATTAATGACCAACAATTATTGGTTTAAAGCAGAAATTATTGATATAGATGATAACGTTATTAAACAATCTGGAAATTTTAGTTTAATTAGAAATTGATAGTATTATAAAAACAAATTTCATAGAGTTCTTTAAAAAAAAATTAGAAATAGTATTCTAAAGAAACAAAAAAATGAAAAATTATGTTTCCATTTTAGTCCTTTTATTTTCATTGGGGCTTTTCGCTCAAAATGAGACTTTAAATTGGTATTTTGGTAACAATGCTGCTTTTAATTTTAAAGATGGTAAAATTAAAGTTTTAGAAAACAGTGCAATGAATACTCCACAAGGATCTGCATCAATTTCTGATACTAATGGTAATTTACTTTTTTACACAAATGGTGAGACAGTTTGGAACAAAAATCATCAAATTATGGAAAATGGTGATAATTTGTTTGGTGATAAAAATAATACACAGTCTACTATTATTATTCCAAAACCAAATAGTGATTTAATTTATTACGTTTTTTCAACAAAAAATCAAAGCACAAATTCTGATGGTGTACAAGACCCACAAGCTGGACTTCATTATTCTGAAATTGAAATTTCAAACACATACCCTTTAGGAAAAATAATCAATAAAAATATTAATTTAAGAAGATTTACATCAGAAAGACTAACAGCTGTACATCATAAAGACGGAAAATCTATTTGGCTAATTTCAGTTGGTAAAATAGATGCAGATGCTACTGTAGATACTTTTTTGAATTTTAAAATTGATGAAACAGGAGTTTCTAATGCTCCTATAAGCAGCACAGTTGAGGATTTTAGATCAAATAAAGGGCAAATGAAAGTTAGTCCAGATTCAAAAAAAATTGTGGTAATTAGTTTTGCTTTTACAGTATATGTTTTCGATTTTGATTCAGAAACAGGAATTGTAAAAAGTAATAATATTATTGGACTAAAGATTGATTTTGGTTCTGGTTTTGGAGCTTTTGGGGTAGAATTTTCTCAGAGTTCTGAACTGCTATATATTTCTACTGCTTTTTTTGGAGGATCATTTTCTTATGCCATATTACAGCATAAAATGTCTGAACCTCTTACTGGATTTGATTATCCACCAATTGGTAAAATTATTTTCCAATCTTCAAAATACGCTCCAGGTTCTTTGCAATTGGCTCCAAATGGAAAAATATATGCTGCACTTTCCGAAAACGATAGTGATGGTAATTTAATTCCATCTTCTAAAATTGGTGTTATTAATAATCCTGAAATTGTAGGAGAAGGTGCTAATTATGCGCATGATTCTCAAAGCGTAAGTCCTGGTTTTAGCTCCAAAGGTCTGCCTAATTTTATTCAGTCTTATTTTGCTTCAAGAATTATAACTGAAAACAAATGTTTAGTTGATGAGTTTTCTTTTTCTGCGGATTCTTATTCAAACATTACAAATATCGATTGGGATTTTGGAGATGGAACCTTTGCAAATGGCATAAATGTTAAACATATATATTCAGCACCAGGAAACTATAATGTGAAAGCTATTTTAACTGTTAATAATTCAAAAATATCAATTTACAAAACAGTAGAGGTTTATTCTTTGCCAAGTTTAAAATCTAATCAAGAAATTGTAGAATGTGATGATAACATGGATGGCTTATCAACTTTTAATTTATATACTATAAAACAAAAAATCACAAATCCCAGTTTAGATGAAACATTGTATTTCTATGAAAACCAGACAGATCTAAATAACGATAATAATCGAATTTTAAATCCAGAAAACTTTAATAATTCAATTCCGAATCAAGGAATTTTTGTAAAAGTTATAAATCAAAATGGATGTTTTGAAACCACTTCTTTTACTGTTACAGCTCGTTTCGTTTCTTTAGGCACTATAAGCGATTTTTATACTTGTGAAAATTCTGATGGAATTTCTGGAAATCAAATTGGTAATTTTAATGGAAGAGCAATTGCTACTTCAATTAAAAACCAATTAGGAATTTCTGATAGAACAAGTTTGAAATTTTATCCTAGTTACATAGAAGCCCAAACAAATACAAACGAATTAATAGGTGCCTTTTCATCAAAAACTGCCACTATTTTTGTAAAAGCTCAAGAAGCTGATTTTTCTTGTGGAGGAATACAATCTTTTAATGTTATTGTAAACCCTGATCCAATTATAAATCTTCAGGATACTTATAGTATTTGTTTTAATCCAAGTTTAAAACCTCCTGTAATTATTAGTGCTGATGCTTCTAACGATCGTTATGAATGGAGAAATAGCCAAGGAAGCATTATAAGTGTTTCTAAAGATTTTATTTTAGATACAGTTGGAGAATTTTCACTAACCGCTTATAAAGCTGAAAATGGCTTGCTTTGTTCTAATTCAAAAACTTTCGTTGTAGAAAACCCTGAAAAAGCTATTTTCACGAATATTGAGGTAAATACAGAGGATGAAACAAATAACATTGTTACTGTATCAATAGAAGGAAATAGTACTTATGAGTTTTCATTAGATAATGTAAACTTTTCTGGAAATTCTACAATGTTTACTTTTAACAATGTTGAAGCAGGCTTGAGAACAATTTATGTTAGAGATATTAACAATTGTGAAGAACTTATTTTTACAGAAGTTGCTGTAATTGGGTTTAAAGAATACTTTACTCCAAATGATGATGGAAAAAATGATTATTGGAATATCTGTGGTTTAAACGAAACTTCTTTTAGATCCATTAATGTGAGAATTTTTGATAGATATGGGAAACTAATACATCAAATTACTAACTTCACGTCATTAGGTTGGGATGGAACTTATAATAGTGAAAAATTAATTGCTAATAATTATTGGTTTAAAGCTGACATTATTGATAAAGACAATAATTTAATCAGTAAAACTGGGTACTTTAGTTTAATACGAAATTAAATATTCATCCAAAAAAAACACCAAAACTAAATTAGCTTTGGTGTTTTTTATATAAATTTAAAAAGAATTTATTTCAACTTCTTTTTAACTGCTACTTCTTTGTAAGCTTCAATAACATCACCTTCTTCAATATCATTATAGTTCTTTAATTGAAGTCCACAATCATAACCTTTTGCAACTTCCTTCACATCGTCTTTAAAACGTTTTAAAGATGATAGAACTCCATCATGAACAACAATACCATCTCTAATAATTCTAACTTTAGAATCTCTATAGATTTTACCAGACATTACCATACAACCTGCAATATTTCCTACTTTAGAAATTTTATAAACTTCTCTAATTTCAACATTACCAGTAACTTCTTCTTTCATTTCAGGAGATAACATTCCTTCCATGGCATCTTTTAAGTCATTAATTGC
The DNA here is from genome assembly GCF_001761365.1 of Polaribacter vadi. NCBI lineage: Bacteria > Pseudomonadati > Bacteroidota > Flavobacteriia > Flavobacteriales > Flavobacteriaceae > Polaribacter > Polaribacter vadi. The sequence continues at coordinate 3,653,540 of NZ_CP017477.1, read as the reverse complement.
ATCGTAAATAATAGAATAGGTTCTAATATCAACTTCTTCTTTATCTGCTATAACTCTTGCATTTCCTTGCGGTCTTACGTTAAATCCAACAATAATTGCATCTGATGCTGTTGCTAATAATACATCACTTTCTGTAATAGCTCCAACTCCTTTATGTAAAATATTTACTTGAATTTCTTCCGTAGATAATTTTTGGAAAGAATCTGTTAATGCTTCTACAGAACCATCTACATCTCCTTTTAAAATTATATTTAACTCTTTGAAATCTCCAAGTGCAATTCGTCTTCCAATTTCTGCAAGTGTTAAAGTTTTCTGTGTTCTTACAGATTGCTCTCTTTGTAGTTGAGAACGTTTAGAAGCAATTTGTTTTGCTTCTCTTTCATCATCAAAAACATTAAATTTATCACCAGCTTGTGGAGCACCATCTAAACCTAAAATAGATACTGGAGTTGATGGACCTGCTGTCTGTAAATTATTTCCTTTATCATCGAACATAGCTTTTACTTTACCACTATGTTTACCTGCTAATAAATAATCTCCAATTTTTAAAGTACCTGCTTGTACTAAAATAGTGGTTAAATAACCTCTACCTTTATCTAATTGTGCTTCTACAACTGCACCAACAGCATTTTTATTAGGATTTGCCTTTAATTCTAAAATTTCAGCTTCTAATAAAACTTTCTCTAATAATTCTGGAATACCTGTTCCAACTTTTGCTGATATATCTTGAGATTGGATATTTCCTCCCCATTCTTCTATCAACAAATTCATTTGAGATAATTGCGTCTTCACATTATCTGGATTCGCATTTGGCTTATCAATCTTGTTTATTGCAAAAATGATAGGAACTCCTGCTGCTTGCGCATGAGAAATTGCTTCCTTTGTTTGTGGCATTACATCATCATCTGCTGCAGCTACAATAATTACTAAATCCGTTACTTGAGCACCTCTAGCACGCATTGCTGTAAAGGCTTCGTGACCAGGTGTATCTAAAAATGCAATTTTTTGATCACCAACATTTACAGAATACGCTCCAATATGTTGCGTAATTCCACCACTTTCGCCTTCAATTACATTTGCTTTTCTAATATAATCTAGTAAAGAAGTTTTACCATGATCTACATGCCCCATTACTGTAATAATTGGTGCACGTGTTATTAAATCTTCTGGTTTGTCTATTACTTCTTCAATTGATTCTTCTACTTCTGCTCCAACAAATTCTACTTTGTGGTTAAATTCCTCAGCAACAATTACTAATGTTTCTGCATCTAAACGTTGATTCATTGTAACCATCATTCCTAAAGACATACATGCAGAAATAATATTTGTTACAGGAACATCCATCATTGTAGCAACTTCACTTACAGTAACAAATTCTGTTACTTTTAAGATTTTGTTGTCTAATGCTTGTGCTTCTTGTTCTGCATCTGACTGCTCTCTTCGAGCATCTCTTTTATTTCTACGATATTTTGCACCTTTTCCTCTAGAAGATTTTCCTTGAAGTTTTTCAAGAGTTTCTCTTACTTGTTTTTGGATATCTGCTTCTGTAGGTTCCTCCTTTTTAATTGGAGTTCTACTGTTTGCTCTTCCTCTTGGTCCTGTTCCTCTTGGTCTAGCAGCGCTATTTCCTGAAGGTCTATTTGCAGTTGGTCTTCCAACACCACCTCCACCAGGTTTGCTAATACGTTTACGTTTCTTTTTAGGATCTGTAGTTGCTGCTTTTTTAACATCAGGCTTTTTCTTCTTAGGTCTTTCAAATTGCTTTAAGTCAATTTTCTTACCTGTAAAGTTAGGTCCGTCTAATTTTTTATACTGAGTTTTAATAGCTTCTGCATTTTCTGCAGTTACTTCTTCAGCTTTTGTTTCTTCTTTCTTAGAATCCTTTTTAGGTTCTGGTTTAGTACCCACTTTAGAAACTATCTTTTCGATTTCTGAAACTGATTTTTTAGCTTTAGGAGCTTCAACAGCAGGTTTTTCTAAAACTGGTTTTTCAACAACAGGTGCTTCTTCTTTAGTTTCAGCAACTTTAGGTTCTGCTACTTTTGGAGTTTCTGCTTTAGTTTCTTCAACTTTAGCTTCAGTAACAGCAACTTCTTTTGGAGTTTCTTTTACTTCTTCCTTCTTAGGTTCTTCTTTCTTTGGCTCTTCTTTAATTTCAACAGGTTTTTTACCAACCTTATCAATATCAATTTTACCAACAGTTTTAAACTCTAATTTATCTGCTTTGGCTTTAAGAACTTCTTCTTTTTTAGCTTCTTCCGTTCTTTTCTTTTCTAATTTAGCTTCTATTTCTAAACGAATTGCCTCTTTCTCTTTACGTTTTTCCTCGCCAACTTCTTTAGATGCAGCTTTTTTATTTGCATCTGTTTCAAAGCCATCTTGTAAAACTTGATAGATATCACCAGAAATTTTAGTAGTTGGTCTTGCTTCTATTTCATGACCATTCTTTGCTAAATATTCTACTGCTCTATCAAGAGAAATGTTTAACTCTCTTAAAACCTTATTAAGCCTCATTGTTTTGCCTACAGACATATATTCTTTTTAACTTTATAATTGTAAAAATATAAATTTTTACGTTACTTCTTTAATACTATCCATAATAATTATTCAAATTCTTCTTTAAGAATTCTTTGAACATCCATGATAGTTTCTTCTTCTAAATCAGTTCTTTTCACTAATTCTGCAACACTAGTTTCTAATACACTTCTTGCAGTATCTAATCCTATTTTCTTGAATTCTGTAATTACCCAGTCTTCAATTTCATCGGTAAATTCTGTTAATTCTACATCTTCTTCTTCTAAGCCTTCTCTCTTAACATCTATTTCGTAACCAGTTAACTCACTTGCTAAACGTATGTTAACTCCACCTCTACCAATTGCTTTTGATACTTCTTCTGGTCTTAACAAAACACTAACTCGTCCTTTTTTACCATTTCTTTCTTCCTCATACATTTCAATTTCCATTGAGGTAACCTTTGCAGGGCTCAAAGCTCTTGAAATGAATAATTGTTCGTTTTTGGTATAGTTGATAACATCAATATTTTCGTTACCTAATTCACGTACAATTCCGTGAATTCTTGAACCTTTAACACCAACACAAGCTCCAACAGGATCTATTCTATCATCATAAGAATCTACAGCTACTTTTGCTTTTTCACCAGGAATTCTTGCAACACCTTCTACAGTAATTAAACCGTCGAAAACTTCAGGAATTTCTTGCTCAAATAATTTATTTAAAAATGCTGGTGCAGTTCTAGATAAAATTATTGCTGGCTTATTTCCTCTTAATTCAACTGTTTTTATAACACCTCTTACAGAATCTCCTTTTCTAAAGAAATCTGAACGAATTTGTTCACTTTTTGGCAATACAATTTCGTTTCCATCATCATCTAACAAAATAATTGCATTGTGACGAATGTGATGTACTTCTGCTGTATATAATTCACCTTCTAAATCTTTAAAATGTTTAAAGATATTTGTACTATCGTGTTCGTATATTTTTGATATTAAGTTTTGACGTAATGCTAAAATTGCTCTTCTACCTAAATCTATTAACTTAACTTCTTCAGAAACATCTTCACCAATTTCAAAATCGGGTTCAATTTTTCTTGCTTCTGTTAATTCAATTTCTTCATTATCATCTTCAGAAAAACCATCTGCAACAACAACTCTATTTCTCCAAATTTCTAAATCTCCTTTATCTGGGTTTATAATGATATCAAAATTATCATCTGAACCAAACTTACGTTTTAAGGCAGCTCTAAATACTTCTTCTAAAATAGACATTAATGTTACTCTGTCTATACTTTTATTATCTTTAAATTCTGAAAACGAATCAATTAATGCTATATTTTCCATTACATCTTTACTTAAAATACAATCTTCACTTTTGCCTCTTTAATATCTTTATAGTCTATAGTTGCTGTTTTTAATACAGTAACTTTACCTTTACCTATTGGTTTTGGCTCTCTAACTTTCCAAGTTAGTACAATTTTATTAGTATCTGCTTCTGTTAAAGTACCTTCAAACTCTTCTTCAGCAGTTTTTACTGTTAATATTCTGTTGATATTTTTAACATACTGCCTCTTATCTTTTAACGGATGAGAAATATCTGGAGTGGTAACTTCTAAAGAAAAGTCTTCTTCTTCTCTATCTAAACTATTTTCAACATTTCTGCTGATTCTAATACACTCACTTAATGGAACTCCATTATCTCCATCTACAGTGATTTGAATTTTATTATTAACAGAGATTGACAAATCTATTAAAAATAACGTTTCATTCAGCGCTAAAGCCTCGTCTACTAAATCCTTTACCTTGGTTTGATTCATGCTAAAATCTTATAATTTCCTCAAAAAACATTGCTTCTGAGTATAAAAAGAGGGGACTTTAAGTCCCCTCATTTATCAAATTACTGCTAAATTCGGTGCAAATATACGAATACTTTGCTATTTATCAAACGTAATTATATTCATTTTTTTTTGTAACTTTAAATACATCAATTTTAACCTAAAAATTCTACCACCATGAAAAACATTTTAGTTCCTATAGATTTTTCAAAAAAATCTGAATTTGCCTCTAAAATGGCAGCAAGAATTGCTAAGAAATCTAATAGTGTTGTTTACCTTTTACACATTATAGAACTACCAACAGGTGTTGTAGATATGGGGCCTGCAAGCAGTTTTAGCATTCCTGAAAGCATGTTGTATTTAAGAAAGATAAGAGAACGTATTTTAGAATTTAAAAATAGTTTTTTTAGCAAAAGTACTCAAGTGCATTATGCGATAAAACTACAAACTCCCTATGAAGGTATTTTAAAATATGCTGATAAAATTAATGCGGATTTAATTGTAATGGGTTATAAAGGGCAATCTGAGTTTGAAGAAATTATTATTGGCTCTAACACAGAAAAAGTAGTAAGAACAGCCAAAATGCCAGTAATTGTCGTAAAAAAAGACAATGAAAAATTTAGAATGAAAAATTTAATATTTGCCTCTAGCTTTAAAAATGAAGATAAAAAAGAAGTTTTTAGGAAATTTTTAGAGTTTGCAAATCATTTTGATAGTAAAATACATTTACTAAAAATAAATACACCCTCAAAATTTGAAAGTACGCAAGAAGCCACTGAAAAAATCGAAAATTTTATTGAAGGATTTGATTTACCCAAATATTCCATCAATATATATAATGACGCTTTAATTGAAAAAGGGATTTTAAACTTTGCCAATAATATTAATGCAGATTTAATTGCCTTAAGCACAAGTGGTAGAACTGGTTTATCGCATTTATTTTCTGCAAGTGTCACCAAATCTTTATCAAAAAAAGCATCAAAACCTATTTTAACGATTAGAGTTTAGTTTAAAAAAACTAATATTTACAGACATGTTAAATTGATTATTAAAACAGATTAATACGTTGAACACAGCTACTATAAAATTTACATTTTAGTTAAAACTATTTTTCAAATAAATTATATTTACAGGAGAATAGTAATTTAAAAATTACGATATCTAGTTTAAATTTACGGAACATATGTAATAAAAGTACTATATAATGAGCTGTAAGCAACCAAAAAAAACAAAATGCAAAAAAGTGAAAAAGGAACTGAAAATTCGTTGAATAAGATTAGTGAACTAGATTCTATTTTAAATAATCTTTCAGAATATTATTCGAAATTAAAAAATGAAGAAATTTCACGTGAAGAAATATTTGATTCTTTATATCTTGTTTTAAAAGAAGAAAAAAATTGGGAACACCCCTTAGATTTTTGGAGTTTAACAATTGAATATAAAAAAGCTCTAAAATTATTATCAGATTTCGATTTTAAAATACTAAAGAATACAGTTGAAACTTCAGGTGAAATAATACCAAAAGATTTATTAATGAACTATAAAGTTCGAATTAAATCTAAAGGACTAATTTGGATAATTCACAAATATGATGTAGACCCATTTCCTTCTAATCCTCACGCACATTTAATTGAAAGTGGAATAAAATTAGATTTATCAAATGGTAAATGTTTTAATAAAAAGGAATTAGTATACACTTTAAAGGAAAGGGATTTACTTTTTATAAGACAAAAAGCGGAAGAAAAAAAATTTGTATTACCTGAAATAGAAAGATAAAAAGGCAGCTTATAAAATCCATATATAAGTAATAAAATTCCAAAAATTTAAATCATCAATATATTAATTACTATCAAAATTTAACCTCTTATACTCTGCTCAAAAGGAATTCTATTTACAATACTTCTTCCTAAAGTAACTTCATCTGCATATTCAAGTTCATCACCAACTGCAATTCCTCTTGCAATTGTAGACGTTGTAATATCGAACTTTTCTATTTGTTTGTAAATGTAGAAATTTGTGGTATCACCTTCCATTGTTGAACTTAACGCAAAAATAAGTTCTTTAATTTCTCCGTTTTTTACTTTGGTAATTAAGGAATCTATCTTTAAGTTTTGTGGTCCAATTCCTTCAATTGGCGATATTTTTCCACCTAAAACATGATACAATCCTTGAAATTGAGACGTGCTTTCAATAGCCATTACATCTCTAATATCCTCTACTACACAAACAATTTCTGGGTTTCTTTTTGGATTCTGACAAATATTACATAAAAGTGTATCAGAAATATTATGACATTTTTCGCAGTTTTTTACATCATTTCTTAAATGCAACAAGGCTTCAGACAAAAATTTTGTATTTTCTGAAGGTTGTTTTAATAAATGTAAAACCAAACGCAAAGCTGTTCTTTTGCCAATTCCTGGCAAACGTGAAACTTCATTTACAGCGTTTTCTAATATTTTTGATGAAAAATCCATAGTTGGCGAAATTAATACTTTTCATCAGAAAAAAGAAGATAGAAAACAGAGAAAAATCACTCTAAATTTCTAGGGTTAATTTTCTATTTCCATCTTGTTTTTTGTTTCGATTTAAATCTTGTTGCTATTATATTTTCTAAACGACAAAAAACCTATATTCGTAGCTTTAAAAAGTAAATTAAAAATGCAACCAATTCATATTATCTTATTAATTGTAGGTTATTTTTCTGTCTTGATTTTTATTTCTTACATCACAGGAAAATCTGCAAACAACAAAACTTTTTTTAAGGCAGACAACTCTTCTCCTTGGTATTTAGTGGCTTTTGGTATGATTGGCGCTTCACTTTCTGGTGTAACTTTTATTTCTGTTCCTGGTTGGGTAGAAGCGCAAAGTATGAGCTATATGCAAATGGTTTTGGGCTATATTGTTGGGTATGCAGTAATTGGCTTGGTGTTACTTCCTCTTTATTATCGATTGAATTTAACATCAATTTACACCTATTTACAAGATAGGTTTGGTAATTATTCTTACAAAACTGGTGCTAGTTTCTTTTTATTATCAAGAACAATTGGAGCCGCATTTCGACTTTTCTTAGTGGCAAATGTGTTGCAATTATTACTGTTTGATGAATATGGAATTCCTTTTTGGGTAACTGTAACCATTACAATTCTACTAATTTGGTTGTACACTTTTAAAGGCGGAATTAAAACTATTGTTTGGACAGACACTTTACAGACATTATTTATGCTAATTGCTGTTGGTGTTTGTATTTATACGATTTCTGACGAATTACAAATTAGCAATATTTTTAGCTATGTTGCAGAGAGCGATCTTTCTAAAACCTTCTTTTTTGAAGATGTAAAAACTGGCGATTATTTTTGGAAACGCTTTTTAGCAGGCGCTTTTGTTGCTATTGTTATGACAGGTTTAGACCAAGATATGATGCAGAAAAACTTAACCTGCAGAAACTTGAAAGACGCTCAAAAAAACATGTTTTGGTTTACAATAGTTTTAGTAATCGTAAACTTTTTCTTTTTAGCTTTAGGTGTTTTGTTAACAGATTATGCTCAAAAAAATGGAATTGACGCTCACAAAGACGAGCTTTTTCCGATAATAGCTACAAAAGGCACATTAGGCTTGGCAACTGCCATTTTCTTTTTATTAGGTTTAATTGCAGCTGCATATTCTAGCGCAGATTCTGCTTTAACTTCTTTAACAACTTCATTTAGCATCGATATTTTAGAGATTGATAAAAAACAATCTGAAGAAAATCAAGAGAAGACAAGAAAGAGAATTCATATTATTTTCTCTTTTATATTAATTGGTACCATTTTAATCTTCAAATATTTTATTGCTGATGAAAGTGTAATTGCTAAAATATTTACGTTTGCAAATTATACGTATGGTCCACTTTTAGGCTTATACGCTTTTGGCTTGTTCACGAAAATAAAGGTAAAAGATACTGCAGTTCCTTTTATTTGTATTGCATCTCCTTTTATAACTTTTTTTATAAATTACGTATGTTTAAATGCATTCAATTTCGATTTTGGTTTTGCGCTTTTAATTTTAAATGGACTCGTTACTTTTATCGGTTTATACCTTTTTAGAAAAACAACTATTTAAATTTTTAGTATTTTTTTAACTATTTGTTTTTTTATATAAAAAAAAACAATATATTTATCATACAATAAAATCCCCAAGTATGAACACCTCTATAAAAAATTGTCACACAGGCAAGGCTAAAACTGCTACCACAAAATTCTGTTACGCTAATCTATTTAGCGATATTAAAACAGGATATTCCATATTACATTCAGAAAAAGAAAAGCACTTTTTTCGAGATTAGTCTTTATATATACTAAATCTCAGCTAAAAGCTATTTAAAAGAATTCATTCTAACCCCAAGTTATGAAATCAAATAAAGAAGTGTTTTTATTAAAATGCAGTACTTTATCATCTAAAATTTTTACATTTTCTTTAAATTTTAGTAGTGATACTACAGTTGCATGCACAAAAAACAACGATTCTTTCTGGATATTAAAAAATAAAAAACATACAAATACAGTATCAACACCATTAAATTTAAAGAATCTTACGCATTTTGAAACATCGAAAAAAAGCACAAAATCTATCGATATTTTAAAGTTGAAATTGATCATTAAGAAAAGAGATACCTCATCCATAGAAATAACAAAAAATGTAAATTATTTTAACTACATCCCTAATGTTCTTAAAAAAAATGCATCTATGGGTGTGGACATCTCTATTAACTTTAACTATATATCATACAAAAAAGAGATACTTCATCTGCAGAAATAAAAAAGAAATCTGCAAACTACATCCCTAATGCTGTTAAAGACCTTACAACTGCGGATGAAGACAACTCTACAAAAGCATACTAAATATAATTGTAGTTTTAAATTTTAGAATATAAATATTAATTAAATTTCATTACTTTTGTAAATTATTCAAGTTCAATAAACTAAGGAAATTTAAAATTTAATATTTTTTTTTAATGTTATACTTTTCAATAAACTAAGGCAAACTGTTTTTCATCGAAAATAAAGCCTGTTTTAAAGAAAAATTAACCCCTAAGAAAAAAAGATAATTAATTTTGTTCTTGAATTTTAAAGTAGTAAACCCTAATTAAAAACTTTTTCAATTATGAGAAACCCTAATCTGCAAAATTTGCTGAATGTTCAGCGAAAAAATATCGAAAATATTTATTTATATCTATAAGCTAAACTTTTAAAAAAAAGTATTTAAAAAACCTATTTGTAGAATTTATTTTATAGTAAAATAATTTGCAGATAAAAATTTAAATTCTTTCCTAAGTCCAAAACCTCTAAGTTTTGTTCGTAAGATAATAAAAGTTGTAACCCTAATTATAACCTTTTTCACACCATGAAAAAAATTACAGTAAGTATTATACTAGCACTTTTAGGTGTAGTTAATTTCACAAATGCCCAAAGCCCTACAGATCCTGCTCAAGGCTTTAATGTCTTTATTGAAAACGATGTAACTCTACAACAAAACGAAACTGATGGAGGTATTGCTTTAGGTGGAGATTTAACAATTAAAGGTACTTATGTCATAGCTGGTCATGATGTAAATCAATTTAAAGTTAATGGTGTAAAAGTTGGTTTGGTAGTTGGTGGGAAAGTAGACTTTAATGCTAGTACTAATGGTGATATTAAAATCAATTCAAGCAACTATGTGAAAATTGGGAATGGAACTGGTAGTATGGTTTGGTATAAAGACAATAATAACGCTAATGGAAATATAGTTATTAATAAAAGTGGAAGCCAATATTGGTCTAATCCAAAAATATCTATACAAACAAATGCGCCTGCTTTAGGGGTAAGCGCTACAAATAACCCTGTTATAGAAGGTAATATTATTGATTTTAATGCAGCTTTTCAAACCATGAGAGCTTCATCTACAAATATTTCTCAAAATGCAAATAACGCTCAATTAACAAATCCTAATGGAGATCCGATTTCAAATACTAATTTACCTAATCAATTAAAAATAAATTTACAAAACGGTATTAATTATTTAAATGTTACTGGGACAGATTTAAATCAGGTTACAAATGGTATTACATTTAATAACAAACCAAATTCTTCTAGAATCTTAGTAGTTAATGTAGATGCACAAGGAGCTTTCAATTGGAATGTTTGGAACCAAGCTGGTATTGGTGATCAAGAAGGCTCTTATATATTTTATAATTTCTACAACACAACAAATCTTACTATTGCTGGTAATAATACTATAAAAGGTACAATATTCGCTCCATTTGCTGATATAAGTAAAACTAATAACTGGGGAAACATTGATGGGCAAGTAATTGGAAAATCTTTAGTTCATGCAGCAGGTGAAATGCACTATGAGCGTTTTGAACAGGCAATTGAGCCATCTTGCACTATAGCAAACAATACAACATCAATAGCAGATATTACAGAAGGACAAACAAAAACATTAACAGGTGCTCCAACAGGAGGAACTTGGTCAATCGTTTCTGGAGGAGGAACTATCAATGGAACAACCTATACACCAGCAGATATCAATACTGATACTACTGTTGTAATTCGTTATACAATTGCTGCAGATGGTAGTTGTGCTGCAACTTCTGATGATGTAACTTTTACAGTAACACCAGTTTGTGATGTAGTTGCTGACAATACAACATCAACAGCAGATATTACAGAAGGAGAGACAAAAACATTAACAGGTGCTCCAACTGGAGGAACTTGGTCAATCGTTTCTGGAGGAGGAACTATCTCAGGAACAACATACACTCCAGCTGATATCAACACTGATACTACTGTTGTAATTCGTTATACGATTGCTGCAGATGGAGATTGTGCTGCAACTTTTGATGATGTAACTTTTACAGTAACACCAGTTTGTAATGTAGTTGCTGATAACACAACATCAACAGCAGATATTACAGAAGGACAAACAAAATCATTAACAGGTGCTCCAACTGGAGGAACTTGGTCAATCGTTTCTGGTGGTGGAAACATCAATGGAACAACGTACACTCCAGCAGATATCAATACAGATACTACTGTTGTGATTCGTTATTCAATTGCTGCAGATGGAGATTGTGCTGCAACTTCTGATGATGTTACTTTTACAGTAACACCAGTATGTAATGTAGTTGCTGACAATACAACATCAACAGCAGATATTACAGAAGGAGAGACAAAAACATTAACAGGAACTCCAACTGGAGGAACTTGGTCAATCGTTTCTGGAGGAGGAAACATTTCTGGAACAACATACACTCCAGCTGATATCAATACTGATACAACTGTTGTAATTCGTTATACAATTGCTGCAGATGGAGATTGTGCTGCAACTTCTGATGATGTTACTTTTACAGTAACACCAGTATGTGATGTAGTTGCTGATAATACAACATCAACAGCAGATATTACTGAAGGAGAGACAAAAACATTAACAGGTGCTCCAACTGGAGGAACTTGGTCAATCGTTTCTGGAGGAGGAAACATTTCAGGAACAACCTATACACCAGCTGATATCAACACTGATACAGATGTCACAATTCGTTATACAATTGCTGCAGATGGAGATTGTGCTGCAACTTCTGATGATGTAACTTTTACAGTAACCCCAGTTTGTGATGTAGTTGCTGATAACACAACATCAACAGCAGATATTACAGAAGGAGAAACCAAAACATTAACAGGCACTCCAACTGGAGGAACTTGGTCAATCGTTTCTGGTGGTGGAAATATCAATGGAACAACCTACACTCCAGACAATATCAATACTGATACTACTGTTGTAATTCGTTATACAATTGCTGCAGATGGAGATTGTGCTGCAACTTCTGATGATGTAACTTTTACAGTAACTAGTTCTGGTTTAGGATCAATTGGAGATACAGTTTGGTTTGATACAGATGGAGATGGACTTAAAGATGCAGGAGAAAACGGATTAGGAGGAGCAACTGTAACTTTAGATCCAGGAACACCAAGTAATTCAGCAGATGATGTAACAACGACAACAGATGCAAATGGAAACTACTTATTTGATAATTTACCAGCAGGTGTTTATACAGTTACTGTAGATTTAAGTACTGTAACTTCAGGGATTCCATCAGGTAAAACAATTGCGGATTTAATTCCGACATTTGATGCAGATGGAGTAGGAACTGCAAATACAAGTACTGTTTCTTTATCATTAGAAGAAACTAATTTAGATCAAGACTTTGGGTATAGCGTTTCTTCAGGAGGTGTAAATACAGGAAATGATGGAGGAATTGAATCAGAATCTTTAGGAGATGCCTTGACTAAATTGTATGTAGGAAGAAAGAAAAATTCTGTACCAACAGAATTTGTAAAGTCAGAAGCAAACTTGTATAATAAATCTAAAATGAAGTCTGTTCAGCCTTATCAAGGAAAAGGACAAACGATGTTAGATATGTTTCCAACTGAATTAGTAGCAGGAAATGTAGCGAATATAACATCGCCAACAGATATTTTAGATATCACAACAGCAGATGAAGTATTAGCTGTAGATTTCTCTTTAGATGGCGAAACAAAAGGTGTTGTATTAGGAATTAAAACCACTGATAAGGTTTACAATCATACAAAAGCATCTTGTGATCGTTTAAGAGGAGCAGAAATTTTAAATATTCAGACTGTACAAGTAAAAGGGTATAATTTCTTAATGCAAGGAATTAAACAAAGAAATGGTGTTGTAGAATATGCAATTTCTTTTGCAACAGCAAAGAACAATAACGATACCAATTATACAATTCAAACAAACTGGTATGTAAATAATTACACCAAGTTTAATGATGTATATAACTTTCAAGTATGGTCTACAAAGCCAGCAGATACTCAAAAGTTAGTTGCTGATGTTTTAAATAACTTACAATCTTTTATTCCTGTAAAACAAACAGAAATTCAGAAAGTTCCAGAAACATATGCATCTAAAATTTATAGAGATAAAGCTGAATTAGTTGTGATGTTAAGAAGTACAGAAGAAGGAAATACTGCAGAAGTATCTATGGTAGAATTGTATTCTGAAACTGCCAATAACATTAAGCACAGAACTAATTCTTTAAGCACAGAGATTCAACAAAGTTTACGATTAGACATCGCAGATGGATATGAATATGATGGATTGGTAAAAGTAGATAACGAAGTAGAGGATGCATTTTATCATGCAGATGGAAACTGGGGATTAGACTTTGACAAGCGTTATACAGAAATCAAAAACTACTTTGTATGGAATAATTTCGACAGAGAGTATAAAGATGATGAGTATGCTATCAACAGAGATGTTGAAGTGAAAGCAACTAGTGATTATGATTACCTAACAGTATATAAATCATTATTACCTGGAACTATCTCAGCAGATTACTCTGAGTATAACTATGTAGCTTTTACAGCAAAAGGATCAGGTTTAATGGAATTAGGTTTAATAAAATCTTCAATACAAGACTGGAAAGCACAGTATAGAGTAATGGTTGATTTCTCTGAGGAAGAGCAAACATATTATGTTCCTTTTGAAATATTCACCTCAAGTGCGAGTCAAAATAAAATGACAGCAGAAGATTTAACAACGTTAACATTTACCTTTTTACCAGTAGAAGCACAAACAAATGAGTTAGATTTAAAAATCTCTGACGTTCGTTTTGCAAAAACAGCAGTAGAAGGACAAATCGTAAATAAGATAGATAAGTTTGAGAATGAATTTATGGCGTATCCAAACCCATCTCAAGGAAATGTAAACTTGTTATTATTCAGTGAAACAGATACAGAAGCAACTGTAACTTTATCAGATATTACTGGTAAAATTATTTACAGTCAAAAAGCTACGTTAAATGCAGGTAAAAACGAGTTAGATTTTAACTTTAAAGTAAAAACTGGAGTAATGCTTTTACAAGTAACTAGTAATGCAACTAATTACGGAACATCTAAAATTATTTTTAGATAAAAAATAAGTTAGTAGTTTCGAAAATTTTTAGGGGTATCAATTTCAAACTATTAATTTCAAAAGAGCTGATGCAAATCAGCTCTTTTTTTTATTTCATAGAATATCCATATTTCAAATTAAAGTGAATCTCTGTTAAAGTATTATCATATATGAGCTGCACTAAGAAATTAAAGTTTTTAGACTTCAAGATATTCCTAAATACCTTAGCTTTAAGGTATAATTTTTCAAACTAAATATTTATACCTTGTAATTCATTGTAAAATAAAAATGTTAACCTCACTATCGTTTCTTAACAACTTAAGTAATCAAAATTTTCTTATTAAAAATCTTTAAAAAATTAATATTTTTACAACGTTAAATTATAAAAATGGCAAAAGACCTAAGTAATTATAGAAAATCTTACGAAAAAGAAGAACTTTTAGAAAGTAACTGTCCAGAAAACCCAATGGAATTGTTCCAAAAATGGTTTATAAATGCAGATAATTCTGAAGTTGTTGAAGAAACAAATGCCATGACAGTTGCTACAATAGGTAAAGATGGTTTTCCTAAAAGTAGAGTTGTTTTACTAAAAAAATATACTTGGGAAGGTTTCATTTTTTATACAAACTATAACTCAGAAAAAGGAAAGGCAATTGAAGATAATAATCATATTTGTATTTCATTTTTTTGGCCAGCTTTAGAACAACAAATCATTATAAAAGGAGTTGCAGAAAAACTAGCCGAAAATTTATCTGATGGTTATTTTGAATCAAGACCAGATGGAAGTAAACTAGGTGCTTGGGCTTCTGAACAAAGTAAAGTAGTTTCATCTCGTGAAGAGTTAGATGAAAATTTAAAAACTTTTGAGCAAAAATTTGATGGCAAAGAAATACCTAGACCCAAACATTGGGGTGGTTTTTTAGTAAAACCCGTTTCTTTAGAGTTTTGGCAAGGAAGACCAAACAGAATGCATGACAGAATAAAATATTCGCTACAAGAAGATTTTTCTTGGAAATTAGAAAGATTAGCACCTTAAATTTTTATATTTACAATTCATTAATCAAATTAAATGAAAACACTTTACATAGTTCGTCATGCAAAATCTTCTTGGAAATATTCTGGGATTGAGGATATTGACAGACCTTTAAAAAAACGTGGTATTAAAGACGCACATTTAATGTCTAAATTTTTATCGAAGGAAATAGCAAGGCCTGACGTTTTTATTTCTAGTAGTGCAAATAGAGCTTTGCATACAGGAATTATTTTCTGCGAAAACTTAGAATACCCTCTAGCTAATCTTCAAATTAACAGACAATTGTATAGTTTTAGCGATGGTTATTTAGTAAAAACTGTGTATGCTTTAGATGATGCTTTTAACTCTGCCATTATTTTTAGTCACGATCATGGTATTAATACCTTTGTAAATAAGTTTGGAAACACTCCAATTGCGCATGTTTCTACTTGCGGAATTATTGGTATTAAATTTCAAGAAAAACACTGGAAAAATATAAAAAAGGGAAAAACTTTTATGGTAGAATTTCCTAAAAATCATAAATAATTGTAGCTTTTTGGAAATAAAAAAATACGGTGCAATCGATATAGGTTCAAACGCAATTAGATTATTAATCGCTAACGTAATTGTTAAGGAAGGAAGAGAACCGCAATTTAAAAAATCTTCTTTAGTACGTGTGCCAATTCGTTTGGGAGCAGATTCTTTTGTAAAAGGGATTATTACTGAAGAAAATATTAAAAGAATGTTAGATGCTATGGAAGCTTTTAAACTTTTAATGAGAGTGCATAATGTAGAACGTTACAAAGCCTGTGCAACTTCTGCAATGAGAGAAGCTAAAAATGGCGTTGAAGTTGTTGATAAAATTTTTGAGGAGACTGGTGTAAAAATTGATATTATTGGTGGCAAAGAAGAAGCTGCCATAATTTCTTCGACAGATTTAAGTGAACTTATAAGTGGAGATAATTCTTACTTATATGTTGATGTTGGTGGAGGAAGTACTGAATTTACAATATTTTCTGGTGGAAAAATTACCATTTCAAAATCTTTTAAAATGGGAACTGTTCGTTTGTTAAACAACAAAAAAGCTGTAAACAAAGAAATTTTTGCCAATGTTGAAAAGTGGATAAAGAAAAACACAAAAGACTTAAAAAACTTATCTTTAATTGGTTCTGGAGGTAACATTAATAAACTCTTTAAAATGTCTGGTAGAACAGAAGGAAAACCAATTTCTTACATTTATTTAAATGCTCAGTATTTATTTTTAAAACAAATGAGCTATCAAGAAAGAATCTCTGAATTAAGCTTAAACCCTGATAGAGCAGATGTTATTATACCTGCTGCAAAAATTTACTTATCTGCCATGAAATGGAGTGGAGCAAGAAAAATATATGTTCCTAAAATTGGTCTTTCAGACGGAATTATAAAAAGTTTATTTTACAACAAGTTATAATTTTAAAATTTTGCTATCAACTTATAAATGTTTTTAGTACTTTTGGCACAATCGTTATTTACCAAACTAAAGTATTGTTAATGTTAAAGAGTATGAAAAAATTTCTATTAAGTATAGCTATTTTAATGATGGCTACTATTACTTTTGGTCAAGATTTACCAGAAAATCCAGAGCCAGGAAAATGTTATGTTCGTTGTAAAACTCCAGATATATATAAAAATGAAACTATAAATGTTGCTGTTTCTCCAGAATACAGAAAAATTGTTACGTTTCCTGCTGAATATAGAACCATTCAAGAAAAAGTTTTAATTAAAGAAAGTGGTCAAGAAGTAAAAATTGTTCCTGCTGTTTGGGGTACTCAAGAAGTTACTTATTTTGAAAAAGAAGATGGTACACGATTAGAATCTCAAAAAGCTGTTTTTATTCAAGGTTTTGAAACTGTTGAAACAAAAGCTGCTTCTGCAAGTTGGGAAATGAGTGAGAAAATGCCAAATTGTGATTCTGATGATCCAGATGATTGTAGATATTGGTGTTACAAGCCATTACCTGCTGAATTTAAAACAATGCCAGTAGAAAAATTACAAAGTGATGCATCTGTGGTAAAAATTCCTATTCCTGGTGTTAGAAAAACGTACCAAAGAAAAGTAATGGTAAAACCACCCAGTACAACTTTGGTAAAAACTGAAGCAGAATACCAAACAATAGAGAAAACTGTTTTAGTAAGAGATGCAAGAACTGAAGAGGTTGTGATACCTGCTGTTTTTAGATCTGTTACCAAAGAAATTTTAGTACAAAAAGGAGGGTTAACTTCTTGGAAAGCTGTAGACTGTCAATTAATTGACAATACACCTTTACCAATTAATTGGGATTTTTCTAGTGCTACTTTAAATGAAGGTGCAAAACAAATTATTGATGCTCGTTTATTACCAATTTTAAATGATGGTGTTGCTGTTTTTATTGAATCTCACACAGATATGAGAGGAACAAAAAAAGACAACCAAGAATTGTCTGACAGAAGAGCAAAAGCTGTTACAGATTACTTAATATCTAAAGGAATTAACTTAAGCCAATTATATGCAAAAGGTTTTGGAGAGTCTAGATTATTAAATAAATGTTCAGATGATGTTGTTTGTTCTGAAGCTGAACATGCTATAAACAGAAGAACTACTTTTAGAGTTGTAAATCAAAAATAACAAATAGCTTAAAATCTATTTAACATATATAAAAAAACGAAGCAAATTTGCTTCGTTTTTTTTTGTTTAATATTTTAAGATAACTGATTGGAAAAAAGGATAATAATATTCCGTCATTACATAGCCTTTTTTTTCTGCTATTTTTTTTCCTCTATGATTTACCATCATTAAAGTAGGGAACGCTCTTACTTTGTATTTGCTTTGCAAATATAAATTTTCATTCATTTTATCCGCAGAAATTATATCTGTTCTTCTAGGAATATCTACTTCTAATAACACCAAATCTTTATCTGCTAATGCTTTAAATTTTTCGGTATGAAATAAATCTTTGTCTAAAATTTTACATGGACCACACCAATCTGAACCTGTAAAATACATTAAAACAGGTTTATTTTCTTTTTTTGATTTTTTTAAAGCTTCTTTATAAGTAGCAACCCAATCCAATTCGATTTTGTTAACAACTTCAATTTCAGCTACCTCAACTTCAGTTGAATCTATCTGTTGAGAAAATGAGGTTTGATAAGCTAAAAGGCTAACCATAAAAAACCCAAATAATTTATTCATAATCTTTTAATTTCTTCAAAAGTATCAAAAATAATACCATAATAAAATATAAACTGTGACTTGTTAAACTTTATTGTGTCCTAAATATGTTAGTAATCACATTTTAAATGTTTCTAGCAAAAATTCAAAAAGAGAAACCGATGTTTTTAACATCGGTTTTGTTGTATATGATTCATAATTAATTTATCAAAACCATCTTGTTGATTGTCTAAAAAACTGGTTTCTATAGGAATATAAAAAAGGTTTTCAATACTTTTTTCTAAGCGAACAAAATCTTTTTCTGTGGTTAAAATTATTTTTTTTGTTGATGTAAGAGCATCAAACTCTAGTTGTATGTTTTCTATTTCTGTTGATGAAAAATTATGATGATCTGCAAACTTTAAATGTTTAAAATCTATTTTTTTATTATTTAAAAAACCTAAAAGAGGATTTGGATTTGCGATTCCTGTAACTAATAAAATTTTATAATCTTTTAACTCATCAATAGAAATAATATTTTTTGATGATAAAATTGCTCCATAAGAAATTGTCGTAAAAAATACTTCTTTTTGATATTTCTCTAATTTCCTTTTAATCGTTTCTTGTTGTTGCTGATTTAAATCTGCAGGACATTTTGTTACTACAATTACATTTGCTCTTTTTGCTCCACTTCTACTCTCTCTTAAATTTCCTGTTGGCAACAAAAAATCATCTGTAAATAAATCATCGAATTTGGTGAGTAAAATGTAAAAACTGCCTTTTACTTTTCTATGTTGATAGGCATCATCTAACAAAATAAGTTCTGGCGACTTACTTTTTATCAATTGTTGAATGCCTTCTACCCTATTTGCATCAACTGCAACATCTATATTTTTAAATTTTTTGAAGTATTGCAAAGGTTCATCACCAACATCTAAAGCAATATGAGCATCATTTAACAGCACAAAACCAGTTGTTTTACGTTTGTAACCTCTGCTTAAAACTGCCACTTTAAATTGCTTATTGAGCAATCTTATCAAATATTCGATTTGAGGCGTTTTTCCAGTTCCTCCAACACTTAAATTACCAACCACAAGTACTGGAATTTTAAAAGAGGTTTGCTTAAAAATGCCAACATCAAAAAATAAATTTCTGGTTGTTGTTACAACATCATAAATAATTGCAAACGGAAATAATAAGAATCGTAAAAATTTCATCAACTCAAAAATAAGGCATTTTTATGGATTGATGAATGGAAAATGTTAACTTTGAGTTTTATATAATTTCATTTTATGATCATTCAAAACATTACAAATTACATTGAGGAATTAGCGCCTTTACACTATGCTGAAGATTTTGACAATGTTGGCTTGTTAATTGGCAATTATCAAACAGAAGTTACTGGGGTTTTAGTAACTTTAGATACTTTAGAGGAAACTGTAGATGAAGCTATTGCTAAAAATTGCAACTTAATTGTAAGTTTTCATCCTATTATTTTTGGTGGATTAAAAAAAATCAACGGAAATAATTATGTAGAGAGAGTGGTTTTAAAAGCGATACAAAATAACATTGCTATTTATGCAACACACACTGCTTTAGATAATTCTAAAAACGGAGTTTCTGCAAAAATGTGTGAAGTTTTAGGGTTGATGAACACTAAAATATTAATCCCTAAAAAAGGAATTATAAAAAAACTTACAACCTATGTTCCTATTGATAAAGCTTCAACATTAAAAGAAAAGTTATTTGAAGCTGGAGCAGGAAGTCTAGGAAATTACGATTTGTGTTCTTTTGATGTTCATGGTACTTCTTCTTTTCGAGGAAATGAAGATTCAAATCCTACTTTTGGCAAGAAAGGCGAACTTACAAAAAGAGAAGAAACCAAAATTTCTGTAGTTTTTGAGAGCAAAAATGAAAGTGCCATTTTAAAAGCTTTAAAAGGAAATCACGCATATGAAGAAGTTGCCTACGAAATTGTAACTACAGAAAATGTATATCAAAATATTGGTATGGGAATGATTGGTGAGTTTAAAACTGAAATGGACGAAAAAGATTTTTTAGCATATCTCAAAAAAACAATGAAAACCGATTGTGTTCGACATTCTGCACTCATCAATAAAAAGATAAAAAAAGTGGCAGTTTTGGGTGGATCTGGAAGTTTTGCCATTTCTAACGCAAAAAAAGCTGGTGCAGATGCGTATATTTCTGCAGATTTTAAATATCATGAGTTTTTTAAAGCCGAAAACAGTATACTTTTGGCAGATATTGGACATTATGAGAGCGAACAGTTTACAAAAAACCTTTTGGTTGATTATCTTACAAAAAAATTTAGTAATTTTGCAGTCATTTTATCAGAAAAAAGTACAAATCCTATATATTACATATAAACATGGCAAAGAAGAAAGAAATTTCGGTTGAAGCAAAATTAAGAGCATTGTATGATTTACAATTAATAGACTCTAGAATTGACGAAATTAGAAACGTTAGAGGTGAACTACCTTTAGAAGTGGAAGATTTAGAGGATGAAGTTGCTGGATTAAATACAAGAGTTGCAAACTTAAATAAAGATGTTACTAGTTTAGAAACAGATATTAATAACAAAAAGTTAGCAATAGATGAATCTAATTCGTTAATGAAAAAATACGATGAGCAACAACAAAAGGTTAGAAATAACAGAGAGTTTGATTCTTTATCGAAAGAAATTGAATACCAAGATTTGGAAATTCAATTAGCTGAAAAAAGAATTAACGAGTATAAAGCTAAAATTGCTCAAAAGAATGAAGTAATTGATGCTACTAAAGAAAAATTAGCAAAACAAGAAGCTCATTTAGGTCATAAAAAAGCTGAATTAGATGCTATTTTAAAAGAAACTGAAAAAGAGGAAGCACTTTTGATAAAAAAATCGAAAGAATTTGGTGAATCTTTAGATGAGCATTTATATACTGCTTATAATAGAATTAGAACCAAAGTTAAAAACGGTTTAGCAGTTGTTGCCATAGAACGTGGAGCTTCTGGAGGTTCTTATTTTACAATTCCACCACAAGTACAGTTAGAAATAGCGAACAGAAAGAAAATTACTATAGACGAACATAGTGGACGTATTTTAGTAGATGCTGCTTTAGCTGAAGAAGAAAAAGAAAAAATGGATAAGATGTTTTCTTAATCTAAAAGAAATAAAATAGTAAAAAACTCGAAGTGAAAGCTTCGAGTTTTTTTGTGGTGTTTATTTTGGGTTGATTACTAAGTTTGATGTGATACTTTTCTGATTTGTATAGTTATTATTAAACTTATTATCTTACACAGTTTTATTACAAATAGTCTTAGAACACCCAGTTTGTCTTGCCGAAAGCATCTCAAACAAAATGGTTTTTCTTGGGTTTGATCTCTCAAAGTTTATAAGCTTTGTGCGAGATTTCTACAAAATAACAAACTGTGTGAGGTCTGTTTTATTTCCTAACTGACATTTTTAACCCAAAAAAAAACTCAAAACATAGTTTTGAGTTTTCTTAAATTTTAAATATTGTAATTAATTATCTAAATTTTTAAGATAATTTAATTTTTGCTCCCAGATTAAAACATCTTCTTTAAATTTAGCTACTTGATTTTTTACATTCATCACTAAAGGATTGTTTGGTTTTGCATTGGAAAAGAAACCTAAATTATTTTCTAATTGTTGAATTTCTTTAGTCGCTTCATCTATCTTTTTTCTAATAAAAAATTGCTCTGACTCTAATTTTCTCTGATCATTATCAGCTACATAACCATCTACAACTGTTGTAAACTTTAACATAGAAATCTCAGCTTTATCTAAAGACAAAGTTTCAAACATTTTATCTATTTGCTTGTTAAACTTCCCTTCTAAATGTCGCATGTTTCTTGGCAAAGTACCTAATGCTCTCCAATCTTTTATAGCACTTAAAATTGCTTCTTTAGTAGCTAGTTTCGTTTCCTTTAAGTTTTCTAAAAACTCTTTTTTAACAGTAACGTTTGCTTGTTCTTCTTTACTTACGTTATTTTTCTGTTGATGTAATCTATCAAAATAATGATTACAAGCTGCTTTAAAACGTTTCCAAATATCATCAGAAAATTTACGAGGTACATGCCCAATATCTTTCCAATCTGCTTGTACTTTCTTTAATGTATTTGTCGCATTTTCCCAGTCTTCACTTTCTTTTAAAGACTCAGCTATTTCAATTAATGCAATTTTCTTTTTTAAATTTTCTTGTTGCCAATTCTTTTCCTCTTTGTAAAAAACATTTTTGGCACTGTTAAATTTCTTTGTCGCTTTTTTAAATTTTTGCCAAACTTCTTCACTTTTAGTATAAGGCAATTTACCTGCATTAAAATATTGTTTTCTTAACGCTTCAATATCGTTTATACTTTTTTGCCAATCACTATGATTTTTATTATTAGAAGTATCATACGCATTAATAGCTTCAATAACTTCTAATTTCTTCTCAGTAATTTGCTGATATTTAGAACGCATTTCTTTAAAATAATCATGTCTTTTATCATGAATTATTTTAGTTGCTTCACTAAATTTATGCCAAATTTCTTCACGCATTTCACTGGCAACTGGTCCAATATCTTCTTTCCAAATTTTGTGCAGATCTTGCAGTTCTTTCGATGCAAAATTTACATCAGCTTCATTAGCTAAAGACTTCGCTTTTTCTATAATCTGTAATTTTTGCTCTAAATTATTTTTAAACTCTAAATCTCTAAAATCGTTACTTAAGTTTAATAAGTCGTAAAAACGCTCTACATGATGATGATAAATTTTCCAAGTATCATTATAATACGTTTTTGGTACAGGACCAATGGATCTCCAAGAATCTTGAATATCCTTGAATTTTTTATACATAGTTGTGGCATCTGCCTCATCTATTAGCTCCTTTAAATCTTCGATAACCTTTACTCTTTTCTCTAAGTTAGAGTTTAATTGTTTGTCAATTTCGATGTAATAAGCGTCTCTTTTCTTTTTATATTCAGATAATAAAGAATTGTATTCTTCTTTAACTGGTAACGAAAACTGAAAATCGATACTGTTTCCACCTTCAGCCAAAAAAGCTTTTTTCTTTTCTGCAACAAAAGCTCCAAACTTTTTATTAAAAGCGCTTTTAACCTCTTCTACTTGCACTTTTATTTTCTGAACAGGATTGTCGCTTATAATCTTTTTAAGACTTGCTACTAATTCCTCAAGACTAAATTTGGAATAATTTACAGCTTCAACTTCTTCCTGAGCATTTTCTTTAGTGTCATTATTCTCTGAATTTTCTGCTACAGATTTTTCAATTTCATCTACAGCCTCTTTATTTTCATCAATAATTTCAGCTTTTTTTTCTTCTTTTAATTCAGTAGCTTCTTGAACAACTTCAACATCTTTTGAGGTTTCTTCTTCTGTAGTTTGTGCAACAGTTTCTTGTTTACTACTTTCTACGTTATTTTCTGTTTCTCCAGATGTTAACTCGTTTTTGTCTAAATTTTGATTGGCATTATCTAACATATATACAATGTTTAAAGGTCTTAATATAATACTATAATTATATTGTTTGTAAAAATACAGACAACTTATGGCAATCACAAGTTATCATTATAAGTAAAATTTATTATTTATGATTATTGATTCCAAATTCTCCACGATTCTTCTGCTTGTAACTCTAACATTTGCAAACCATTTTTAGTAATTGCTTCTTTTTCTTTTCCTTTTGATAAAAAAGTAGAAATTGCTGGATTGTAGATTAAATCGTATAAAATATGGTTTTTTGTGATAAACTGATAAGGAATATTCGGACATTTATCAATATCTGGAAAGGTTCCTAAAGGTGTAGAATTAATAATAATTGTATGTTTCTCCATAACTTCTTTCGTTAAACTGTTGTACGAAATTTCTTTTTTTCCTTCAGGATTTCTAGAAACAAATTTGTATTTAATATCATTTCTTTTTAAAGCGTATGCAATTGCTTTGGATGCGCCTCCAGTTCCTAAAATTAAAGCTCTTTTATGATGTTTTTTTAACAACGGAATTAAAGAATTTTCAAATCCAACCACATCTGAATTATAGCCTTTTAAATTACCTCTTTTTGTAAACTTGATTGTGTTTACAGCACCAATTTTTTTAGCAGTTTTATCAATCTTACTCAAAAAAGGAATAATTTCTTCTTTGTAAGGAATGGTTACATTAATGCCTTTTAAGTGCTCATTTTCATCTATAATTGTTGGAAAGTCTTCTATATTTTGCAAATCGAAATTTACATATTTACTTTTTTTAAGTTTTAATTTTTCAAACTTATCCGTAAAATATCCTCTTGAAAATGAATAGGAAATATTTTTTCCTAACAAACCATATAATTTATTTTTTCTTCTCCTATCATAATAATCGATTGCTAATATTAATCCGATTCCCAAAAATATAAAGAATAGCGCTAACACTGTTTCTAAATTTAAAATTTCTGGTATAAAACGTTCGTAATTTTCTACTATTTTATTTCCTTTTGAATCTAAAGAAATTACACCATTATCAGTTACATATATTGTTTTTTTCCAAGGCCAAACAATGCCTAAAGAACCTGTTATAAAACCAATAATAACAGCATTTACAATTTTATGATAATGTTTTAAAACATAGCCTAAAAGATGAGAAATAGTCACTAAACCAAATGCAGAACCACTTGTAAATACAGCGATTATTTTTAAATATCTCACTTTTATAGGATCTGATAAAACATCAAAATTACCAGTAAGTAGATTGGTCATTACATTTAACAAAACATTTACAGAATCTACCAACAGCAACACATAATTGCCCAATAATATTAAAATAAAAGAACCAGAAAGTCCAGGCAATGTCATTCCTGTAACACCAATAATTCCACAAATAAACACAAACCAAAGATTATCGTTTTCAATTGCTGGTGTTAAAAAACTAATTCCTAAACCAATACTTGCTCCAACAACTAACGAAATAAAATTCCTTTTTGTCCAACCTCCAAAATCTTTCCCTATATAATAAATCGAGCCAATGATCATTCCAAAAAACCAGCTCCAAACATAGAGTTCGTAATTTTTCAAAAAATAATCTAATAGTAAAGAAACGCTAAAATAACTGAAGATACTTCCACCCATTACAAGGAAAATAAATTGCGCATTTGTGTAGTGATAAAATTTCTTGAACTCTCCTGCCAATAATAATTTTAAGGCTTTAAGATTCACTTTTTGAAAAGAGTAAATCAGCTCCTCATAAAAACCTAAAACAAAAGAAACGGTTCCTCCAGAAACGCCAGGAACTTTATTAGCAGCACCCATTGCTAGCCCTTTAAAGAACAACATTACTTTTTGCGGAAAAGTTCTTTCTTGTAGCATTTACTGTTTTTTAACAGCTAATTTTTCCATCAATAAAATAAGCGCAAAACCAACAATTGCCAAAATAATGGCTGGCATTAATTGAGAATCGCCCTCAAAAGATAAAGGAGAAACGCTTTGTTGATTAAAAGGTACTTTGAGTCCATGAGAATTTGTTCGCCAAGTTAAGGTTTCTTTCCAAGGCCAAATTTTGTTTAAAGAACCGATTATAAAACCAGTTAAAACTGCTAATGTGTAGTTTTTATAATTGACAAACAACCATTTTAAAACTTTAGAAAATGCTAATAAACCAACAACTGCACCTGTCATAAAAATGATAATCGTTTTAAAATCTCTATTGGTAACAGCATCTAAAATTGGTTTGTAAGCACCTAATAAAACCAAAATAAAAGAACCTGAAATTCCTGGTAAAATCATTGCACAAATTGCAATAGCACCTGCAAATAAAATATATAAGGAAGATGAACTTTCAGAAACTAACGGATTTAAAGTAGTAATATAATACGCTAAAAATGCACCTAAAACCAAGATGATTATGGATATAAAATTCCATTTTGTAATTTGCTTTGCGATATAAATAATACTCGCCAATACCAAACCAAAAAAGAAAGACCATAATAAAATAGGCTCATTTTCTAATAGATATTTAATGGCTTTTGCTAAAGAAACAATACTAATAAAAATACCGATAAATAAGGCTAATAGAAAATTACCATTTAATTGTTTCCAAGCCGCTTTAAATCCATCTTTTTTCAACGTTTTAAACAACCCTAGATTTACGTTGCTAATAGAACCTAATAATTCTTCGTAAATACCAGATATAAAAGCAATGGTACCTCCAGAAACTCCTGGAACTACATCTGCAGCACCCATTGCCATTCCTTTCAAACCAATTACCAGATAATCTTTAATTTTTCTACTCATTATCAATTTTTTAAAAAACGAAGATAAAAGAATTTAAAGAAATGATACCAAGATTTTTTTTCATTATTCTTATCTTTGAGTTAAACAAAATTCTAAAAATGAAAAAACAACTTATCTTAGGAACTCTTTTTGCAACTATTTTTTTTGCTTGTAAAAATGATGTAAAAAAAACTGCTGATAAAGAAACGACTCCTATTGAAGAGTCAATAGCAATTTCTAGCACTAAAATAACACCAATAAGTCATGCAACTGCAGTGATTGAGTTCGATGATACTATGATGTATTTAGATCCAACTGGTGGTTCAGAGGCTTTTAATGATTTTGAAAATGCCCATTATGTTTTAATTACAGACATTCATGGAGATCATATGGACAAAGAAACTCTAGCAGGGTTAGATCTAGAAAACACTACTATTATTGCTCCAGAAGCTGTTGCAAAACAACTAAGTGATTTAAAAGTAAAAGAAATAATTGTCATCAATAATAATGAAGAAAAAAGTTTCGACAATTTTAAAGTTGAAGCAATACCCATGTATAATTTAAGAGAAGAAGCTTTAAAGTTTCATCCTAAAGGAAGAGGAAATGGTTATGTTTTAACGATTGATAATGAACGAATTTACTTTTCTGGAGATACAGAAGACATTCCTGAAATGCGCAATTTAAAAAATATCGACAAAGCTTTTGTGTGTATGAACTTACCTTATACAATGACTGTAGAAAGTGCTGCTGATGGTGTTTTAGCTTTTAAACCAACAAAAGTATATCCTTATCATTACAGAGGAACTGAAGGTTTAAGTGATGTTGAAAAGTTTAAAACAATTGTAAACGAAAAAAATACGGATATTGAAGTAGTTCAATGGAACTGGTATCCAAACAGAAAATAATTATTAACTAAAATTAGAGATTACATATGAAAAATTTAAAACTGAATACTTTAAAAACAGGAATCTTAGTTTGCTGTTTAGCATTATTCTCTTGTACAGAAAATGCAGACAAAACAGCAGTCGCTAATTTATCTCCAAAAAGCGGAAGTAATGTTACTGGAACCTTAACTTTTACAGAAAGTAATGGAAAAGTAATGTTGAAAGCAACCATTAAAGGTTTAACACCTGGAGGAACGCAAGCCATTCATATTCACGAAAATGGAGATTGCTCTTCTGATGATGGAACCTCTGCTGGAGGACACTGGAATCCATCAGGACATGATCATGGAAAATGGAAAGAAGGAGATTTCCATAGTGGAGATATTGGAAACTTAGAAGCAGATGAAAATGGTGTTGCAACCATAGAAAAAGAAAGCGATTTCTGGGCTATAAATGGCGATGATGAAACTAAAAACATTGTTGGCAAAGGAATTATTGTACATGCAGGAGTAGATGATTTTAAATCTCAACCTTCTGGAGCAGCTGGAGCAAGAGTTGCTTGTGGAGTTATTGAAGTACAGTAATTTTACAAAATATTTTAACTATAGAAAGCCACTAATTTTTTAGTGGCTTTTTTTTGTTTGGTTTTTAAGTTATTTGAAATACAATAAGTTAGATTGTTGAGATTTAAATTATTGAATTAAATAAATTATATTTACGGAACAACAGTAATATAAAAATTATCATATCACGTTTGTTTTATGGGATATGTTTGATAAAAGTTGTTATATGACGAATTGTGCAACATTAAAAAAAATTACACTGAAAAATGAACATCCAAAAAACGAATCTAAGTTTGCTTGAATTATATAAAAATAAATATTCTAAACTTGCAGATTTACTTACTGAAAAAAATAAATCTTTAGAACATTCAGATAAAGCTACGAATCCATTATTACTAAAAATCGATGAAAAATATGCAAATGCAGATTTCAAAATTATGATTTTCGGACAAGAAACAAATTATTGGTATTCTGAAGAAAATAAAGGTGAATTTCACGGAAAAGTAGAACCGATATTTAATCTCTATGAAGATTTTTTTTTAAGTAATGACTGTTATTCTTATGGTGGACAATTTTGGAATGGAATAAGCAGATTCGTTGAATTGGCTGAACAAGAAATAGATGGAAAAGTGGGTTTAGTTTGGAATAATGTTATAAAAGTTGGTAAATGTGGAAAAGGTGCACCATTTGCAAGTATTCAAGAAATACAATTTGAACACTTCAATGTAATTCAGAAAGAAATTGAAATACTTAAACCTGATTTATTAGTGTTTTTTTCTGGACCAAATTATGATGGGCATATTAAAAAATCATTTAAAAAATTAGGAAGAAAATCGATAAATGGTTTTTCGGAAAGACAACTTTGCGAAATGGAACTTTCAAATTTAGCACCAGCATTTAGAACATATCATCCAAATTATTTATGGAGAAATGATATTAATAAATTCCTTGAACCAATAATTGAAAAAATAAAAACGTTGCACAACAACGTGTAATAAAAATTGCTTATTTTTAGCTTAATCAAAGTTAGTTGCATTTCTGTAAACTTCAATTTTCCTTCGGAAAATTGAAGTTCACTTTAAACGCAACTTTCAGTACACAAACACGTTGGCAGTAATTAAAATGAGAAATAAAATCAAAGAATTTGGAAAAAATTATTAGCTATGCATTTATAGGAACAGTTTCTGTCCTTATATGGAATATCAGTTCATATTTTATAAAAAGAATACACTCAAAAAAAGATAAAAAAAAGGAGGAATTAAGTATTGCATTAAATAATGTGTTAGATAAAACAATAGACATAAGAACAGAAATAATAATTCATAATCACAAATACCTGAAAGACTTAATCATTTTTCAAAAAGAAATATCATTAAATATTGAGAATGAATCTGATTTAAAAACGAGTCATATCAAATTTATTGAAAAGTTTGAACTATTACAAAGTGAAAATTCTCAAATCGAAATTGATAAGTTTATAGAAAGTAAAATCAATTTCCAAAAATTATCATTAATTAGAATAGATGAAATATCTAAAAGTCTTGAATTAAAAGCTAACGATTTAATTCGTATAACCCTTAATTCCTTGAATATAAGTTTAAATATTCGGAATGAACTTGATAAATTACCTTACTTAATCCAAAAACACATAATAAATAGACAGTTAAATGATGATTTGAATTTAAACATTGAGAATATTGATAAGATTTTACAGTGTGCTTACGAACTTGAAGATTTAGTAAATGGAGAAATAAAAAAACTGTAGCCAACATCCGAATATAACAAATAGAAATTAAGAATTTTTCATAATTATAATTCAAACTTTTTCAATAGTGATGAAATTGAAAAACTGAATCCAATTTTCGAAATACAATATTGAACTTCATTTCAAAAAATTAATGACACTTTACTCCAAGTTGATTTATAAAATAAAATCTTTTCTTAAAATAAATTATAACTAAATTTTTTATTCATAAACAGCAATCTACGAATACTCAAAGGTTCCAAATTCACTTTTAATCGTTAATTTTTTAGTTTCTGAAGTTTCTACTCTACCCACAATTTTAGCATCCACCTTAAAAGATTTAGAGATTGCAATAATGTCTGCTGCAATTTCTTGAGAAACGTAGAGTTCCATTCTGTGTCCACAATTAAAAACTTGATACATTTCTTTCCAATCTGTTTTTGATTGTTCTTGAATCAATTTAAATAATGGTGGAATTGGAAACATATTGTCTTTTACAATATGCAAATTGTCTACAAAGTGTAAAATTTTAGTTTGTGCACCTCCAGAACAATGAATCATTCCATGCACATTCTCTGCATTGAATTTCGATAAAATTTCTTTGATAATTGGTGCATAGGTTCTTGTTGGCGATAAAACCAATTTACCAGCATCAATAGGCGAATTTGCTACCTCATCTGTTAATTTTGTATTTCCTGAATACACTAATTCTTCTGGAACAGCAGCATCAAAACTTTCTGGATATTTTTCGGCTAAATACTTATGAAAAACATCGTGTCTTGCAGACGTTAATCCATTAGAACCCATACCTCCATTATATTCAGTTTCATAACTTGCTTGTCCAAAAGATTCTAAACCAACAATTACATCTCCAGCTTTTATATTTGCGTTATCAATAACTTCAGAACGTTTCATTCTTGCAGTTACTGTAGAGTCTACAATAATGGTTCTTACCAAATCTCCAACATCTGCAGTTTCTCCTCCTGTTGAATGAATAGTAACTCCAAAACCTTTTAAGTCTTCAATCAGTTCTTCTGTTCCGTTGATAATTGCTGATAAAACTTCACCAGGAATTTTACTTTTATTTCTTCCAATTGTAGAGGACAACATAATATTATTGGTGGCACCAACACACAATAAATCGTCGATATTCATAATTAAAGCATCTTGAGCAATGCCTTTCCATACAGAAATATCGCCAGTTTCTTTCCAATACATATAAGCCAAAGAAGATTTTGTTCCTGCTCCATCTGCGTGCATTATTAAACAATAATCTTCATCATTTGTTAAATAATCTGGTACAATTTTACAGAATGCTTTAGGGAATAATCCTTTATCGATATTCTTAATTGCATTGTGTACATCTTCTTTAGATGCTGATACTCCTCTTTGTGCGTAACGTTTTGAAACTTCTTGACTCATGTTGTTGTGTTGTTTGGCAAATTTAGGCTTTTGATTAAAAAAACAGTAGAAAATAAAGTGAAAATATTTTTAAGAAAGGGAACAACTAAAAACGTACCTTAAATTATCGTAAAAATTAGTGGTTTTTTTTTAGTATTGACCATATAGGGACATAGATAACATAGCCTAAATTTTGGTAAAAAAGGGTGATTTTTTTTTAATTAAGTTTGATGAAATAAAAACCTCACGGGTTTTGAAAACCTTTGAGGTTTAGTAATATCTATTCGCTTATTTTTACAACTTTCCTTTTGAATTTGCGATATGCGTTAAGGATTGAAACGACATCCTTTTTATGCTGAACTAGATTCAGTATCTGTTAAAATTAATAAAATTAGTGCTTAAAATAGACAGATGCTGAAATAAATTCAGCATAAAAAGATATAGTGGAAAGCCTGTTAAAACGCCCAAATAAAAAATATTATCTTGTAAATAACAGTTCTCTATATTTTGTTAATGGCCATAAATTATCATCGACCATGGTTTCTAATTTATCACAGTGATAACGGATTTCTTCAAAGAATGGTTTTACCTTTTTATTGTAAGCTTCTGCAGATTTTAAACCTTCTAATTTGTTTGCTTTTCTGCGCTCGTCAATCATTTTTAAGGTTAGTGAATTAATTTCTGTGATGTGGTTAGAAATAATCATAATTAACTCGATTTGCTCTTTTGCAATGTTCTTAAAATCGTCTCCAAACACCTCTTTTAAATTCTTGGTATTTTCTAATAACGTGTTTTGATAATTGATAGCTGTTGGCACAATATGATTTCTTGCAATATCACCTAAAACCCTACTTTCAATTTGCAAACGCTTTGTATATTCCTCTAAATCAATTTCATAACGCGCCTCTAACTCTACTCTATTCATCACTTCCATTTCTTCGAAAAGATGAATTGTTTTTTTAGCAACTTTAACTTGTAAAGCTTCTGGTGTGGTTTTGTTATTGCTTAAACCTCTTTTTTTAGCTTCTTTTTCCCAAGCTTCTCCATAACCATCGCCTTCAAAACGAATTTTTTTAGAAGCCTTAATATATTCTCTTAAAATATTAAAAATAGCTTCGTCTTTTTTAAGATTTTTAGTATCGACTAGCGTATCTACCTCAACTTTAAATTCCTTTAATTGTTTGGCAACAATGGTGTTTAAAACCGTCATTGGAATTGCACAATTTGCTTTAGAACCTACAGCTCTAAATTCGAACTTATTCCCAGTAAAAGCAAAGGCAGACGTTCTATTTCTATCTGTATTATCTAATAAAATTTCTGGAATTTTACCTATAATATTCAGTTTTAAATCGGTTTTTTCTTCTGGTGATAATTTCCCTTTAGTTACGTTTTCTAATTCATCTAAAACT
Source organism: Polaribacter vadi (assembly GCF_001761365.1). NCBI lineage: Bacteria > Pseudomonadati > Bacteroidota > Flavobacteriia > Flavobacteriales > Flavobacteriaceae > Polaribacter > Polaribacter vadi. The sequence continues at coordinate 3,620,819 of NZ_CP017477.1, read as the reverse complement.
GCTGATAATTGTGTGCCTATAAATACAGAAATAATAGCTGGTGGTGCTTCATTTGCGCCCAATCTATAATCGTTACTAGCAGATGCAATGGAAGCTCTTAACAATTCTTCATTTTCGTAAACCGCTTTTATCGTGTTTATAAAAAAGGTTAAGAATTGTAAGTTTTTCATAGGTGTTTTCCCTGGACTTAATAAATTAGTACCATCTGCAGTAGATAAAGACCAATTATTATGTTTCCCAGAACCATTAATTTCTGCAAATGGTTTTTCGTGAAAAAGTACTTTAAAATGATGACGAGTAGAAACTTTGTGCATCACATCCATTAACAACGCATTATGATCTACAGCTAAATTTGCTTCTTCAAAAATAGGCGCTAATTCAAATTGATTTGGAGCAACTTCATTATGTCTGGTTTTTACAGGAATCCCTAATAACATGCATTCTTGCTCTAAATCTTGCATAAAACTCATAGCTCTAGCAGGAATACTGCCAAAATAATGATCATCTAATTGTTGCCCTTTTGCAGAAATATGACCTAATAATGTTCTGCCAGTCATTAAAATATCGGGTCTTGACGTTGCCAAAGCATCATCAATTAAAAAATATTCTTGCTCCCAACCTAAAGTTGCGTTTACTTTACTTGCGTTTTTATCAAAATATTTACAAACAGCTGTTGCATGATAATCGATTGCTTGCAAAGCTCTTAATAAAGGTGTTTTATTATCTAAAGCTTCACCTGTATAAGCCACAAAAATTGTTGGAATACACAAAGTTGTTTCATACACAAAAGCTGGTGATGTAGGATCCCAAGCTGTATAACCTCTTGCTTCAAATGTATTTCTAATGCCTCCATTTGGAAAACTAGATGCATCTGGTTCTTGTTGCACTAATTGTTCTCCATCGAATTTTTCCATAGCCAAACTGCCATTTATAGACTCAAAAAAAGCATCGTGTTTTTCTGCTGTTGCTCCTGTAAGTGGCTGAAACCAGTGTGTATAATGAGTAGCTCCTTTAGAAATTGCCCAATCTTTCATGCTTACTGCAACTTGGTCTGCAATTTTACGATCTATTTTAGTTCCTTTATCAATAGCATTCATAACACTTTCGTATGCAGCTCTTGTTAAATATTGTTGCATCGCGTATTTATTAAATACGTTTTGCCCAAACAAAACAGACCTTCTCTCTGTTTCTACAATTTTTACAGGTTTTCTATTTAAAGTTTCTTGTAATGCCGAAAATCTAATTGTTGACATAATATGATTATTAAAGGATAAAATTAAACTTATTGCAAATATACCCCATAAAAATTAGGGATAAAATTATTTTTAATTGATTCTCTAAATTTTACCCCTCTTTTTTTTGATATGTAAGTAAAATATTTCATTTTTGCAGTATTAACATCACATAATTATCAATTACTATGGCAAAAATTAAATTAGAATACATTTGGTTAGATGGATATTTTCCAACTCAAAATATGAGAAGTAAAACCAAAGTTGAAGAGCACAAAAACTTTAAAGGAACTGTTGAAGAATTAGGTTTATGGTCTTTTGACGGATCTTCTACAAAACAAGCTTCTGGAGGTGCTTCTGACTGTTTATTAAAACCAGTTGCAGTATATCCAGATCCTACAAGAATTAATGGCTACTTAGTAATGACAGAAGTTTTAAATGCTGATGGAACTCCACACATTTCTAATGGAAGAGCTACTATCGATGATGATGATAATGAGTTCTGGTTCGGTTTTGAACAAGAATATTTTATTATGGATACAAAAACTCAATTGCCTTTAGGTTTCCCTATTGGTGGTTATCCAGCTCCACAAGGAATGTATTATTGTTCTGTTGGAGGTAAAAATACACATGGTAGACTTTTAGTGGAAAAGCACGCAGATTTATGTATTGATGCTGGTTTAAACTTTGAAGGAATTAATCAAGAAGTTGCTTCTGGACAATGGGAATTCCAATTGTTTGCAAAAGGCGCTAAAAAAGCAGGTGATGAAATTTGGATTGCTCGTTATTTACTAGATAGATTAACAGAACAATATGGTTACTATATAGAATATCACCCAAAACCATTAGGGAAAGATATGGATTGGAATGGTTCTGGTATGCACGCAAACTTCTCTAACGAAATTTTAAGAACTTGTGGAGATAAAGAAGTTTTTGCTAAAATTTGTGAGGCATTTAGACCAGTTGTAAAAGAACATATTGCTGTTTATGGTGAGTTTAATGACCAACGTTTAACAGGAGATCATGAAACTGCATCTATTAACGATTTTTCTTGGGGTGTTTCTGATAGAGGAGCTTCAATTAGAATACCAATTATAGCTGTTGAGAAAGGTTGGAAAGGTTGGTTAGAAGATAGAAGACCAGCTTCAAATGGAGATCCTTACAAGATTGCAGGTAGAATTATAAAAACTGTAAAATCGGCTAACATTAGCTAAACTTTACAAATTATATATACAATTTAAAAACTCCGAAATTTATTTTTCGGAGTTTTTTTTAGTTTTAATAATTAAACAAAAATTAAGATAAAGTTTCTAATTTTTTTTACATCCTAAAAGCATTTATAATAATTATTTATACCTTAACTCCGTAAAGAAAACTTAATATTCTTAATGCCATGAGCGTAAAAAAATTAATTTTATTAATCATTAATAGTTTAGTAATCTTAGTTGTAATTGCGCTTTCTCTCATTTTTTATTTTGAATTTTCAAAGGTTTTAGATGAACGTATTTTGTATCATTTAAACTCTATAAAAACACTTAAAAAAATTCAAATAGAAAACCTTATTCAAAAAGAATGGAAAACGTTTAATGAATCTGAAGATTTTTTTGTTGATAGCAGCAATATTAACTTACCAAATAACAAATATTTAAAGGCAGGTATTTACGACCTAACCCATTTACACCCGACAAAAAAAACATCTATTGGCCTCCATAAAATTAAGGATAACAAAAGAGTATTAAAAGTTATCCCTTATCACAAAATTAAGGAAATCTTATTAGAACGAACAGGAATGGGAGAAAGTGGAGAATCTTATATTGTTGGTCATGATTATAGACTTCGTTCTCAATCTCGATTTTTCCCAGAAAAAGCACCTTATTCAATCGAAGCTAAAACCATAGGTGTTTTAGAGGGTATTACAGATAAGGATGGAGAAGGTATTTTTTCTGATTACAGAAAAATAGATGTTTACAGTGCCTATAGTTCTTTGAAAATAGACCATTTACATTGGGTTTTATTATCAGAAATTGATGTAGATGAAGTTACGATTCCCTTAAAAGAAATGCGTTTAAAACTACTTTTTTTAACACTAATCATCCTAACTTTATCAGTAATTATCTCGCTGTTTTTAACACGAATCATTACAAATCCTATAAAAAAAATACAAAAAAGCCTTCTTGTAATGGCAAAAGGAAATTATAATGAAAAACTGGTTTCAGAGAAAAGTCCAACTGAAATTAAAGCAATGTTTAAAGCATTAGAAAATTTAAGGATTGCCATTGTTGGTGCTGTAGATTTTTCTGTTGATATAGGCAAAATGAACCTTTCATCATCTTACAAACCAAAAAGCAACCATGATTTATTGGGTAGAAGTCTAATAAAAATGCGCGATAAATTAGAGGAATTTAGAGTTACTGAAAACAAGATAAACATTTCAAATAAACGCTTATTAGTAAAACATTTAGAAGACGAAAGAAGAAGATTAGCCAGAGAATTACATGATGGTATTGGCCCTTTATTAACCACCATAAAATTGTACGTTCAAAACCGAGTTGAAGCGAACGAACATAAAGAAAGTTTAAAGGAAATGATTGATACAACCATTAACGAAATTAGGCAAATGACCAACGTTTTAATGCCTACAAGTATCGATAAATTTGGTATTGGTGCAACTTTAATTAATTATGTAGAAAACATTCAAAAATCTTCTGAAGCTTCCATTCGTTTCGAAGATTTAACAAAAAAAGAAAGTTCTTTAATTACCAAAGAACAGGAAATAAATATTTTTAGAATTGTTCAGGAACTCATAAATAATTCCATAAAACATTCAAAAGCGACTAAAATAAGAATTTCATTAACGGAGTTTGATAATGTATTGTCTTTGTATTATTTTGATAATGGCATTGGCTTTAATATTCATGAAGTAACATTAGGTTCTGGAATTAAAAACATTAGAGAACGTGTAGAAATTTTTGATGGCACTTTAGAAATTGAATCTACAGAAACCACAATTTTTGAAATTGAAATGCCCATAAAATTATAAATGATGATTAAAATTGTAATCACTGACGACCATGAACTTTTTAGAGTTGGACTCTCTGAATTGTTAAAAAAGCAAGATGATATTGAGATTGTTGCAGAACTATCTAATGGAAAAGAGTTTTTAGATTTTATTGAAAACAAACCAGCAATAGATATTGTTTTGTTAGATATTACAATGCCATTTGTAGATGGTTTTGAAGTGTTAGATGCATTAACAAAAATTAAAAGTCCCATAAAACCAATCATGGTTTCGATGTTTGATGATGGAAACTATATCGCAAAATGTGCAAAAAATGGAGCATATAGTTATTTATTAAAAAACACAGACGAATTCGAATTATTAAAAGCTATAAGAATTGTAGCGAAAGGAAAAAAATATTTTAATCAAGCTATTTCTGAGAAAATGATCAATTTTATGTCTACTCAGCATACTAGTATTAAAAAACTATCTAATAAAGAATCTGAGATTTTAGTTTTAATTGGCAAAGGACTTACCACAAAAGATATTGCCTCTAAATTATTTATTAGCACAAGAACTGTGGAAACTCACAGAGCAAACATTCTTAAAAAATTAGAGGTTAAAAATACGGCTTCATTGATTAAAAAAGCCACAGAGAATAACCTCCTCTAAACTTATATCCGTATAAATACGGATGCAAAATACCGAATTTCTTATAAGCACAAAAACTTGTTTCAAGTTGTATTTTTGGAGTAGCTAATTAATGATAATCAGCTAAACTTAAAATACATTTATGATGAAAAACATATTATTAGTATTAGGATTTATATTTATAGCTTCCTCTTCATTTGCTCAAAAAAAGGATGATTTAAAAAGTTTTGAATTTAAAAATGCTAAAGTTAGCAAGTATACTTCGCAAAACACTGTTATTACTATAAACAGCACAAAGAGCAACTTAAAAAGCTATCAATTTAAAAACCATAAAATTTGGGAAAAAAAAAAGAAGATTCTAAAATAGTAGCGATTGAACCTTCTAAAAAAGCTAAATTAATGGGACCAAAATACAAGAACTTTAAACATTAAGTAAAGTTTCTTTTAAAACAAAAACTCCGAAATTTACATTTCGGAGTTTTTACTTTTATACTTATATGTAATTATTTATTACTTTCTGGTATTACTTTCTGGAGGGAATCTAGAAATAATTTCTTTTACAAAAAGATTGATTCTTTCTTCTTTCTTTTCTCTATTATCCATTTTCAAAGCACCAGTTCCAACTCCTTGCCAAACTAATTCCTTTTTTTCTTTATCAATAAAATCGATAAATAAAGTACCTTCCGTAAATTGAGAAACGTTTACATTATTATTCATTCCATTCATCATCCAAGGGTTCCAACCAAATCTCCAACCATAACCAGCATTATAATTCTGATTTACATTTACACGTTCTCTAGATTTAGTAAAAAAACTAACCAACATTGCAGGATTTTCAGATTTTGTAAAACCTTGCGCTAAAAGTTCTCTTTCAATGGCTCTTAAAACACGTTTTTTATCTAAATCAGATATATCTGCTTTGTCAATTCCTGGTTTGTAAAATGCAAATGTTTTTAAGTTGCTAAAATCTGCTTGCGTATCGTAATCTGTAGTTACTTTTATAGCATTGCAAGAAGATAACACCAATGCAAAAACTACAATTATTAATTTAGAGTATTTCATAAAGTAAAATTTTAAAAGGTTTTTAAAAAGAATCTGTTTTAATAGAATTTGGTCGATAAATAATTTAAAAAATCATTTATAACATCATAATTTACAACAAAAAACATGCCAAAACACATTAATTTTGTATTGTGTATAAATGATATTTAAAGCACCCGTTTTATTTTGAGAACATTACAAATATATCTATTTTCGATTGATATTTAATTTTTGATCTGTCTATGATTTTTATTTCGAAGTATATCGTTCCAGAAGGTTTTAATGGAATTACGATTTTTCCTTTTATATCTTTGATTGATAAAAATTTAAAACATGATTTAATTTTAATTCATGATGAAAAAATTCACTTACAACAGCAGAAAGAAATGTTTATCATCTTCTTTTATCTTTTTTATGGATTAGAATGGTTCATAAAATTGCTAAAATATAAAACCAAACACAGTGCTTATGTAAACATAAGGTTTGAGCGAGAAACATATCAAAATGAAAATAATATAAACTATTTAAAAACTAGAAAAACTTGGGCATTTTTAAACTATCTATAAAATTTACGTTTCTTCTTTTTTTCTTTGGATGTTTGGCAAACTGTAAAAAACAACAGAAAAATACTGAAATTAAAGAGGCTATTTTAATTCAGAAAAAAGATACAATTCCTAGCTTTCCAAATTACTTGACTAAAGATTATGTTTTAGGAAAATTTGATTATGCTAAAAACGATGATTTTATGTTGGTTCCAGAAGGTTTATCAAACAAAAAAATATATGTTAGAAAAGAAGTTTTAGATGCTTTTCTACAAATGGAAATCGCAGCTAAAAAAGAAAACATCCACTTTACTATTATATCTGGAACCCGTAATTTTGAACATCAAAAGAGAATTTGGAACTACAAATGGAACGAAAAATATAAAAATACTCCAACTGAAAAAAGAGCTTTAAAAATTTTAGAATATAGCTCTATGCCTTCATCTTCTAGACATCATTGGGGAACAGATATCGATTTAAATAATTTAAATAACACTTATTTTTCTTCTGGAAAAGGGTTAAAAGAGTACAATTGGTTGCTTAAAAATGCTTCTAAATTTGGTTTTTATCAACCTTATACATCCAAAGAAAATGGAAGAACTGGTTATCATGAAGAAAAATGGCATTGGTCTTACCTCCCACTTTCTAAAATTTATTTAAACTATTATAACCAGCAAATAACCTATAAAGACATCAACGATTTTGAAGGTGCCGAATTTGCTAAAGAAATTGACATCATCAAAAATTATGTGAATGGTATTAATGTAGAACTGAATAATTAAAGATTTTCCAATAATAATGGTGAAATTATTTTTAAATAGATGAGATGAAAATCTTAATTCTTAGATTCCTGTTTTCACAGGAATGACAACTTCAAAGGAAGCTGATATAAAAATATCAACACTTTTTTTTAAAATAACTATTAAGAATTTGTTAATCATCATTAATAATTTTTAAGATTATCGTAAATTGCAACTCTAAAATATAACATTTATTACGAATGGAACAAAGTGCACCTTATAAACCGAAATATAAAGTAAGAATCGTAACTGCTGCAGCTCTTTTTGATGGGCATGATGCTGCCATAAATATTATGCGTAGAATTATACAATCTACAGGAGTTGAAGTGATTCATTTAGGACATGACAGATCTGTAGAAGAAGTAGTGAATTGTGCCATTCAAGAAGATGTAAATGCCATTGCAATTACTTCTTATCAAGGTGGACACATGGAATATTTCAAATACATGTTCGATTTATTGAAGGAAAGAGGTGCAGGCCACATCAAAATATTTGGTGGTGGTGGAGGTGTAATTCTTCCTGAAGAAATTAAGGAATTAATGGAATATGGAATTACCAGAATTTATGCTCCAGATGATGGAAGAGCGATGGGTTTACAAGGAATGATAAATGATTTGGTACAAACTTCTGAAACAGCCTCCCTTAATCCCTCCAAAGGAGGGAAACACTCAACTGGAATCGTTTGTAATGAGGACGCTTCTTGGTTGTTAGAATTGGGTGATGAAAAGGTTTTACAGAACTTAAAAAATAAAGAAGTTACTACAATTGCTAGATTAATTTCTCTCGCAGAAAATAATCACGAGGCTTTCGCAAAGATTTTTTCCCCTTTGGGGAAATTAAAAGGGGCTTCTTGTCCTGTTTTAGGAATTACTGGAACTGGTGGTTCTGGAAAATCTTCTTTAGTTGATGAATTAGTGAGACGTTTTTTAATTGATTTTCCAGAAAAAACAGTTGGTTTAATTTCTGTTGATCCTTCTAAAAGAAAAACGGGTGGCGCACTTTTAGGCGATAGAATTAGAATGAATGCTATTAATAATGATCGTGTTTATATGCGTTCATTAGCAACTCGTCAATCTAATTTGGCATTATCAAAATATGTAAATGAAGCTGTGCAAGTTTTAAAAGCAGCAGAATTCGATTTAATTATTTTAGAAACTTCTGGAATTGGGCAATCTGATACAGAAATTATAGAACATTCTGATACTTCTTTATATGTAATGACACCAGAATTTGGTGCAGCAACTCAATTGGAAAAAATTGATATGTTGGATTTTGCGGATTTAGTTGCTATTAATAAATTTGATAAAAGAGGTGCTTTAGATGCTGTAAGAGATGTGAAAAAGCAATATATGCGTAACAATAATTTGTGGCATATTCACATGGATGATATGCCTGTTTATGGCACAATTGCTTCTCAATTTAATGATCCAGGAATGAATACTTTGTATAAAAGTATTATGGATAAATTAGTTGAAAAAACGGGTGCAGATTTAAAATCTACGATGGAAATTACCAAAGAAATGTCTGAAAAGATTTTTGTAATTCCACCAGCAAGAGTTCGTTATTTATCTGAAATTGCAGAAAGTAATAGAAGTTATGATGATAAAGTTGATGAACAAGTTTTAGTTGCTCAAAAATTATATGGAATTCATCAAACGATAGAATCGATTATAAATGCTTCTGCAGAAATTATTAAAATTGGTTTAGATGAAGAAGCTATTTTACATCAAACTAAAGATGAAGAAAAGGATTTTGTAAAACTTTTATTGGCGCAATTCGAAAAAGTAAAAATGAACTTTAACCCTTACAATTGGGAAATCATTTTAAACTGGGCAGAAAAAGTTCAGAAATATAAAGATCCAATATACACCTTTAAAGTTCGTGATAAAGAAATTAACATAGAAACACATTCTGAATCTTTATCTCATTCACAAATTCCTAAAATAGCGTTACCAAAATACCAAGCTTGGGGAGATTTATTACGTTGGAACTTGCAAGAAAATGTTCCTGGAGAATTCCCTTTTACAGCAGGTTTGTATCCTTTTAAAAGAACAGGTGAAGACCCAACAAGAATGTTTGCGGGTGAAGGTGGCCCAGAAAGAACCAACAGACGTTTTCATTATGTGAGTTTAGGAATGGACGCAAAACGCCTTTCTACTGCTTTTGATTCGGTTACTTTATATGGAAATGATCCTGGTAAAAGACCCGATATTTATGGTAAAATTGGAAATGCAGGTGTTTCAATTTGTTGTTTAGATGATGCTAAAAAATTATATTCTGGTTTTGATTTAAGTCATCATATGACTTCAGTTTCTATGACAATTAATGGCCCAGCACCCATGTTGTTAGGCTTTTTCATGAATGCAGCTATTGATCAAAATTGTGAAAAATACATCAAAGAAAACAATCTTGAAAAAGATGTTGAAGCTAAATTCAACGAAATTTATGAATCAAAAGGTTTAAACAGACCTGTTTATCAAGGAAAATTACCTGAAGGAAATAATGGTTTAGGCTTAATGCTGTTAGGTTTAACTGGAGATTTGGTTTTACCTGCTGATGTTTATGCAGAAATTAAAAAAAACTACTTTGGCACAAGTTAGAGGAACTGTGCAAGCAGATATTTTAAAGGAAGACCAAGCACAAAATACCTGTATTTTTTCTACAGAATTTGCGTTAAGATTAATGGGAGATGTGCAAGAATATTTCATTGAAAAACAAGTTAGAAACTTTTATTCGGTTTCTATTTCTGGATATCATATTGCAGAAGCTGGTGCCAACCCAATTACACAATTAGCACTTACTTTATCAAACGGATTTACGTATGTTGAGTATTATTTATCAAGAGGAATGGACATCAATAAATTTGGTCCAAACTTATCGTTTTTCTTTTCAAACGGAATTGATCCTGAATATTCTGTAATTGGTAGAGTTGCTCGTAAAATTTGGGCAAAAGCGATGAAAAATAAATACGGAGCCAATTCTAGAGCGCAAATGTTAAAGTATCATATTCAGACTTCTGGACGTTCTTTACATGCGCAAGAAATCGATTTTAATGATATTAGAACTACGTTGCAAGCTTTGTATGCCATTAATGATAATTGTAATTCTTTACACACAAATGCATATGATGAAGCCATAACTACTCCAACAGAAGAATCTGTTAGAAGAGCAATGGCAATTCAGTTGATTATCAACAAAGAATTAGGATTAACTAAAAATGAAAACCCGATTCAAGGTGCATTTATTATTGAAGAATTAACAGATTTAGTAGAAAAAGCTGTTTTAGATGAGTTTGATAGAATTACAGAAAGAGGTGGTGTTTTAGGAGCGATGGAAACTATGTATCAGCGTTCTAAAATTCAGGAAGAAAGCATGTATTATGAAACACTAAAACATAATGGCGAATTCCCAATTATTGGCGTAAATACATTCTTAAGTTCAAAAGGATCACCAACTGTTCAGCCAGCAGAAGTTATTCGTGCATCTGAAGAAGAAAAGCAATTTCAGATTCAGACAAAAGAATTATTGAACAAAGCAAATCCTAATAAAGTTGTGGAGCAAATTGAGATTTTACAGGAAGCTGCTGTTCAAAATGAGAATTTATTTGAAAAATTAATGGAAGCAACCAAAGTTTGTTCTTTAGGGCAAATTACAGAAGCGTTGTTTAAAGTTGGTGGACAGTATAGGAGGAATATGTAAGCAGACTCTTAATTTTGCTTTGCAAAATTTTAGAGGTCGCTTATCCCGCTTTTTTGCGGGATCTTGAAGTTTGCTATAAATTAAATTGCAATTGTTGGCTGTAATTGCTGACCACATAGAAACATAGAGAACATAGCTCTTCTTTGTGAATCACTTATGCAGATTTTTATTGACATCTTAAAGATAAACTTCTAAAAATAAAATAATACGAATGTATTAACTAAGACCTCACAGGTTTCAAGAATCTGTGAGGTCTTTTATTATAAACTCTTTAAAGTATAATTTTCAAAATAATTTCAATATTTTTGAGATAAATTAACGCTTCCTTGAAAAAGACACTTTTATTTATTGTATTCATTTTTGTTAGCATACCAACTTTAACTGCCCAAGAAACAAACTCAAAAGTAAGGTTTCAAGTTGTTGATAAAGTTTCGAAAACACCTGTTGTGTATGCAACTGTAATGCTTAAAAACATCAACAGAGGAACACATGCCGATTTTAATGGCTTTTTTGAAATTCCTACTTCTTATATAGCCAATGGAACTATAAAAATTTCGTCTATTGGTTATCTTACAAAAGAGATAAAATTATCATCCTTACTTAAAAAAAATAGTCCTGTTATATATCTAGAAGTTGCGAATAACGCTTTAGATGAAGTAGTCATTAAAAGTACTAAAAAGAAGAGAAGAGCTTTATATGCAAGAGAAATTATTAGAAATGCCATTGATAATATTCCTAATAATTATCCTAATGAACCACATTCTTACATAGGGTATTATCGAGATTATCAACAACCTGTTGATGATGTGTATCAGAAATTAATAAAATCAGCAAAACCGATTGAATACGTAAATGTGCACGAAGCTATTATAGAATCTTTTGATTCTGGCTTTGATTCTCATAAACTAAAAAGTAAAAAAAATCAATCTTTATTGTATGAATATAGGGTAAATACCAATTTTATTCAAGATTCTACCTTAACAATTCCCTATGACAATAAGAAAAATAAATTTTCCGAAAGCGTTTATATTAGTCCTTTAGGTGGTAATGAGTTAAACATTTTAAACCTTACGAATGCCATCAGAAATTATGATAAAATGTCTTTTTCATTTGTAAATACGCTCAATAAAAATTTCATTGACAATCATTATTTCAGCATTCAGGAAGACGTTTTTTTAGATAGTACAATATTGTATAAAATTTCTTTCACCTCAAAAAAAGAAAGAACTAGTTTCGATTATGCAGCAAAAGGAACTATTTATATTGCCAAAGATAATTTTGCAATTCACAAACTAAATTACAATCTGTATTACATCAAAAATAAAAGTCCTCAATATGCTGTTACTATAGAATATGCTGAAAAGAATGATAAAATGTATTTGAACTACATTACATTTAACAACTTTTTTGAAGCTAAAAATGGTAATTATTTTAAGATTGATAAAGCGTTATACAATTCAAATTCGAACAGCTTTAAAATTTATTTTAATAGAAAGGTTGCTATAAATTCTTTACTTCCAATAAAAAGAAACTTTAAAATTTATTATAAAGGTAAAAAATTACAAGTTTTAACTGCAGAGGCTTTTGACAGTAGTAACAGCATATTTACCATAACTATTGATCAAAAATCAATTGAAAATATAAATTTCGCTGAAGAACGTAAAAACGCTAATTACAGTAATTTCTTTACGTTTGATATTGCTAACATTAAAGATGTAAATGGTTTTGAAATAGATGAAAGGGCAAGCATAAAAATGAACCAATATAGAGAGTTTTTTGTGCAAGAAATATTTGAACATAAACAGATACCTCTTCAAAAAAACTTTATCAATAAAAAAGCACCGTTGTTTAAATCGATCCTTACACCTTTAGAATTGGAGGAAAACTATTGGTTGAATTCGCCATTGAAAAAGGAAAAGGAATAAATACATTTTTCATTTAAAATAAATTATTAGAAATAAACTACTCATATATACCCAGAATAAGGTGAACAGAATGTGCATTGTTGTTTCGAACTTTTTACCTTTCCATAATAAAGAAGAATAAACAAACATCTGAAAAAACAATCTTATCAACCAAAAAATCCCTAAACCTAAAGAAATTTTCTTTCCTAAAGTTGTTTCAATTAATTCTGTAGATGAAGTTACACACAGTAAACCCATTAAAAAAACGGTTAAAGCAATAAAAAAAGTATGTGTCGTCATCATTTGAGAATTGATTAAACTCAATGATTTCAATTCTAACTTCCATTTAAAATATTTTGGAAAACCTATATGAATCAATGCTAGTAACATTAATAAAACTCCTATAATTTGGATTTGTAAAGACATAATTTAATTACTTTTCTATGGTGAAAATTGACATAAAAGGTGTGAATTTTTTCTCTATTACATTTTTAAAAACAGCTTGTTTAAAAACTTTTAACCAAGTTTTTTGGGAGAAAAAATGTGTAAATCCGACAGAAAATGCGAAGAAATTTGCTACATCTCTCAAATGCTCAACAACAATAACTTTCCCATTTTCTTTACAAACTCTTTTACATTCTTTTAAAAACTGAACTTTTTCTTCATCTTTTCTTATTTCGTGAATTGCAGAAAGTAAGAAAAGAACATCTACAGAATTATCATTTAAAGGAATATGTTTAGTGTTTATTTGTATTGTATTTGGGTATTCGTTAGTTACTTTTCGCGCTCTAATAATTGCAGGTTCTGTATGTTTATCAGCATTATAAAAATCAAAAACCTGTAAATTAGAATTTGGAAATTTATCTTTAATTGTAAAACTTGTTTCATCAAAACCAGCATTGATATTTACAATTTGAGTTGCAACTTTCTCATCAATATTTAAATCTTTAAACCATTTAAAATCATAATATCCAGAGAAATCATATACGTAAGCTGAAATTATTAAAGGCATTACTAATCCATATAAAAATGCTCCTGAAATCACCCAAATTAATATTTTTGAGATCTCAAAATAAGCACAAACAATCAGGATTAAACATAAAACAAGCAAACCAATAACATAAAAATGTCTGTTAAAACTTAAAATATTTAAAACTCCTTGAAACTTTTTCCTTTTTACTTCCATACTTCTTTTCTTCCTTTTTCCCATTGATATGGAACATTTTCAATAATAAAAGCGTTTGCTAGAACACAATTCTCTAATTGTAGTTTTTCTAAAAAATCAAAATGATAATTTTCAACTTTTAAAGGTTTTGGTTTCCAATTTTTTCGAACACCTTCAATAATTAAAACCTCTTTTGTTTTATCATTATACGTAAATGTAAATGGTAAAGGTCCTGCAAATTTTCTTGCTTCTTTCCAATTTAAAAATGGCGATTTTGTTGGCAGAGCAACCTTATCATCATTATTAATTACATTAATTTTAAAATTAGATTTGTTAGAATAAATTTCTAATTTTTCATTTTCTTTATTGATGTTTATGTCTGTGGTTGTATAGTTATAATGAGTAAAAATATTCCCTCTAAATGTCATTTTAGGAGAATCAGTTTCAGATTTCAGAATATATAAACCTCTTAATCTTTTTCCTCTTTTATCTATGTATCTCACAAAAACGCGATAGCCGATTAAGAAAAAATCATTTCCTGTAAACTTTGGAAATCCTTTAATTCTCAAATCTTTTGTTTGCACCATCGCAATTGCAATAAAAGCCCATTTATCTTGAAAAGTATCTAATGTTAAACATTCAGGAATTAGGTGTTCTAATTGTTCCTTTGGAACAGCAAACGTAAAAACTGTAGAACTGTCAAAATAAGCTTCCACAGCAAAAGGATGGTTTTTTAGTGATTTAAACATAACGCTTTTGTTTTAAAATGAAATCACTGTAATAAATTACACCACAAAATAAACTGGCAAATACAATATTTAAGTTTCCAAATAGTAGTAGATCTTTTACGAAAATAAGCTCGATTATATTCATTGATACAATTATTGCTATTTGTAAAAGTGCACTTAGTTTTGATTTATAATTACTCAAAATCCAAATAACCATTATAATTTCTAAAACTCCGATTGTAAAAGTGATTTCTCTTGCATATTCTTCATCTAAAATTCTTGCTACAATTTCCTGATGTCTTGGAACTAAGTTTAAAATTTTACAAATAAACCCGTTTACGAACCAAATTAATGAAATGAAAATAACTACTATTTTATATTTATTTTTATCGCTCATTACAGTTTTCTTTATAAATTAAGTAAGTAATTATCATAAAATAAACAGCTATCAAAATCGGCAAAAATGTTATGATATTATATGCAAATTCAAGATTAAAAAATGATGTTAATATCATTAGAGCAACCCAAAAAAATATTGAATAAAAATAAATTGATACTAATTTTTGACTTTTTAAGCTAATCGAATTATCTGTTTTGAGTATTAAAGAGGAAATAACTTGAAGGAAAGCGAAAGGGATTAAGAGTAACACTCCAAAAAAAGGATCAATCATAGAAAGTATTATTAATCCAATAAAACTGATTAAGTTAATATAATATAGAAAAATCATAATTTTAATTTTAGAACTTTCAGAAATTATTGAAAATTTGTATTCAAATTTCTTTACTTTTTTACCATTTTTGTAAAGTTGCTCAATAGCCAATGTTCATCAGCTTTAATAGATTTTTCTAATATATTATTAACAGTTGTAGTTACTTTAGATAAATCAGCTAAAACCTTTTTAAACTCCTTCCCTTCTTCAGAATCGTCTTTTATATCTTGTAACTCGTTTAAGACTTTTATAACAGGTTCAATTTCTCTTTTCTTACGTTCTTTGGCAATTTGTTTAAACAACTCCCAAATATCTTTAATGGCGATAAAAAATTCTTTTCGTTCGCCAACTACGAATTCTTTTTGAACAATTCCCCAATCAATTAAAGCCCTTACATTCATATTTACATTTCCTCTAGAAATCTGCAAAGTTTCCATAATATCTTCTGCAGATAAAGGTTTTGTAGAAACTAATAACAAAGCATGTACTTGAGCCATTGTTTTGTTTACGCCCCAATTTGTAGCTAAACTTCCCCAAGTTTGTATGTACTTTAATTTTGCTTCTTGTAGTTCCATGTAACAAATATACAATATATTTCTAAACTTTCAATAATTATTGAAAATTAAATAATTTATTTTTATTGATAGTATTATTATCTTTCACTAAAAATATAAAACATGAAAATTTTAGGAATTGGCTCAAGAATAAATCATACCGAATTTGGTTTGGGAGTTGTGACCAATGTTACCAGCAAACATTATTGGGTAACTTTTATAAAAGATGGTTTAGAGACTATTGCTATTGATAGCGATTTTGAAATAATAGAAGCTGTGGAAGATGAAGTTGATACCATTAGCTTTCAAGATGTTGAAAAATCTTTAAAGAAGCTTTTGCAAACATGGAGTGATGTTACAGAAATTTCTCCAATTGCAGATAGGTGGAAAAAAGGAACGCTAATTTTAAGACCTGCTGACAGTAATTTAGCTGATAAGGAAATACCTATTGATACATTTTTCCATAAAATTGTGATGGTTAGAGATAAAGTTAGAGTGATGGAACAAAAAATAAATTCCAGCAAAACTTTAGACGATCAAGATAAAGTTGATTTACAACAATACATTACAAGAATTTACGGGAGTTTAACTACTTTTAATGTGTTGTTTAAAGTAAAATCTGATCAATTTACAGGTTCAAAATCTAAATAAGATTCCTGATTTTACCCAATCTAGTTGAGCACAAATACTGAAAAGGCATTTTTTTAAAATTAGAATAACCTCGAAAAAAGTATTTTCATTGCATCTTTTTAGGTTGATTTTGGTCTATTGATAAAACAACATGGCCAATCAACTTTTAAAAACAGGATTTTATTATCAACTGAATCTAGGTAAAAAAGCATTATTAAAAAACGATTTTAAAGCTTCTTTTTATCATTTTGAAAATGCGCATGTTCTTGGTCAAAGACATATTATAAGACATACAATAAGTCATTATTATATGTTGATTTTTGGAATAAAAACAAACAATTTTAAAGAAATTGTTGGTCAAGTTTTACGAATTATTGCTGCTCTCCTATTTACCTTTATTTGGGTTCCTAAAGGAAATACTGGAGGTTCCAACAGTTCACCAATTAAAATAATGCCCATTAGAACAGCATTAAAAAAATATTTTTAAATTTTTGCATCTTTTTAAAGATTTCACTGTCTATTATATGAACATTAAAAACAAATATCATGAAAAATCAAAATAATTGTACTTGTGCACCTTGCATAAACGACGATTGTAAACAATGCACTTGCGAAAACTGTACCTGTACAAATTGTAATTGCTAAATAAATTGTCTCTTTAAGTGCAGTCGAAAGGTTTTTTAATAGCTCTCGACTGCGCTCGAACTGATATTAAATAATTCTCAATGACAACAAAGCAAGTTTGGACTTCCTATTCAGAAGATTTAAAACGATTTATTATCAGCAAAGTAAAAGATGTTACGATTGCAGATGATATTTTGCAGGATACTTTTATTAAAATTCACACAAAACTGCATACTTTAAAAGACGTTACAAAATTAAAATCTTGGTGTTTTACAGTGGCTCGAAATTCTATTTTAGATTATTGGAAAGACACCAATCAAACTTTTGAAATTGCTAATTTTGAAACTGAAACGCTTCCTCTAGAAAATTCTCATACAGAAAAAGATTGCTTAAAAAGTATTTTAAAAAGCTTACCTAAAAAATATAGAACTCCTTTGTTTTTATCTGATATAAAAGGATTGAAACAGCAAGAAGTTGCCCATCAATTGCAACAAAGTTTATCAACTACAAAATCTCAAATTCAACGTGCACGAAAATTAATTGCACAAGATTTTATGGATTGTTGTGGATTTGTTGTTAATGAAAATGGTAATTTGGTTGGCGAAATTCAAGATAAAGAAGATTGCAAAGTTTGTAAATAACTTTTATACCTAAAACTATTTATTATTTTTTCTATCTTAGTTGAAAATCTAAATTTCAACAATATGGAACTCAAAAAAGAAGATATTAGCCAAGAAGTATTTGATTTGTATGATGATTATGCTCATAACAAAATGGATCGAAAAGAGTTTCTACAAAAACTATCTTTGTATGCAGTTGGTGCAATAACTTTACCAGCTTTGTTGAGTTTTATTTCACCCAATTATATCGATTCTATTTTAGTTGATGCCAATGATCCAAGATTAAACTCTGAATTTATTACATACGATTCTCCAAAAGGTGGAGGAGAAATCAAAGCCTTACTTTCCATTCCAAAAGACGCAAAAAAGAAATTGCTAGGTATTATTGTGGTTCATGAAAATCGAGGATTAAATCCTTATATAGAAGACGTTGGCAGAAGAGCAGCTTTAGAAGGTTTTATTACGTTGGCTCCAGATGCATTATCGCCTTTAGGTGGTTATCCAGGAAATGATGATGAAGGAAGGTCGATGCAAAGAAAAAGGAATCAAAAGGAAATGTTAGAAGATTTTATTGCTGCTTACGATTATTTAAAAAATCACAAAGATTGTACTGGTAATGTTGGTGTGGTTGGTTTTTGTTTTGGTGGATGGATATCTAATATGATGGCTGTAAGAATCCCAGAATTAGGAGCTGCAGTTCCTTATTATGGAAGACAACCAGAAAGCGAAGATGCTGCCAAAATAAAAGCGCCATTATTATTACAATATGGTGAGTTAGATAAAAGAGTTAACGAAGGTTGGCCAGATTTTGAAACCGTTTTAAAAGAAAATAATATAGAGTATGCAGCACATTTTTATCCAAATGTAAATCATGGTTTTCATAATAATACAACTCCAAGATTTGATAAAGCAGCAGCAGATTTATCTTGGAAAAGAACCATTGAATTTTTTAATAAACATTTAAGTTAAATGAAAAAAACTATTATTATATTTTTATTATTTGTGTGCTTTAAAATGCATAGTCAGTTTGGCCTAGAGTCATTATTTAAGAGTAATAAATATAAAACAACAATTATCTATAAAAATAATGACACAATTCAAGGATATTCAAAAGACTTTGAAGGGTTTAGATTTTATTTTAATAAAAAGAAAAAAGGCAAATACAAAAGTATTGAAGTTGATAATGTGAAAAAGATTACTGTATACGAATCTACAGGAAAAGTTGTTTACTATACCATAGTAGAAAAAAAGAAAAAAATAGATAAAAACTATTTGGTTCAGTTAGTTTATGACGGAAAAATAAAGCTTTTTTCACATAGATACTTATCAAATTTTGGAGGGACAACTCAATATAATTCTCACTCAACTCCTGCTGGTCAAATAAATGTAACTACAACAAATAGTTCAAGTTCATATAACATGAATATTCTTTACATAAAGAAAGAGGATGAAAAATATGCCACAAATATTACAATGGCAAAAATTGGTGGAAGAACAGATAAAAGTTTTAGGAGATTCCTTAGTGAATATTTTAATAGTTGTCGCGAATTACAAAATAAACTACTGACAGAAGAATTAACAAAAAATGATATCATAGAAATCTTAGAATTTTACGATAGCAAATGTTACAAATTAGAAAATCGTTAAACTTTTACGATATTTTTAAAGTAAATTTTATTGATTTTGTGTTAAAATATTAACTATGGTTTTCATAATAATACAACTCCAAGATTTGATAAAGCAGCAGCAGATTTATCTTGGAAAAGAACCATTGCATTTTTTAATAAACATTTAAAAGCATAGCTTAAAAGTGTGATGGAATAAAACAACGAAAAAATGATGTAAATTTTCAATTTAAAGTTTTAACTTTTCTCTAATCACATTTTTTATTTAACTTAGCTATCTGAAAGAAATAAACTGTAATCATGAAATATAATTTATCGAATATGATGTGTTTAGATTTCTTTTTATCTGCACAAAACAAAGAAGATTACAAAGCAATTGAACCTCTTCTCATTACCCCAGAATTTGCAAATTTCCCATTAAAAAGTTTCGACATATTTGTGGATTCTTTTACATCTAAAATGAAAACTTTAGATAGAGAAAATGATATCAATAGTATAAAAGAATTTGCTGCTAAATATAAATGGACTAGCAATATCGATATCATTTTTAAAGATATAGATTTCGAAGCCATCGTCTTAACAAACGATAAACAGGAAATTATTTGGGTTAATGAAGGTTTTAAAGAAATGACAGGTTTTACTAAAAAGTTTGCACAACAAAAAACACCTTCGTTTTTACAAGGAAAAGATACTTGCAAAGTAACAAAAGAGAGAATTAGAGAAAATATTAAATTAAACAAACCTTTTACAGACATCGTTATTAATTATAAAAAAGATAAAACCCCTTACAGATGTGAGATTAAAGTTTTTCCTCTTTTTACTGAAAATACAACACATTATATTGCTTTAGAAAAAGCTGTTTAAAATATATTTAGGTGTTTATCTATTGATGTCCTCATTTTAAATTTGAAAGGAAACTAACCACTGTTTTTATTTCAAATAAGTTACTTTTATCATTCAAATATTTAAAGTGAAAAACAAACCACTCATCAGCAAAAAACTAGAAGATTTTTACAACAATGCTTCAGAAGAAACCAGACTTGAAAAAGGAATGGGCATTTTTGAATTTGAACGCATTAAAGAACTTATTCAACTTCATATAACTAAACCAAAAGCAACGATTATAGATGTTGGTGGAGGAACAGGAAAATACAGTGAATGGTTGGCAAATAAGAATCATACAGTTCATTTAATTGAACCCGTTTTAAAACATATAAAATTAGCTGAAAAGAGAGCTAAAAAAATAAAAAATCCTTTTTCTGTTCAAATTGGTGAAGCTAAAAAATTACCTTATGGAGACAATGTTGCTGATTTGGTAATTCTTCATGGCCCTTTATATCATCTTCAAAAAAGAGAAGATAGAATTACAGCAATTTTAGAAGCAAAAAGAGTGCTTAAAAAAGGGGGAATTATTTTAGGTTTCGCCATTAATGCAACAGCTTCTACAGTTGTAGGTTTAATGAATGGTATGTTGCATGCAAACTCGTTTTTTGAAATGTGTAAAGAAGAACTCACTACAGGAATTCATAATGCTCCAAAAGATTTTCCTTTTTTATTGGCGGATGCTTTTTATCATAAGCCAGAAAATTTAAAAGCAGAATTTTTAGAACAAGATTTAACATTCATCAACCTTTTTGCTGTAGAAGGAATGATTTGGTTAGACAACGAATACTTTGCAAATATGCTAGATAAAAAGAAATCTAAAACTTTAAAAGCCTTGCAAAATCTTACTCAAAATGATGAGTATTTGTTACCTTTTAGTCCTCACATAATGATTGCTGTTAAGAAATAAAACTTCAAAAACTCTTTTTGTATCTTTGTTAAAATTGATAAAAGAATAAATATTTTACCCTTATTTACAACCAATGATAAAACAATATGAAAACACTTTAAGAAAATTAATTATTGATGTTCTTGGTGATGCTGATGAAAGCGAATATAATATTCCTAAAAATATTACAAATAAATGGTTTAAAAAAAGAACTTCTGAACAGGATAAAAACGATGGTTTTCTTTTTGAAAAAAGAATCATTTTTTATGCTGATTTTGAAAATCTAGGGTTAATTATTGATGAAAATTGGCAAAAGTTCGCTCCTATTTTAAATGATAAAAAAAGATTTTTTGTTTTTTTAAATGAAATTGAGCACTTTAAAAAAATAATTGATAGCGGAAAAAACCTTATAAAAAGTCAAGAAGATTTACTTTCTGGAATTCTGTCAGATTTAAAAAACACTATTACAATTTACAACAACAAGAATAATTTAGTGGATGATTATTTTATTGCCATTACAAAAATATCTGATAATTTAGGTACTTCTTGGACAAATTCAAATAAAGAAAATCAACAAAAACCAGTTCTTAAAGTTGGTGATGACTATGAATTATTAGTACAAGCTAATGATCCAAAAGATCGAGAAATTGAATATCAACTATCTCATTTTACAGGAAAATTAAGAATCAATCAAGATTCAAAAAGATTCAATTTTAAAATAGAAAAAGAATTCGTAGGTCAAAATACAATGCTCATCATCAAAGCATTTACTAAAGATGCTGATTATGTGAATGAAAGTATTTTTAAAATTTATCTAACTGTTTTACCCGAATAAAACTTACTCTCTAATTAATGGCATCGTAGAACAGCGTAATAAACCTTCTTGCTTAGCAATTTCTGTATAAGGTACTTCTTCTACTATAAATCCGTTTTCTCTTAACCACGTATTTAGTCTTGTAAAATTTTGTTCAGAAACAATTACCTGTTCAGAAATAGAAAAAATATTACTGTTCATATTGTACATTTCCTCTTTTGTAATTTCAAACACGTTGTCTTTTCCGAAGTAATTTAGCAACCATTCGTATTCACTTTCAACCAAAAAACCATTTTTATGAAGAATAGCTTTATCTTTTCCTATAGGTTGAAAACAACAATCTAAATGTAGGGCATTTTCTTTAGCATTTGTGTTCGATTTTCTCAACTCAAAAGCTTTGACTATTTTATGTGGAAATAATTTTTGAAGTTCTTTTACAGCCTGTACATTTGTTCTAGCAGTTATAAAATCTGCATAATCATCACCTGAATAAGTACCCATAAAAACATACTCATTCCAAGGCATTACATCTCCTCCTTCTACATGACAATCTGCTGGCAATTGAATTATATTCTTTGGATTAATTTGATCTAAGACATGTTGTATGGCTAAATATTCTTTTTCTCTGTCAGGTAAAATGTTTGCCTTTATCAATTTATCATCAATAACAAAAGCGATATCTCTTGTAAATATTTGATTGTAATTTTCTAAAATTTCTGGCCTAAAGACTTTTATATTATACTTTTTAAAAATAGCTGCAACTGCGTCCATTTCAGAAATCATATCTTGCTCTTTTGGATATGTTCCATTTAAAACATGCTGTAAACTTTTAGGATCATAACAATCTTCTGGTTTTGGAATTGCTCCAATACTCTTTGCTGTTCCTAAAATTACTGCTTTTAATGTAGCAGTTTCATTCTGAATATTAAGTTGTAACATATCTCTTATCATTAAAAAAAAGCTCCATAAAATATGAAGCTTTTAATTATTTAGTAAAAATAATATTATTTTTTATCTTTTATCAATATCTACAAAATCTCTAGTAGTTTTTCCTACGTAAATTTGACGAGGTCTTCCTATAGGTTCTTTGTTCAATCTCATTTCTCTCCATTGAGCAATCCAACCAGGTAAACGTCCTAAAGCAAACATTACTGTAAACATTTCTACAGGAATTCCCATAGCTCTGTAAATAATACCTGAATAGAAATCTACATTAGGATATAATTTTCTATCCACAAAATAAGGATCATTTAATGCTTCTTGCTCTAAACCTTTTGCAATTGCTAAAATAGGATCTTCTACACCTAAATCATTTAAAACTTCATCTGCAGCTTTTTTAATGATTTTTGCTCTTGGATCAAAGTTTTTATAAACTCTATGTCCAAAACCCATTAATCTAAAAGGATCATCTTTATCTTTCGCTTTCGCCATATATTTTTTAGTATCTCCACCATCAGCTTTTATAGCTTCCAACATTTCTAATACTGCTTGGTTTGCACCCCCATGAAGTGGTCCCCAAAGTGCAGAAATTCCTGCTGATAATGATGCAAATAATCCTGCATGAGAAGATCCTGCAATTCTTACTGTAGATGTTGAACAGTTTTGTTCATGATCTGCATGTAAAATTAATAATTTGTTTAAAGCTTCAACAACAATATCGTTTGTAACAAATTCTTTGTTAGGTTGCTTAAACATCATTTTATACATGTTTTCTACATAGCCTAAATTACAATCTCCATAATCTAAAGGTAAGCCTTGTTTTTTACGCATTGTCCACGCTACTAATACAGGAAACTTACCTAATATTTTAACAATAGCTTTGTACATGTCTTCTTCAGAATTTACATTTACAGAAGAAGGATTAAATGCTGTTAATGCAGAAGTTAAAGAAGAAATAACACCCATTGGATGTGCAGACTTAGGAAAAGCCTCTACAATTTTTCTTACATCTTCATCTAAAATAGATTGATCACAAATATCTTGTTTAAACTTTTTTAGTTGATCTGTAGTTGGTAAATCACCAAAAATTAATGCGTAAGAAACTTCTAAAAATGTAGCTTGCTCTGCTAATTGTTCAATAGGATATCCTCTATATCTTAAGATACCTTTTTCACCGTCTAAAAATGTAATAGCACTTTCACAAGAACCTGTATTTTTAAAACCTGGATCTATTGTAATTACTGAGTCTGTTACTCCTCTTAAAGATTTTATATCAATGGCAACTTCATTTTCTGTTCCTTTAATTAAAGGAAATTCGTAGGATTTATCTCCAATTTGTAATTTAGCTATATCTGACATTTATAGTGATTTTTTTATATAATTTTCTAATCACGAAGATACCAAAATTTACAGCATTTTAAAAGAGGTTAAGCATAGATTTTTAATATAAAAAAATAAGTAGTATTGATTTAACAATTCCTTAATAAAAACATAAAAGCCTTGCAAATTTGCAAGGCTTTTAAAGTAAGTATATTATATTATTCGTTTTAAAAATAATCTAATTAAATATTAAACGCATTCTGTTTAGGAAAATAAGCTACATCTCCTAATTCTTCTTCAATTCTTAATAATTGGTTGTATTTTGCCATTCTATCTGAACGTGAAGCAGAACCAGTTTTAATTTGACCACAGTTTAAAGCTACTGCTAAATCTGCAATTGTATTATCTTCAGTTTCTCCAGATCTATGAGACATAACAGAGGTATAACCAGCATTTTTTGCCATATTTACAGCAGCAATAGTTTCTGTTAACGTACCAATCTGGTTTACTTTAATTAAAATTGAATTAGCAATTCCGTTTTCGATTCCTCTTCCTAAACGTTCAACGTTTGTTACAAATAAATCATCTCCAACTAATTGAACTTTATCACCAATTTTATCAGTTAAATATTTCCAACCTTCCCAGTCATTTTCATCCATACCATCTTCAATAGAAATAATAGGATATTTTGTAGAAAGCTCAGCTAAATAATCTGCTTGTTCTTCAGATGTACGGATTTTTCCTGTTTCACCTTCAAATTTTGTATAATCGTATTTACCATTTACATAGAATTCTGCAGCAGCACAATCTAAAGCAATCATAATTTCATCACCAAAAGAATACCCAGCATTTTTAACAGCTAAAGCAATTGTTTCTAAAGCATCTTCTGTACCACCTGCTAAGTTTGGTGCAAAACCACCTTCATCTCCAACAGCTGTAGATAAATTTCTATCGTGTAAAACTTTCTTTAAATTGTGGAAAATTTCAGAACCCATTTTCATAGCTTCTGTAAAATTTTTAGCTTTTACTGGCATTACCATAAATTCTTGAAAAGCAATAGGCGCATCAGAATGAGAACCTCCATTGATAATATTCATCATTGGTAAAGGCAACGTATTTGCTGAAACACCACCAACATATCTATATAAAGGCATTCCTAATTCATTAGCTGCAGCTTTTGCTACTGCTAAAGAAACTCCTAAAATTGCATTGGCTCCTAATTTCGATTTATTTGGTGTTCCATCTAAATCAATCATTAATTTATCAATACTATTTTGTTCAAAAACAGAAACTCCTAAAAGTTCTTCAGCAATTAAAGTATTTACATTTTCAACTGCTTTAGAGACTCCTTTACCCATGTAATCTTTACCTCCATCACGTAATTCTACAGCTTCATGTTCTCCTGTAGATGCTCCAGATGGAACAGCTGCTCTTCCTAAAACTCCATTTTCTGTAGTTACATCAACTTCTACTGTTGGATTTCCTCTTGAATCAAAAATTTGACGTGCATGAACGTTTATGATAATACTCATTGTATTTTTTGTTTAATTAATTTAATATTCAGTTACTTCTGCTAAATTACAAAATGTAAAAAGAATTTAAGAAAATGTATTTAATTAATTACGAAAACGTTTGCTACCTTAAATAAAAAAACCCACTCAATAAATTGAGTGGGAAAATTGCTATGAAAAAGAATGTGATTTTTCAATCACACATCAAAGATAGTAGAACTATAAAGAAAAAATTCTTTAAAATGATGAACTACTTTTAACGTTAGACGAATAACTTTTAAGTTAAGATAAAACTACTTTTGATGCTTTTATATTTGCTATAAATTGATCAAATAAATATACAGAATCATTAGGTCCTGGACTTGCTTCTGGATGGTATTGAACAGAAAAAGTATTCTTATCTTTTAATCGAATTCCTGCAACAGTATGATCATTTAAATGAACATGTGTAATTTCTACTTGTTCATTTGCTTCTGTTTCTTCTCTATTGATGGCAAAACCATGATTTTGAGAAGTAATTTCTCCTTTTGTTGTTAATAAATTCTTTACAGGATGGTTAATTCCTCTATGACCATTATGCATTTTATATGTTGATATTCCTTGTGATAATGCAATAACTTGATGTCCTAAACAAATACCAAATAAAGGTAAATCTCTGTTAATAATTTCTTTAGCTAATTGAATCGCATCTGTTAAAGGTTCTGGATCTCCAGGTCCATTTGAGATAAAGAATCCATCAGGATTAAAAGATGATAAATCTTCAAAAGATGAATTATAAGGAAACACTTTTATATAAGCTCCTCTTTTTGATAAATTCCTTAAAATGTTCTTTTTGATACCTATATCTAAAGCTGAAATTCTTATTTCTGAATTTTCATCGCCTACAAAATAAGGTTCCTTAGTAGATACTTGCGAAGCCAACTCTAAACCTTCCATACTTGGTACATTAGATAATTGTTTTTTTAATTCGTCAATATTATCAACTTCAGTAGATATGATTGCATTCATAGCTCCATGATCTCTAATGTAAGAAACTAATGCTCTAGTATCAACATCAGAAATTGCGACTAAATTATGCTTCGAAAAATAATCTTTTAAATTTCCATCAGAATCTGCTCTAGAATGTGTAAAACTAAAATTTCTACAAATTAAACCAGAAATTTTAATCCCATCAGATTCAACATCATTATCATTTACTCCATAATTACCAATATGGGCATTTGTTGTTACCATTAATTGCCCAAAATAAGATGGATCTGTAAATATTTCCTGATACCCAGTCATCCCTGTATTAAAACAAATTTCTCCAGTAGCTGTTCCTTCAATTCCTACAGATTTACCGTAAAAAATTGTTCCGTCTTCTAATAATACTAATGCCTTTTTTCTTTGTTGATATTTCATTGGTGATAATTAAATTACTTACTTTACAAATTTACAAAATATATATTTCTGTATTTTGAAATTTATATATTGGTTTTAAAAAAATTAATAACTTTTGATTTATTATTTAATAATACAAAACATAAAAAAAGGAGATAAACGTTAACGTTTATCTCCTTTATATAAATTAAAAAATTTTCATTTTTTATTCTTCTGATTTTTCTTCGGTAGCAGTATTTTCTACTTGAGCAGTTTCAGTTTTATTAGATCCTCCTCTTCTACTTCTACGTGTAGATTTTTTAGCTTTTGTTCCTTTAGGATTATAAATTTCGTTGTAATCAACTAATTCAATCATAGCCATAGGAGCATTATCTCCCTGACGATTTCCTAATTTTATGATACGTAAGTAACCTCCTGGTCTGTCAGCTACTTTTACAGAAATTTCTTTGAATAATTCTGTAACAGCATATTTATCACGTAAGTGAGAAAAAACGATACGTCTGTTGTGAGTTGTATCACTTTTAGACTTTGTAATTAAAGGCTCTGCAAAAACTCTTAAAGCTTTCGCTTTAGCAACAGTTGTATTAATACGTTTGTGTTCAATTAAAGAACATGTCATATTAGCTAACATTGCTTTTCTGTGAGCTGTTTTTCTTCCTAAATGATTATGCTTTTTTCCGTGTCTCATTTTATGTTTGTTTTATGTTTTCATCTTGCATCTACCCATTTTGAGGAGCAAATTATGAAAAATTATTGTTTACTATAGATTATAAAATACGTCATATAAAAATATTAGAAATTAAAATTAACTTCTAATATTTTTATATGTTTTTAGTATTAATCTCTATCTAATTTATATTTTGTTAAATCCATTCCAAAACTTAAACCTTTAACAATCACTAGTTCTTCTAGTTCTGTTAATGACTTTTTACCAAAGTTTCTAAATTTCATTAAATCACTTTTATTAAAAGAAACTAAATCTCCTAATGTATCTACTTCTGCTGCTTTTAAACAATTTAAAGCTCTAACAGATAAATCCATATCGATTAATCTAGTTTTTAATAATTGACGCATATGTAATGATTCCTCATCATATGTTTCTGTTTGTGCAATTTCATCTGCTTCTAAAGTGATACGCTCATCAGAGAATAACATAAAGTGATGAATTAAGATTTTTGCTGCTTCAGTTAATGCATCTTTAGGATTAATTGAACCATCAGTATCGATATCAAATACTAATTTTTCGTAATCTGTTTTTTGTTCTACACGATAATTTTCGATTGCATATTTTACATTCTTAATAGGAGTGTAAATAGAATCAGTAAAAATTGTACCTATAGGTGCAGATGCTTTTTTATTTTCTTCAGCAGGAACAAATCCTCTACCTTTTTCAATTGTAATTTCTGCGTTTAACTTCACAGATTTATCCATATTACAAATTACTAAATCAGGATTCAATACTTGAAAACCTGAAATAAATTTCTGTAAATCTCCAGCAGTAAATTGCTCTTGACCAGAAATTGAAACAGATACAGTTTCTCTATCAGTTTCATCAATTTGTTTCTTAAAACGTACTTGTTTTAAGTTTAAAATAATTTCTGTAACATCTTCTACAACACCAGAAACAGTAGAGAACTCATGTTCTACACCATCTACACGTAAAGATGTAATTGCAAACCCTTCTAAAGAAGATAAAAGAACTCTTCTTAAAGCGTTTCCAACAGTTAAACCAAATCCTGGTTCTAAAGGTCTAAATTCAAATCTACCAGAAAAATCTGTAGATTCAATCATGATAACCTTATCAGGTTTTTGAAAATTTAAAATTGCCATTTTTCTTCGTTTTAATTGTTATTTAGTTGCGCGATTTATGAGTGTGAAGAAATACAAATAAATCCTTTGGCTAAATGTCAATATTATTAATATTACTTAGAATATAATTCTACGATTAATTGTTCTTTAATGTTTTCTGGAATTTGTAGTCTTTCTGGTACTTTTACAAAAGTTCCAGTTTTTGTATCATTATTCCAAGTTAACCATTCAAAAACATTACTGTTAGAAGCTAATGCATCTTCAATAGCTACTAAAGATTTAGATTTTTCTCTTACAGCTACTACATCTCCTTCTTTTAATTGATAAGATGGTACGTTAACGATAGAACCATTAACAGTAATATGTCTGTGAGAAACTAATTGACGAGCTCCACTTCTTGAGTTAGAAACTCCCATTCTGTAAACAACATTATCTAAACGTGATTCACATAATTGTAATAAGATTTCACCTGTAATTCCAGATGCAGCTTGTGCACTTTTAAACAAGTTACTGAATTGACGCTCTAATATACCATAAGTATACTTTGCTTTTTGCTTCTCCATTAATTGAGTAGCATATTCAGATTTTTTTCCTCTTCTTCTTGCATTTCCATGTTGTCCTGGAGGAAAGTTTCTTTTTTCGAAGTTTTTATCTTCTCCGAAGATTGCCTCGCCAAATTTACGAGCAATTTTAGTTTTTGGTCCTGTATATCTTGCCATTTCGTTGTTGTTAAATTAGGGATTATGAATTAAGGCTTTCTCCTTCGATAATCTTAGCTCCTAATTGATTAAAAATATAAATAAATACTAATTGTTATATACAATAAAGTAGATTTAGAAAAAATCTAAATCTACTTAAAATAT
This sequence comes from Polaribacter vadi, assembly GCF_001761365.1. Classification (NCBI taxonomy): domain Bacteria; kingdom Pseudomonadati; phylum Bacteroidota; class Flavobacteriia; order Flavobacteriales; family Flavobacteriaceae; genus Polaribacter; species Polaribacter vadi. The sequence continues at coordinate 3,590,889 of NZ_CP017477.1, read as the reverse complement.
ATAATTTTCTTAAACTCTTCTTCTTTTCGGTGGACGACATCCATTGTGAGGAATAGGAGTAACATCAATAATTTCTGTTACTTCAATACCTGCATTATGAATAGATCTAATTGCAGACTCTCTTCCATTACCTGGACCTTTCACATAAACTTTTACTTTACGTAAACCTGCTTCTTTTGCAACATTTGCACAATCTTCTGCTGCTAATTGAGCTGCGTAAGGTGTGTTCTTTTTAGAACCTCTAAAGCCCATTTTTCCAGCTGATGACCATGAAATAACATCACCTTTTTTATTTGTTAAAGAAATAATGATATTGTTAAAAGATGCTGTTACATGCGCCTCTCCAATAGCATCAATTATTACTTTACGTTTTTTTGCACTTGCTTTTGCCATAATTTTTATTGTTCTGTTATTACTTTCTAGTAAATTGTAATTTAAAATTACGGCACACTAGTAGTTGATAACAAGTTTAATCTCTAACTTATTTTTTCTTGTTAGCTACAGTTTTTCTCTTACCTTTTCTTGTACGAGAATTGTTTTTAGTTCTTTGCCCTCTTAAAGGTAGACCTAATCTATGACGAATTCCTCTTTGGCAACCAATATCCATCAAACGTTTGATGTTTATCTGAACTTCAGAACGTAATTCACCTTCAATAGTGAAAGAACCTACTTGCTCTCTAATTGCTGCGATTTGATCATCAGTCCAATCTTGAACCTTAATACTTTCGTCTACTTTTGCATCTGCTAAAACTTGTTTTGCTCTGCTGTTCCCTATACCAAAGATGTAAGTTAAAGCGATAACACCTCTTTTATTCTTTGGAATATCAATACCTGCTATTCTTGCCATTACCCTTGTCTTTGTTTAAATCTAGGATTTTGTTTATTAATTACATATAATCTACCTTTTCTGCGTACTATTTTGCAGTCGGCACTTCTTTTTTTAACTGATGCTCTAACTTTCATCGTTTCTAATTTTTATTTAAAAATTAAAAGATTAAAACTAATCCTCCAATCTTCTAATTATTTAATTTTTAATATCTATAAGTTATTCTCGCTTTCGATAAATCGTAAGGACTCATTTCTAGTTTCACTTTATCACCAGGTAATAATTTGATATAATGCATACGCATTTTACCAGAAATGTGTGCTGTTACAATATGTCCATTTTCTAATTCCACACGAAACATAGCATTTGATAATGCTTCTGTAATAGTTCCATCTTGTTGTATTGCTGATTGTTTAGCCATATTATTTATTAGATTTTCTATTACTGTTTCCTGCTTTCATTAAACCATCATAATGGCGATTTAACAAATAAGAATTAATTTGTTGTAACGTATCAATTGCAACACCAACCATAATAATCAATGAAGTACCTCCGTAAAACATTGCCCAACTTTGTTGAATTCCAAATTGAAATGCTATAGCTGGTAAGATTGATAAGGCTGCCAAAAATATCGATCCTGGAAAAGTAATTCTAGACAATACAGAATCTAATCTATCTGCTGTATCTTTTCCTGGTCTAATTCCTGGTATAAAACCACCACTTCTCTTTAAATCATCTGCCATCTTATTCGTAGGAATAGTGATTGCAGTATAAAAGAATGAAAATACAATGATTAAAATCGCAAATATCAAGTTGTAACTTAAACCGTTAATATCAGTTAAACCTGCTAAAAAAGGAAACTTATTCCCCAATGCCATTGGTAAAAACATAATTGCCTGTGCAAAAATGATTGGCATAACACCAGCAGCATTTAATTTCAATGGAATATAGTCTCTTGAACCAGCAACATTTTGAACGTTACCTGCAACTGTTCTTCTAGCATATTGAACTGCAATTTTTCTAACAGCTGTAACTAATAGAACTGTAAGTAAAATAACTACAAGCCAAACAATAATTTCAATTAAAATCATCATTATTCCACCAGCACCAGCATTTGTTGTTTTTGCAACAAATTCTTGTAAAAAAGCTGCTGGGAAATTAGCTATAATACCAACTGTAATTAATAAAGAGATACCATTACCAACTCCTTTGTCAGTTATACGTTCTCCTAACCACATAGCAAAAATTGTACCTGCAGTAAGAATAATTATAGATGAAACCCAAAAAGTTGCTCCACTCACTAAAAAAGCTTCAGGACCTAAACCAAATTGTGTTTTAATAGCTGTTATATAAGTTGGTGCTTGAACTAAAGTAATACCAATAGTCAACCATCTCGTTATCTGTGTAATTTTTTTACGACCACTTTCACCATCTTTTTGAAGTTTTTGTAAATAAGGAACCGCAATTCCCATTAACTGAACAACAATAGATGCTGAAATATAGGGCATAATACCTAGTGCCATTACTGACGCTCTTGCAAATGCTCCTCCTGTAAATGCATTCAATAATCCTAAAAGACCACCTTGAGTACTATCTTTTAATGCTGCTAATTGTAAAGGGTCTACTCCAGGTAATGGAACAGCCGCCATAAAACGATATACAGCAATTAAACCGATTGTTAGAAGAATCTTATTTTTTAATTCTTCAATACTAAAAATTTCTTTTAATCTATTAATTAAATTCATCCTTTAAGAATTCTTATAAAGTAACAGCTTCTCCACCAGCTGCTTCAATAGCTGCTTTTGCGGTTGCTGAAAATTTATGTGCAGTTATATTCAATTTAGTTTTTAACTCTCCATTCCCTAGTATTTTTACTAGTTCATTTTTACCTGCTAAACCATTAGCAACTAAAATTTCTAAATTAACTGTATCAGAAATAGTTCCATTATCAACTAAAGATTGTAATTTATCTAAATTGATACCTTGATATTCCTTACGGTTAATATTTGTAAAACCAAATTTTGGCACACGTCTTTGAAGAGGCATTTGACCACCTTCAAATCCTACTTTTTTAGAATATCCTGAACGAGATTTCTGACCATTGTGACCTCTTGTTGAAGTACCACCTTTACCAGAACCTTCACCTCTTGCTATTCTCTTTTCCTTTTTAACGGAACCTTCTGCAGGTGTTAAATTATGTAAACTCATTTTATTTAAATATCTTATTTAATTTCTTCGAAAGAAACTAAGTGTTTAACTGTATTTACCATACCAATTACTGAAGGAGTTGCCTCATGTTCTACAGTTTGGTTCATTTTACGTAAACCTAAAGCTTCTAAAGTCCTTTTCTGACTTTGAAGACGACCGATTTGACTTTTTACTTGGGTAACTTTTATTCTTGCCATCGTTTTTAGATTTATCCGTTAAATACTTTTTCTAAAGATATACCTCTTTGTTTTGCAACATCTACAGCACTACGTAATTGTAATAAAGCATTAAAAGTTGCTTTTACTGCATTATGAGGATTAGATGATCCTTGAGATTTTGATAAACAATCATGTATTCCCACTGATTCTAATACTGCACGAACTGCACCACCAGCAATAACTCCTGTACCAGCAGAAGCAGGTTTGATAAATACTTTTGCACCACCAAACTTACCTTTTTGCTCATGAGGTAAAGTTCCTTCTAAAATAGGTATTCTTACTAAATTTTTCTTTGCATCTTCAACTGCTTTCGCAATTGCAGATGATACGTCTTTAGATTTTCCTAATCCATGACCAACAACACCATTACCATCACCAACAACTACGATTGCAGAGAAACCAAATGCTCTACCACCTTTTGTTACTTTAGTTACACGTTGTACACCAACTAATCTATCTACAAGCTCTAATCCGCTTGGTTTAACTCTTTCTACGTTTTTATATCCTTGCATAATTTCTTAAAATTTTAAACCAGATTCCCTTGCAGCATCTGCTAATACTTTAACTCTTCCGTGATATAAATATCCGTTTCTATCAAAAGCAACAGTATCTACACCTGCTTTTATAGCTTTTTCAGCAATCGATTTACCAACTTCTGTAGAAGCTTCAACCTTAGTAGTTGCTTTAATATTTTTATCTCTAGATGAAACTGAAGCGATTGTCACTCCGTTTACATCGTCTATCAATTGAGCGTAAATTTCTTTATTACTTCTATAAACCGATAATCTTGGTTTTGTAGGAGTACCTGAAATGATTTTTCTGATTCTACGCTTAATTCTTAATCTTCTTTGTAGCTTTGATAATGCCATAATACTATATATTATGCAGATTTACCTGCTTTTCTTCTTAATATTTCACCAACAAACTTAACTCCTTTTCCTTTGTAAGGTTCAGGTGCTCTGAAAGATCTAATCTTTGCAGCTATTTGACCAACTAATTGTTTGTCAAATGAAGATAATTTAATGATTGGGTTTTTCCCTTTCTCTGATATTGTCTCAACTTTTACTTCTGGAGCTATTTCTAAAACAATATTATGAGAGAAACCTAAAGCTAAATCTAATTTTTGACCTTGATTAGAGGCTCTATAACCTACACCAACCAATTCCAAGTCCTTAGTCCAACCTTTACTAACACCTTCAATCATGTTACTGATTAAAGCTCTCATTAAACCATGTTGTGCCTTATGGTCTTTACTTTCTGATGCTCTATCTAAAGTGATAATTCCATCTTCAATTTCAATTGTAATACCGTCAGAAATAGTTTGAGTTAACTCACCTAATTTTCCTTTTACAGTAACTACATTGTCTTTTATGTTTACATCTACACCTTGTGAAATGCTAACGGGATTTTTTCCTATTCTACTCATTTCTTCTAGATTAATAAATATAACATAAAACTTCTCCTCCAACATTGTCTTGCTTAGCCTTCTTGTTTGTCATTACACCTTTAGATGTAGAAACAATTGCGATACCAAGTCCGTTTAAAACTCTTGGCATTTCTGAAGAACCAACATACTTTCGTAAACCTGGCGTACTAATTCGTTGAATTTTTCTGATTACTGACTCTTTTGTTTCTTTATCATACTTTAAAGCTATCTTGATAGTCCCTTGAACTTTATCGTCATTGAACTGGTAACTTAAAATATAACCTTGATCAAACAAAATTTTAGTCATTTCCTTCTTCAAGTTAGAAGCCGGAATTTCTACTACTCTGTGTCCTGCAGCTATTGCATTCCTTACTCTTGTAAGATAATCCGCGATTGGATCTGTATACATACTTATTTATATTGCGACTATGGTTTTCAACTACCTCTATTTACCTACAAATTTCTCTGTGATAATTGAACCTATAATCAGTTAAATTTCTAATACTCAAAAAAAATAGAGCGTGCAAAGATACACATTCTATTTTAGTTTTTATGATTTATTATAATTTTCTACCAACTTGCTTTTTTAACGCCTGGTATTAACCCTTGGTTTGCCATTTCACGAAATGTTACACGTGATAAACCAAACTGACGCATATATCCTTTTGGACGACCAGTTAATTTACATCTATTGTGTAATCTTACTGGTGATGCATTTTTAGGTAATTTCTGCAAAGCTTCATAATCGCCAGCTTCTTTTAAAGCTTTTCTTTTATCAGCATATTTTGCAACAATACGTTCTCTTTTACGCTCGCGCGCTTTCATTGATTCTTTAGCCATAATTTAATTTTTTTGGAATGGTAAACCTAATTCTCCTAATAATGACTTTGCTTCCTTATCAGTATTTGCAGATGTTACAAAAGTAATATCCATACCGTTAATTTTTTTAACTTGGTCAATATTTATTTCTGGATATATAATTTGTTCAGTAATACCTAAATTGTAATTACCTCTACCATCAAATCCATTAGCTTTTATTCCATTAAAGTCTCTTACACGTGGCAAAGAGGCAGTAACTAATCTGTCTAAAAACTCATACATTTTATCACCACGTAAAGTAACTTTTGCACCAATTGGCATACCTTTACGTAATTTAAATGCTGCAACATCTTTTTTAGACATTGTAGATATAGCTTTTTGACCTGTAATTTTAGTCAACTCTTCTAACGCGTAATCTATTAATTTTTTATCAGCAATTGCAGCACCAACACCTTTAGAAATTACAATTTTTTCTAATTTAGGTACTTGCATTATATTTGTATAACTGAATTCCTCAGTAAGAGTATTCACTACTCTTTCTTTGTATTCTGCTTTTAATCTTGGTACGTAACTCATGATTATTATTATTTTTTAGTTTTTTTAGAGAATCTAGTCTTAGTATCTCCATCAACTTTATAACCTACTCTTACAGCTACACCATCTTCTACTAACATTAAATTAGAGATATGTAACGATGCTTCTTTTTTTACAATTCCACCTTGAGGACTTTGAGCACTAGGTTTAGTATGTTTAGATACTAAATTAACTCCTTCTACAAGAACTCGATCTTTATCCTTAATGATTTGTAAAACCTTTCCTTCAGATCCTTTATGATCACCTGCAATAACTTTTACAGTATCTCCTGATTTTATTTTAAACTTCTTCATTTTATGATGATTTAAAGCACTTCAGGTGCTAATGAAACTATTTTCATGAATTGTTTCTCACGAAGTTCACGAGCAACAGGACCAAATACACGTGTTCCTCTCATTTCCTCTGTAGGATTTAATAAAACACAAGCGTTGTCATCAAATCTAATGTAAGATCCATCTTTACGTCTAACTTCTTTTTTTGTTCTTACAACAACTGCTCTAGATACTTGACCTTTTTTTACAGTTCCGTTTGGAGTTGCAGATTTAACAGATACTACAATTTTGTCTCCAATACTTGCGTAACGTTTTCTTGTACCTCCTAAAACTCTAATTACTAAAACTTCTTTTGCTCCAGTATTATCTGCGACTTTTAATCTTGATTCTGTCTGTAACATATTATTTAGCTCTTTCTAGGATTTCTACTAATCTCCAACGTTTAGATTTACTCATAGGTCTTGTTTCCATGATTCTAACAGTATCTCCTTCGTTGCAATCATTCTGTTCGTCGTGTGCAACGTACTTTTTCGTTTTTAATACGAATTTACCGTACATTGGGTGCTTTACTCTCTTAGTTTCAGCAACAACAATAGATTTTTCCATTTTGTTACTAGAAACTACACCAATTCTCTCTTTTCTAAGATTTCTTTTTTCCATCTTTAAAATTGACTATAGAATTATTGTAATTCTCTTTTTGTTAATTCTGTTGCAATTCTTGCTACAGTTCTTCTTAAACTTCTCAACTGCAATGGATTTTCCATTGGAGTTATTGCATGAGACATTTTAAGATCAGTATAATTCTTTTGCAACGCTCCCAACTTTTCATTAAGATCTGCTGTGGATAAATCCTTTATTTCTGATTGTTTCATTCTATTTAGAATTATGCGTTAATATCAAAATCTCTTGCAACTATAAACTTCGTTTTTACAGGAAGTTTTTGTGCAGCTAATCGTAAAGCCTCTTTTGCTACTTCAATTGGTACACCACCAACTTCAAACAAAATTCTACCTGGTTTGATAACAGATACGAAATGATCAGGAGCTCCCTTACCTTTACCCATACGTACTTCTAAAGGCTTTTTTGTAATAGGCTTATCTGGAAATATCTTAATCCATAATTGACCTTCTCTCTTCATGTGACGTGTAGCTGCAATACGAGCCGCTTCAATTTGACGTGAAGTTAATAAATTCTGATCTATAGATTTAATACCAAACATTCCATTAGAAAGTTGCGTTCCTCTACCTGAAAGACCAGACATATTTCCTTTACCTTTCTGTACTTTACGGTATTTTACTCTTTTTGGCTGTAACATTTTTAATTTCTAATTTTAAAAATTATTTTCTTCTACGAGGTCCACGCTTAGATCTATCACTACCACCTTTATTGCCACTTTGTTTCTTAGACAAACCAACTAATGGAGATAATTCTCTCTTACCATAAACTTCACCCTTCATAATCCATACTTTAACACCTAATCTTCCATAAGTAGTATGTGCTTCAACTAATGCATAATCAATATCAGCTCTAAAAGTTGAAAGAGGTATTCTTCCTTCTTTAAAATGCTCTGAACGTGCCATTTCAGCTCCGTTCAAACGACCAGAAATCTGAATCTTTATACCTTCAGCATTCATACGCATAGTAGCTTGAATAGCCATTTTAATTGCTCTCTTGTAAGAAATTCTATTTTCAATTTGACGAGCCACACTAGTTGCAACTAATTTTGCATCTAGTTCAGGACGTTTAATTTCAAAAATATTAATTTGAACTTCTTTACCAGTAATTTTCTTAAGCTCTTCTTTCAGTTTGTCTACTTCTTGACCACCTTTACCGATAATAATACCAGGTCTTGCAGTAGTAATTGTTACTGTAACAAGTTTTAAAGTACGCTCAATAATAATTCTAGATACACTTGCCTTAGAAAGTCTTGCATTAATATACTTTCTAATTTTATCATCTTCAGCTAATTTATCTCCGTAGTCATTACCACCATACCAATTAGATTCCCAACCTCTGATGATACCTAAACGATTTCCTATTGGATTTGTTTTCTGTCCCATTTATACTTCGATTAATTACTTAAATTTTTACTACCTAACTCTAAAGTAACATGATTAGAACGCTTACGAATTCTATGAGCACGTCCTTGTGGAGCTGGTCTTAATCTCTTCAACATACCTGCACTATCAACACAAATTGACTTTACAAATAAACCTGCATCTTCAATAGATGAGTCTTCATTTTTAGCTTGCCAGTTTGCAATTGCAGATAATAATAGTTTTTCTAAATTTATAGATGCTTCTTTAGGACTGAACTTTAAGATTTGTAAAGCTTTTTCAACTTCCACACCTCTTACTTGATCTGCTACTAAACGCATTTTTCTTGGTGATGTAGGGCAGTTTGTTAGCTTTGCGAAAGCGCGTTGCTTTCTATCTGCTTTCAACTGATCTGCCATATTTTTTTTACGAACTCCCATTGCCTACTATTTTTTACCTTTATTTTTAGCACCTGCATGTCCTCTAAAAGAACGAGTTGGTGAAAATTCGCCTAACTTGTGCCCTACCATGTTTTCAGTAACATAAACTGGTACAAATTGACGTCCATTGTGAACAGCAATTGTTTGACCAACGAAATCTGGAGTAATCATACTTGCTCTAGACCAAGTTTTAATTACTGTTTTATTTCCAGCTTCTACATTAGCTAAAACTTTTTTCTCTAATTTATAGTGAACGTAAGGTCCTTTTTTTAATGATCTTGCCATAACTTATTATTTCTTTCTACGTTCTATAATATACTTATTACTTGCTTTGGTTTTAGACCTAGTCTTATAACCTTTAGCAGGTATACCGTTTCTAGATCTTGGATGTCCACCAGAAGCACGTCCTTCACCACCTCCCATTGGGTGATCTACAGGGTTCATTCTTACAGCATTTACTCTTGGTCTTCTACCCAACCATCTTCTTCTTCCAGCTTTACCAGAAACTAAAAGTTGATGATCTGAATTTGAAACAACTCCTATTGTTGCTAAACAGGTTAACAATATTAATCTTGTTTCACCTGAAGGCATTTTAACAGTTGCATATTTACCATCTCTTGCCATTAATTGAGCAAATGAACCTGCTGAACGAGCCATTACAGCTCCCTGACCAGGACGTAACTCAATACAAGATATAGTTGTACCTAATGGAATTTCACTTAAAGCCATTGTATTTCCAATCTCTGGTGCAATACCACTTCCTGAAACAACAGTTTGACCTACTGTTAAACCATTTTGAGCAATTACATATCTTTTTTCTCCATCAACATAGTTTAATAATGCGATAAAAGCAGTACGATTTGGATCGTACTCGATAGTTTTTACAATTGCAGGAACATCTTTCTTATCTCTTTTAAAATCGATAATACGATATCTTTGTTTATGACCACCTCCTATATTACGAGTTGTCATTCTACCTTGACTGTTTCGACCTCCAGATCTTTTTTTCGGAGCAAGTAAACTTTTCTCCGGCTTATCAGTTGTAATGGCGTCGAATCCATTTACAACTCTAAAACGCTGACCTGGTGTTATTGGTTTTAATTTTCTAACTGACATTTTGTATCTTAAAGATTGTTATAAAAATCAATACTTTCTCCTTCTGCTAACTGTACAATAGCTTTTTTATACCCACTCTTAATACCAGTTACTAAACCTTTTTTAGTAAATTTAGTATTTCTTTGAATTGGGTAATTTAAAGTTTTTACACTAGAAATAGAAACTCCATAAGCTGATTCAACAGCATTTTTAATTTCTACTTTATTAGCTTTCTTATCCACAACAAACGTATAACGATTAAATACTTCACTATCGTTTGTAGCTTTTTCCGTAATAATAGGTTTAATTAGAATACTCATTTTGAATCCCTATTTGCTTAAATTTGTATTAATTCCCTCTAAAGAACTTTCAGTAATCACAATCTTATTAGCGTTTAAAACACCATAAGTATTTATTTCTGAAGCTTTCAATACCTTAGAGTTTTTTAAGTTTCTAGACGATAAATACACATTTGTATTTTCACTATCTAATATAAATAATGATTTTTTAGCATCTATGTTTAAAGCTTTTAAAACATCTACAAAGTTTTTTGTCTTTGGTGAATCAAAATTAAAATCTTCAACTATCACTACATTTTCATCACTTACTTGAATACTCAAAGCTGATTGACGCGCTAATCTTTTTAAATTTTTATTCAACTTAAAAGAATAACTTCTTGGTCTTGGACCAAACATACGACCTCCACCTCTAAAAACTCCAGACTTAATTGAACCTGCTCTTGCAGTACCTGTCCCTTTCTGTTTCTTTATTTTTCTTGTAGAACCTGAAATCTCAGCTCTTTCTTTAGACTTATGTGTTCCCTGACGTTGATTTGCCAAGTATTGTTTTACATCTAAATAAATAGCATGATTATTAGGCTCTATCCCAAATACATCTTTAGAAAGCTCTACTTTCCTTCCTGTATCTTTTCCTGTAATATCTAAAACTGCTACTTTCATTATTTCTGAATAGTTACAAAAGCGTTTTTGTGACCAGGAACTGCTCCTTTAACAACAAGTAGATTCTTTTCAGCAACTACCTTTAACACTTTTAAGTTTTGTACTTTCACTTTATCTCCACCCATTCTACCTGCCATACGCATTCCTTTGAATACTCTAGCTGGATACGATGCAGCACCAATAGAACCCGGAGCTCTTAAACGGTTATGCTGACCATGAGTAGCTTGACCTACACCAGCAAAACCATGACGTTTTACAACACCTTGAAAACCCTTACCTTTAGAAACACCAGATACATCAACAAACTCACCTTCTTTAAAGTGATCTACAGTAACTGAATCCCCTAATTTATAAGCTTCCTTAAATCCTTGAAATTCAAAAACTTTCTTTTTAGCAGTGGTGCCAGCTTTCTTAAAGTGACCATCTAACGCTTTGTTAGAACTTTTTGCTTTTTTGTCATCGAAACCAAGCTGCAACGCATTATATCCGTCAACCTCTTCAGTTCTGACTTGAGTGACAACGCAAGGACCTGCTTCAATGACAGTACATGGTATATTTTTACCATTCTCATCAAACAAACTGGTCATTCCAATTTTCCTCCCTATTAACCCAGACATTCTGTTAATTTTTTAGACGATTAAATAATATATTCAGCGCGTCTATTATTAATTTATTATTTGAAACAAAGTTTCATTAACATCCTTTAAGTATTAAGCAAAAAAAAAGCGCAAAACAAATTCAACGCTGATTTTGTTTTTCCGTTTTTCCGTCGCGAAACGCTCTGGACATGTTACCATTTATTAAGCAAAACTTAACAAATAGTTTCCCTACTCTATTTGGGATTGCAAAAGTATAAAAAATTTTCGGTTTAATAAAATTAAACCGAAAATAATTTTAAACTATTTTATTATACTTTTATTTCAACTTCAACACCACTTGGTAACTCAAGTTTCATTAAAGCATCAATAGTCTTTGAAGAAGAACTATAGATGTCTAACAATCTTTTATACGAAGCTAATTGAAATTGCTCTCTAGACTTTTTGTTTACGTGTGGTGAACGTAATACTGTAAAAATCTTTTTATGTGTTGGTAAAGGTATTGGTCCATTTACAACTGCACCAGTACTTTTTACAGTCTTTACAATTTTTTCAGCAGATTTATCTACCAAATTGTAATCGTAAGACTTTAATTTTATTCTAATTTTTTGACTCATCTTGTATTATTTAGTAGATTATCCTTTTGCTTTTGCGATTACATCCTCTGAAATATTTGATGGAGTTTCAGCATAATGAGAAAATTCCATAGTAGATGTTGCTCTACCAGAAGACATAGTTCTTAAAGCAGTTACATATCCAAACATTTCTGATAATGGTACAATAGCTTTTACAACTTTTGAACCTGCTCTATCTGACATATCGTTAACTTGACCTCTTCTTCTGTTCAAATCTCCAACAATATCTCCCATATTTTCTTCAGGAGTTAATACTTCTAACTTCATCAATGGTTCCATAATTTTTGCTTTTGCAGATTTTGCAGAAGCTTTATATCCCATTCTTGCAGCTAATTCAAAAGATAATGCATCAGAATCCACTGCGTGGAAAGATCCATCTCTTAAAGTAACTTTCATTGAATCCATTTCGTATCCTGCTAAAGGTCCGTTTTTCATAGCTTCTCTGAAACCTTTCTCTACAGAAGGAACAAATTCTCTAGGAACATTACCACCTTTAATTACAGATTCAAATTGTAAACCTTGAACACCTTCATCTGCAGGTCCAATAGTAAATACAATATCAGCAAATTTACCACGACCACCAGATTGTTTCTTATAAATCTCTCTATGTTCTGCTTCTGCAGTAATAGCCTCTTTATATTCCACTTGAGGTTGACCTTGGTTAACTTCTACTTTGAATTCACGTTTTAAACGATCTACAAGTACATCTAAATGCAACTCACCCATTCCAGAAATAATAGTCTGCCCTGAAGCTTCGTCTGAACGCACTGTAAACGTAGGATCTTCTTCTGCTAATTTAGCAAGTCCAACACCTAACTTATCTACATCCGCTTTTGTTTTAGGCTCAATAGCAATACCAATTACTGGATCTGGAAAATCCATAGATTCTAAAACGATAGGATGCTTCTCATCTGTTAACGTATCACCAGTTTTAATAGATTTAAAACCTACTGCTGCTCCAATATCTCCAGCTTCGATAAAATCGATAGCATTTTGCTTGTTAGCATGCATTTGATAAATACGAGAGATTCTCTCTTTTTTACCAGAACGATTATTTAATACATAAGATCCAGCATCTAATCTTCCTGAATATGCTCTAAAGAAGGCTAAACGACCAACGAAAGGGTCAGTAGCAATTTTAAATGCTAAAGCAGCGAAAGGCTCTTCAACACTTGGCTTACGTAATTCTTTTTCTTCTGTATCTGGATTTATACCTATAATACCTTCCTTATCCATTGGAGAAGGTAAATAACGACATACAGCATCTAAAAGAAACTGAACACCTTTATTTTTAAATGAAGAACCACAAATCATTGGAATGATAGCCATATCCATAACAGCAGCTCTCAATGCAGCATGCACTTCGTCTTCTGTAATAGAATCTTCATCTTCCATGAATTTTTCTAATAAGTTCTCATCATAACTAGCTACTTCTTCGATTAATAAAGCACGGTATTTACGTACTTCATCTTTCATATCTTCTGGAATAGCAACAACATCGAATGTCGCTCCGAAGTTATCATCATGCCATACAATAGCTCTGTTTTTCACTAAATCTACAATACCTTTAAACTCATCCTCATCACCAATATTTAAAACAATTGGCACTGCGTTAGACTTTAACATATCTTTAACCTGTTGACAAACTTTTAAGAAGTCAGATCCTTGACGATCCATCTTATTAACGAATCCAATTCTTGGAACTTTATAGTTATCTGCTAATCTCCAGTTTGTTTCAGATTGAGGCTCAACACCATCAACTGCCGAAAACAAAAACACCAAACCATCTAATACACGTAAAGATCTATTTACTTCAACAGTAAAATCTACGTGACCAGGAGTATCAATGATGTTAAAATGATAATCTTTTGCCTCTGGAGTTGGTTCTGCATTTTCTTTTGGAAAAACCCAAGTACAAGTTGTAGCAGCAGAAGTAATTGTAATACCTCTTTCCTGCTCTTGTTCCATCCAGTCCATTGTAGCTGCACCATCATGAACCTCACCAATCTTGTGAGAAACACCTGTATAGAACAAAATACGCTCTGTTGTTGTGGTTTTACCAGCATCAATATGCGCTGCAATTCCAATATTTCTTGTATATTTTAAATCTCTAGCCATTTCTTAAAATCTAAAGTGAGAGAATGCTTTGTTAGCTTCTGCCATTTTGTGAGTATCTGTACGTTTTTTAACAGCTGCACCTTCTTCTTTAGCCGCAGCTAAAATTTCAGCAGCTAAACGTTGCGCCATAGTTTTTTCGTTTCTCTTACGAGTATACAAAATCATCCACTTAATAGCCATAGACACTTTACGATCTGGTCTAATTTGCATTGGTATTTGGAATGTTGCTCCACCAACACGTCTAGAACGAACCTCTACATGTGGCATTACATTTGACAAACCTTCTTTCCAAATTTCTAAAGCCGACTTTTCCTCGCCTTCTCCTTTTCTTTCTTCGACTAACTCTAAAGCGTCATAAAACACTTTAAATGCTACTGACTTCTTACCACTCCACATTAAGTTATTAACAAAACGTGTTACTAACTGATCATTAAACTTTGGATCTGGTAATAAGACTCTTTTTTTTGCTGCTCTTTTTCTCATGTCTTTACATTAAAAAAGTTACTAAATTACTTTTTTGGGCGTTTTGCACCATACTTAGACCTACGTTGAGTTCTACCCTCAACACCTGCTGTATCTAATGCTCCACGTACCACGTGATATTTAACACCTGGTAAATCTTTTACCCTTCCACCTCTAACTAATACTATCGAGTGCTCCTGTAAGTTATGTCCTTCACCTGGGATGTATGCGTTTATCTCATTACCATTTGTTAATCTAACTCTGGCAACTTTACGCATTGCTGAATTAGGTTTTTTTGGTGTTGTAGTATAAACACGAGTACATACTCCACGTCTTTGAGGACAAGACGACAAAGCAGCCGATTTACTCTTCTTAGTTATTTTGGTTCTTCCTTTACGAACTAATTGTTGAATAGTTGGCATACTAAATTGTTGCTGTTTTTCGTTTATAATTAAACCTTGCTCTTTTTTAAGAGTTTGCAAATGTACAATTAAAATCTAATTATTCAAATATCAACGAGTTATTTTTTCTAAATGAATTTTTATTAGCTAATTTTTTGAGATTTTAATATACATTTGAATATCATATAAAAATATCTTGAAGCAAAACATATTTATCAAACCACTTATACTACTCTTATTTTTTAGTATAGAAAGCTTATATACTCAAAGGATAAATTTAAAAATATCTAGTGTAAATAAAAATGAAGTAACTATTTTAAATAAAATAAAATATCAAAAAAAACATATTGATTCCACTTCTATTAATTTTGAAATTAATAAGATCTCTAAATATTTGAAAAACATCGGGTATTTTACAAATACGATTGACTCTTTAGTAAAAACAAAAAACAACTACTCAGCTTACTTTTCTTTAAATGAAAAAATCAATCAAAGTGAAATTTACGTAAAACTAAAAGACCAGTATCTTTTTAATGGTTTTGAATTTACAAACAACACGATTAATATTTCTATAGAAAAACTTCAATCTACATTATTAAATATTTCAAAAAATATTGATTTAGAAGGGAAATCATTTTCAAAAATTCAATTAAAAAATATTAAAATTAAAGATAAAAAGTTATTCGCAGAACTCTCAATAGAAACCTCTTCAAAAAGAATTATAAATAAAGTAGTTGTAAAAGGTTATGATGATTTTCCTAAATCATTTTTAAAAAATCATTTTAACATTAGAGCAAATTCAGTTTTTAATGAAAAAAAAATAAAAAGCATCTCTGAAATTTCCAAAAACCTGCAATTTGTATCAGAAATAAAAACTCCAGAAGTTTTATTTACAAAAGATTCAACCTTTTTATACGTATATTTAAAAAAAAGGAAAAATAACAGTTTTGATGGACTCATAAATTTTGCAACAAAAGAAAATGGAGATTTATTATTGAATGGCAATATCGACTTAGAATTAAATAACATTCTAAATACAGGAGAAAAATTCAAACTTTTTTGGAATAAAATTGCAGATGAACGTCAAGAGTTTGAGATTGCATTAAAAACACCTTATATATTTAAATCAAAAATAACACCTGAACTATCATTTTCTATATACAAACAAGATTCTACATTTTTAAATACCAAGTTTGACTCAAAAATATTCTATAACCTAAATACAAAAATTAAATTTGCATTAACATATAATTCTGAATCCTCTATTAACTTAGATAAAAGAATTGAAAATAACATAGAAAATTTCAGTAATTATTTTTTAGGCTTTCAATTTGACTTTGTAGTCCAAAAAAATGATTTCTTTTTTAATGATAAAATTCTTTTAAAAATTAACCCATCATTTGGAGAAAGAAATTTAAACTCTAGTAGTACGAATCAAATAAAAATAGAAACCACTGCATCTTACATTTGGGAATTAAATTCACGAAATAGTTTTTACATTAAAAACACTAATGGTTTTTTAAAATCAAACACATATTTAAATAACGAGCTTTTTAGAATTGGAGGACCAAAATCCATAAGAGGTTTTAACGAACAAAGTATTTTTGTAAATAAATACATTATGTTCAATTTGGAATATAGATTTTTAACATCTGAAAAATCATATTTATATACTATTACAGACTTTGCAAAAACAGCAACTCTTGAAAATACTAAAAATTTAAATTCATTAGGTTTAGGATTTCTATTTATTAACAAAAACTCACTTATCAATATAAGCTCCTCAATTGGAAGAAATGAAAGTGAAAAATTTGATTTTAAAAACGCAAAATTACTTGTAAGCTGGAAGAAATCCTTTTAAACAGAACTCTTACAAATAATATATTTTTTTTTACTTGAGCTAAATAGTTTACAAAAAATCAACACAAATCAAATAAAACTCAACTAAACAAATATTAACTTTATAAAGATTTTATAATAAAGAAATTATTTTGAATAAATTACTGTTAAAAAATTGTTTTTTTAAGTTTTATTTAAGACTTTTGGCATTAATTAATTCAAATAATTATACAATGAAGACAAAGTTTAATGGAATTTTAACGCTATTACTGGCGTTTATCGTGCAAGTTTCCTTTGCACAGGTTAAGACTATTACTGGTACTGTTTCTGATAATTCAGGTAGTTTACCAGGAGTAAGTGTTATAATTAAGGGAAGTACTATTGGTGCAGAAACAGATTTTGACGGTAAATACTCTATAAAAGCTAAAGCAGGCGATGTTTTAGTTTTTAGATATTTAGGCTATAAACCTTCTGAAAAAACTGTAGGTTCTTCCAATATTATTAACCTAACGATGGAAGAAGATGCTAATGTATTAGAAGAGATAGTAGTTGTAGGTTATGGTACAAGTACAAAGAAATCTTTTACGGGTACTGCAACAACAGTTACTGCTGAAAATTTAGAAGCTAAAAACTTCACAAACGTTTCACAAGCTTTAACAGGTGAAGTTGCTGGTGTATCTGTAATTAACACATCTGGTCAACCTGGTACTATTGGTACTGTACGTATTAGAGGTTATGGTTCTCCTTTAGGAAATCGTGCTCCTTTATATGTAATTGATGGTGTTCCTTTTAGTGGAGCAGGAGAATTAAATGCAATTAACCCTGGTGATATTAAAACTACTACCGTTTTAAAAGATGCAACTGCAACTGCTATTTATGGTTCTAGAGGTGCTAATGGTGTAATTTTAATTACTACTAAAAGTGGATCTTCTAACGAAAAATCATACATAGAAGTAGATGTTAAAAGTGGTGTAAACTTTCAGCAAATAGCTAGATATGACGTTATTAAATCACCAGAACAATATGTTGGTTTGGTATGGGAAGGTCTATACAATAGAGGTGTTGTAACAAATAATGCTAATCCTACAGATTTCGCAAATAATACATTACTTACTATTAATGGAATAGGAGATGGATATAATATGTGGGATGCTGCAACTGGAGATGCTTTAATAGATCCATCAACAAGAACAGTTAGAACTGGAGTTAATAGATTATATACACCAGAAAGATATGCTGATATAGCATTTGGAACTGGAATACGTACAGAAACAAATTTAAGAATGAGTGGTGGTTCAGAAAAATCGAAATATTTTGTTTCTGCAGGATATTTAGAAGATGCTGGATATTCATTAAATTCTGAATATAAAAGATATACTACTAGAATCAATTTAACCTCTGATGTTAAATCTTGGTTAAAACTTGGTGCAAATTTTGGTTACGCTTATTCTGAAAGCAAAAACAATGGTCAAACAAATGGTGCTGAAAACATATTTGAATTTTCAGATAAAATGGCACCTCTTTACCCAGTTTATGCAAGATATCCAAACACTGGAAATTTAGTGCCAGATCCTGTTTATGGTGGAGCACAATTTGATTATGGTTCTCCTACAGGACTTACTGCTCCTGTTCCTTTTACAAGATCTAGACCAAATTCAGACCTTTTAAACCCAATTGGATCTGCTACATTAGATTTTGTTGGTTCTCAAGAACATGCTATAAATGGTAATTTTTCTGCAGATTTTAAATTTACAGATTGGTTAAAATTCGAAACTCGTTTCGGAGGGCAATATTCTTTCAATAGAGCTCATAATGCTGCAAATCATGTATATGGCCCATCATCAAATTCAAATGGAACTTTAACTATTTCTGATGGTATTAATTGGTCTAAAACTTTTTTACAATTATTACGTTTTAATAAATCTTTTGATGATCATTCTTTAGAAGTAATTGCTGCTCACGAAACATTTGAAACTAGCTTAGCATATTCTCAACAATACAAGCAAGAAGTTTTATTACCAGGAGTTTTTAACTTATCTAATTATCTATTAGAAAATCAACCTTCTTTTGGATATATAAATGAATCTGGTATTGAGTCTTATTTTGGTCAAGCTACTTATAATTATGCTAATAAATACTTTTTTAGTGGTTCTATTAGAACAGATGGATCTTCTAGATTTATAAACGAAAAATGGGGTACTTTTGGTTCTGTTGGTGGTTCTTGGATAGTAAGCGAAGAAGACTTTATGACGGATAGCTTTTTATCTTATTTAAAACTGAAAGCATCTTATGGTATTACAGGAGATCAACAAGGACCAGGAACTGCTACTGCGTTTACAAGATATAACACTAGTTATGTAGGTGGTTTAGCAATTTCTGAGGCTGTAGTTGGTAACCCAGATTTAACTTGGGAAACTTCTAAAATGATACAAGGTGGTGTTGAAATGAGTTTTGGAAATTATTTAGATGTTAATGTAGATTACTATAGAAAAAATACAGACAACTTATTCTTTAATCAAAGAGTTGGACCTTCATCTGGTATCTCTTCTATTTTAGTAAATGATGGTGAAGTATTAAACTCTGGTTTAGAATTTGAAGTAAATGCTTACCTTATTAAAAAAGAAGATTTTTCTTTAAATCTATCTTTTAATGGAGAAATGTTAAGTAACGAAATGGTTACGTTACCTTTAGATGTTTCAACTGGTTTACCTAAAATTATTGACGAAAACTCAAGTACAGATGGTAATTACGCTTTTACAGAAGGACGTTCAATTTTTGATTTTTATATGAGAGAATGGGCTGGAGTAGATCCTTCTGATGGAGCGCCAATGTGGTACCAATATTATGATGATAAAAACAATAATAATGTTTTAGATGCTGGTGAGGGTGACTTTGCTACTTTAGAAGATGGTACATCAAGTTCAACATCAACAATGTATGAATATCAATTATTAGCAGAAAATGCAAATATTAAGAAAACTACTACTAAAACCTATGCAGATGGTACTCAAAAGTATATTGATAAATCTTTTATACCAGATTTAAGAGGAGCATTTAGAATATCAGGGAAAATTAAAAATTTCGACTTTTCTACGCAGTTTACATATAGTTTAGGTGGTTATGCTTATGATGCGCAATATGCAGAATTAATGAGTGATCGTTTTGGAGCTGCTGGTAATAATTATCATAGTGATATTTTATTAAGATGGCAAAATCCTGGAGATGTAACTGGTGTTCCAATATTATCTGATAACGCAGTTGTAAACGCATCAAGTACTTCTTCACGTTTTATTACAAGTACAGATTACTTAGGACTTAATAATGCAAGAGTTGGCTATACTGTTCCAAGCAACTTTATAACAAAATCTGGTGTTGATTCAATTAACTTATGGGTTTCAGGTGACAACCTTTTCCTTAACACTGTTAGAAATGGATTTAATCCTAACACTTCAGAAGCAGGAAACTCAGGTAGAGCATTATATGCACCTGCTACTACTATAACAATGGGAGTTAGAGTTAAATTTTAATTTTTAAATTTTAAACAACAAGAATTATGAAAAAAATAATAAAACTATCTTTTATTACTGCAATACTAGCAATGAGTTTTGGTTGTAGTGAAGATATATTAGATAATAGTGGAGTATCTGGTGTAAGTAACCAGACACAGTCTATTACCAATGCACAATTAGAACAGGGTGCGTTCACAAACTTAGAAATACCTGCTGCCTTTGTTGGTGGAATGTATTCTCAGATGATAGAAACTCAAACTGGTGGAACTACTAGCCATACTGATTTTGGTCAAAAAGCTTATGATATTTTTGCAGATATGCTTTGTGGAGATATGGCTTTAAGTGCGAGTGGTTATGGTTGGTATCGTGCAGATATTACAGAATTTCAAGCTCCTTTAGATTTTACTAGAGGAAGTAATAGACAAGTATGGAGATATTACTACAGAATCATAAGATCTGCAAATAATATTATTCAAAATCTTGGTGGTAATGATGCAATTCCAGAGATTGATGACAATAAATTTTCAATGGGACAAGCAAAAGCTATGCGTGCTCATTCATATTTTTATTTAACTCAATATTACCAAAAAGAATTTGTTGGTTCAGAAGCAATACTACCTATGCCATTAGAACCAATTGGTACTAATTTACCTAAGTCTACTGCAGATGAAGTATATACTCAAATCGAAAAAGATTTGACAGAAGCTATATCTTTGTTAAATGGATTTAGTAGAAGCACAAAAAATCAAGTAAATCAAGATATCGCAAAAGCTATTTTAGCATATGCTTTAGCTGCTAAAGGTGGTAGAGATGGAGAAGTAGCTACTCTAACTCAACAAGTAATTTCTTCTGGTAATTATACAATGTTAGCTGAATCAGAGGTTGTAGCTGCTCCAGGTGGAATTAATGGATTTAATGATGTTAATACGCCAAGCTGGATGTGGGGTGTAGATTTAACACCAACTATTGGTTTAGGTTTAGTTTCATGGTGGGGTCAAGTTGATTCTTATTCTTACAGCTATGCTTGGGTTGGTGACTACAAAGCTATCGACAAAGCTTTATATGATCAAATACCAGCAAATGATGTTAGAAAAGCACAGTTTTTTGGAAATGATGCTAGTGGAAGATATTTACAGCCATTATTTAAATTTAGAGCAACAGATGTAATTGGAGGTACTTCTACAACTACGGTTGCAGATTATGTTTTTATGAGAATAGAAGAAATGTACTTATTAAATGCAGAAGCAAATGCTAGAGCTGGAAATGAAGGAGCTGCAAGAACTAGTTTAAAAGCATTAGTATCCAGAAGAGTTCCTGACGCTTCTTTTATTGATGGTTTAAGTGGTGCTCAATTATTAAACCAAATATACCTACAAACCAGAATAGAACTTTGGGGTGAAGGGAAAAGTTTCTTAGCTATGAAACGTAACAAAGCTACCACTACTAGAGGTACTAATCACTTATCTTTTGTAGGTGAGGCAATTCCTTATAATGATGAAAGAATGCAATTTGAAATTCCTTTAGATGAAATTCAAAATAATCCATTCTTGAGTAATCAAAATCAATAATATTAATAGCTACCATTTTTCTAAAAAAATGGTAGCTATTATAAAATCTAAAAAATCATGAATAAAATAAAATATATATTATTAGCACTAACAGTATTCATTTATACTGGTTGTGAAGAGGAAGTTCCAACACCAGAAGGAACAAATTATATAGCATTTGCAGACTCAGAGTTTTCAACTGGAGTTGATGTAGGTTCATCAAACTCTTTTGATATTCCAGTATATAGTGCAAATATTACTGGATCTGACAGGTCTTTTGATATTTTGGTTGATCCTGCTTCAGCAGCTGCAGCTGGTTCTTATACAGTTCCATCTACAGTAACTATTCCTAGTGGATCTAATGAAGGTACATTAACAGTTCAGCTTACAGATACTAATTTAGGAATTGGTGTTAATAAATTAATCTTAAATTTCGGTGTAGTTGAAAATTTATATAATGGAGGTAGTACTACTGTTAACTATATACAAAATTGTACTGAAGTTACTGCAACTTTAGAAATAAATTTTGATGGTTATGGTAGTGAATCTTCTTGGTCAATTACAGATGCTTTAGGTGGTATCGTTGTTTCTAAAGCAGAAAAATTTTATGCTGATGGACAAGCTTCTGCAACTGAAACTATTACATTATGTGCTGGTAGAGACTATACTTTTACTTTCAATGATGCTTATGGAGATGGTTTAAGTTATCCAGCTGATGGAAATGTAACATTAACTATTAATGGTGAAGAAAAAGCCGCAGTAACAGGTGATTTTGGTACTAAATATGAAGTTGCTTTCGATACAAATTAAAAAAAATAAATTAAAATTTTAACCACCAATTTAAATTGGTGGTTTTTTTTTGGATAACATTTAAGTACATTTGCACTATGGAAAAAAATACTACCAACATTTTTGGATTAAGAGCAATTATTGAAGCTATTGAAAGTGGCTCTTCAATTAACAAAGTTTACCTTCAAAAAGGGTTAAGAGGTACTTTATACTATGAATTAGATAAGCTCATAAAAACACATAAGATTTCAACAAGTACAGTACCTGTAGAGAAATTAGATAGATTATCTAAAAATAGTAACCATCAAGGAGCTGTTGCCCAAATATCTCCTGTAGAATTTTATGATTTAGAAAAGATTATTGAACAAACCGTTGATTCTGAAAAGACACCTATCTTTCTAGTTTTAGATCAACTTTCTGATGTCAGAAATTTTGGTGCAATTATTAGAACTGCTGAATGTACTGGAGTACATGCAATTATTATTCAAAAAAATGGAAGCGCTCCTGTAAACGCAGAAACCATTAAAACATCTGCTGGTGCTGCTTTTAAAATGCCAATTTGTAAAGTAGATCACATTAAAGATGCTTTATTTTTATTACAAGCATCTGGAATAAAAACAGTTGCAGCTACTGAAAAAACAGAAGATTCTGTTTATAAAGTCGATTTTAATCAGCCAATAGCAATTGTTATGGGTTCTGAAGATAGAGGTGTGAATCCTTCCGTATTAAAGATAGTGGACTATAAAGCAAAACTACCTTTATTAGGTGAAATTGCGTCTTTAAATGTTTCTGTAGCTTGTGCCGTTTTTCTTTATGAGTCTGTAAGACAAAGAACAATAACTAATATTTAGCTTATTATAAGCTATTCAAATTTATCAACATAAAAATCAAAAAGTATTTATTATAGATAAAAATTAACAATACGTTATTCAATGTTTTTTTTAAAATTTAATATGTTTACTGAAATTTAAACTTAAAAATACAACAAGGGTAAATTAGGAAATCATAACGTGTTTAATTATTTTTGCATAAAATATAAAATATATGAGGAATATAATTTTTTTAAGTTTATTATTTGTTTTTAAACTTAATTTCGCTCAAGAAACCATTGGATTAGTATTTAATGATATCAATAAAACGAAGTCAAATGGTTACACTCTAATTAACCCTATTTCTGATACTAGAACTTTATTAATTAATAATTGTGGTGAAGTAGTTCATCAATGGAGTTTTCCAGACGATAACGCAAGAAATTATTATATATTAGAAAATGGTAACATATTTCAGAGTTCAGGAACCTATGCAGAAATTAGAGATTGGGATAATAATATTCTTTGGAGTCTGAATTATCAAAGTGAACTTGGCTTTAGGATTCACCATGATATACAGCCTTTACCAAATGGAAACTTTTTAGTATTGGTTAAAGATAACTATACTGATATAGAAATGTTTGCTGTTGGTATGGATACCTCTTATCCTAATGATGTTTTAGCATTAGAAAAAATTGTAGAAATAGAACCAGTGGGCACAAATAGTGCTAATGTAGTTTGGGAGTGGAAACTTTTTGATCATTTAGTTCAAGAATTTGATAGCTCTAAACCTAATTATGGTTCAGTTGCTAACAATCCTCAATTGCTAAACATGAATTATGAAGATGGAGAAGGTTCGAATCCAATACATGCAAATGCAATTGATTATAATCCAAGTTTAGATCAAATTGCAATTTCAGCAAGACATTTAAAGGAGGTGTTTGTAATAGACCATAGTACAACAACTGCTCAAGCAGCTTCTCATTCTGGAGGTAATTATGGAAAAGGTGGAGATTTTCTTTGGAGATGGGGAAATCCTGAAGTATATAATAAAGGAACAATAAATGATAGAAAATTAGGAAAACAACATGATATAAAATGGATTACTGAAGGTCCTGATAAAGGTAAAATGTCAGTGTTTAATAATGATGGATATGGAACAAGTACTACTTTTTCTTCTATACATATTATAGATCAGAATGATACAAATGGAGTATACAGCACAGGATCTGGCAAATTTTTACCAACTGATTATTTCTGGTCTTGGGATGGGACTATTTTAAATAAAGTTGTATGGGAAACTGCCCAATCTGGTGTTCAAATAATGGCTAATGGAAATGCTTTGATTAATGAGACTAGTTATGGAAGAATTACAGAAGTTGATAGAGATGGTAATGTAATTTGGGTTTACATAATACCTGTCGGAAGCAATATTAATTACAATCAATTTACAGAAGCTGTTGGAAATAACGCTTTTAGAGCTCATAGATACGCTTTAGATTATAAAGGTTTTGAAGGTAAAACTTTTAATAACACAGGTATCATTGAAAATGTAAATTCTATTTCTGATAATTGTAGTAAAATTTTATCTGTTGATAATTTATTCTCAGATAAGTTACGTGTATATCCAAATCCTACAAATAGTTATTTAAATTTCAACATGCATATTGATGTAATTAATGTGTATGATGTGTCAGGAAAAAATGTTTTAAGCAAAACAAATTCTAAAAACATAAATTTAGAAAATTTAAAAAACGGAATATATATTGTTAAAGTTATATCTGATGAAAATTATAGAGTTCTTAAAATAATTAAAAATTAGATCGCTAAAATTAAATTTTAATATCTAGTTCATATAAAACTTAAAGATTACAGAAAACTGTAATTTTTAAGTTTTTTTTATTAATTCATTTAAAAGAAGATAAATTTCATTCATTGAACTTTTAATATTAAAATTATTAAAAAAGTTTAAGTATATAATAATTTACTGCATAAAGATCCTAAAGAATTAGATTCTGTTTTTTTTAAAAAAACTCTTTAAATCGATAAAATTATACGTTTCTTCAAATCAAAAAAAGAAATAAAAATTAATCAATTTTTTCGTCAATGGTATTTTTTGGAATTTCTTCATTAATTTCAGGTGGGGAAAAATTTCCATGTTCATCAAACAATAAATCGAATTCTGTTTCTATAAACTGATGTTCTTCTTTAACAATTCCTTTTTTTCTAAAGAGTATTGCAAAAATTAATCCAACTAAAAAACCTGATAAATGTCCTTCCCAAGACATCCCCTCTTTTATTGGAAAAACATACCAAATCATACTTCCATAAAGAAAGATGATTATTAAAGATAAAGCAACCAACCTAAAATGTTTTCTTATAATTCCGCTAAAGAAAATAAAACTAAATAATAAATATACAATTCCACTTGCTCCTATATGATAGGAATCTCTTGCTATAACCCAAGTTAAAAATCCTGTAAAAAAGCCTCCTATTAGAAGTATTTTATATGCTAAATCTTTATAAAAGTAAAAAAGACTGGTTAATAGCACAAATAAAGGAATAGAATTATTAAAGAGATGACTTGTGTTACTATGTATAAAATGTGTAAAGAAAACACCTCTAAAACCTTTTAAAGTTCTTGGATAGACTCCAAACTTATTAAAATTGAAGGAGAAATATATTTCAACCCAATAAATAAACCAAATTGCCACTATATAAACAACTGGTATAAAAAAAACTGACTTCGATATTTTTAAATGGTTCTCATCATTCATCAACATAAAAATAACAAAAAATGAACCAAATGGTTTTTTTACAAATTCTGTCATAAATCTTTATTATTTTTACACCATGAATGAACCTTTGGCAGAAAGAATTAGACCAAAAACACTTGAAGATTATATTAGCCAGCAACATTTGGTGGGTAAAAATGGTGTTTTAACAAAATTAATCAAACAAGGAATAATACCTTCTTTGATTTTATGGGGCCCTCCAGGCATAGGAAAAACTACGCTTGCTAATATTATTGCAACAGAATCTAAACGTCCATTTTACACCTTAAGTGCCATAAGTTCTGGTGTAAAGGATGTTAGGGAAGTTATTGAAAAAGCTAAAAATAGTGGTGGATTATTTACAGCAAAAAATCCTATTTTGTTTATTGATGAAATTCATAGATTTAGCAAATCTCAACAAGATTCTTTATTAGGTGCTGTAGAGAAAGGTTGGGTAACTTTAATTGGAGCAACTACAGAAAACCCAAGTTTTGAGGTAATTCCTGCCCTACTTTCTCGTTGTCAAGTTTATATTTTAAATTCGTTTGATAAAAATGATTTAGTAGCTTTATTGCATAGAGCTATGGGAAAAGACGCTATTTTATCGACCAAAAAAATAACTTTAAAAGAAACAGATGCATTATTACAAGTTTCTAGTGGTGATGCAAGAAAACTCTTAAATATTTTTGAGCTGTTAGTTTCTGCTGATGATGAAATTGAAATTACTAATGAATTAGTTTTAGAAAAGATTCAGAAAAATACAGTTAGATATGACAAAACTGGTGAGCAACATTATGATATTGTTTCTGCTTTTATAAAATCGATTAGAGGAAGTGATCCTAATGGAGCTGTTTATTGGTTGGCTAGAATGATTGAAGGTGGAGAAGATGTTAAATTTATTGCTAGAAGGCTATTAATTGCTGCCTCTGAAGATATTGGCAATGCAAACCCAACTGCGCTAATTTTGGCAAATAACACCTTTCAAGCAGTTTCTGTAATTGGTTATCCTGAATCTAGAATTATATTAAGCCAATGTGCAGTGTATTTAGCAAACTCACCAAAAAGTAATGCTTCTTATTTAGCGATAGGAAATGCTCAAAATTTGGTTCAAAAAACTGGTGATTTGTCTATACCTCTTCATTTAAGAAATGCGCCTACAAAACTAATGAAGGACATGAATTATGGAAAAGAATATAGATATTCTCACGATTATCCAAATAATTTTATAGCACAAGAATTTTTACCTGATGAAATCTCTGGAACAAAATTGTATGAACCAGGAAATAACCAAAGAGAAAATCAGTTTAAAGAAACGTTAAAACAACGATGGAAAAACAAGTATAATTATTAAAATTTTACTTGATACTCTTCTTTCACTAACTTATTGTCTAAATAATATTCAGCAACCCAAATAGTATCTTTTTTATAAAAACTTCCATTTTTATCTTTAATTAAATACGTGTCTTTTATATTCGTTTTTAAAAGTATAAAAATAACTTCTGGCTTTGTATTTACTAATTGAAATCCATTTTCTATGGTTTGCGCATATAGAGTTGTTAAGTCTTTACCTTTGGTAGTTTCAGTATTTTTATCTTCAGAATTTATAATAACTTTAGGAGAAGCCACAACATTACTTACAACTTCATCAGAAATATTTTTAGCAATTATTTCTTCTTTTTCAACCGCTTTTTCCTCTGAAATTAAAGTAGGATTGAAACTGTATTCAAAATCCTCCATTGATTCATAAGCATTTCTAATAGCATCTTGATATCCTTTTTTATAATCTTTATATTTACTTTTTCCTTCTTCTGAACTATATACAACTTTACCATAACAATCTTTAAATTCTATGGTATTTTTAATTGTAAACATGCTAGAATTGTCTTTTACACTAACAAATAATGATAAACATCTATTGTTATTTAAGTCTTGAGGCAATTTTTGATTACTTAAAAAAACTTCAAACCCTTTCTTTTCTAGTAAAAATTTAGTCAAGGAACTTGTTTGATATTGATCTACTTCTTTCAAAAAATCGAACTTATCTGCTACAATAATATATTGATATTTATTTAAATTGGTTTGTTGGCTTAAAAGCGAATTACTCACTAAAAGCATCAGTAAAAAGATTGTTTTTTTAATCATTTTTAATTAAATATTAAATTAAAACCTACTTGCAAAGATAAACTATTTGCTGCTGATAGATTTCTATAGGATAATAGATTATCTACCATTCCATAAAAATTAACATTCCCAATTTGTGCTGACAAACCTGCACCAATGTTGGTGAAAGATAAATCATCGATTGTATATGTAAATTTTGTATGAAGTTTATTGGTGATTGATTTTTGATAAAACCCAGTGAAAGCCAATTGTGGATTGAAAGGCCTAAACACAGTGTGCAATTGAAAACCCAAAGCATCTGTATAAAAATCTTTGAAGCTATTATCATAACAAACCTTGCTCCTTCTCTCTCCAAAACTATATTTTAATGCAGCATTTATTTTTGTGGGTCTCCAAGAAATATAGGATTCTTGATCTTCAGTAATAGGTAATTGTTCTTTAAGACGTTGATCTATTTCTCCCCAATAATTTCTTGGATTATCTGGATCGAACGTAAAATTTACACCTTCATATACAAAATTACCTTCTACTTTTGTGTTTTTTATATTAGTTTTATGGTTGATAAAACCCACATCTAAAATGCTCCCAGAAATCTCAAGCTGAGGAGACATATGATAGGTAAAACCTACATCAAAACCCAAACCTAAATTATCACCAAAAAAAGTATTTTTTAAATATTGACTTGTATCTTCTATATATTGATTTGTTTCTGAATTGACCAAACCAGAAGTTCTTGCATTTAAATTTACGGCATTGAAATAACTTGTGTACAAATTATTTGTGCTTTCATAAGTTGAAAAAGTTCCTGTGTTGTTGGTCGATTGCATATTGAATGCAGAAGAATACATTTTAAATCTAGCTCCTAATGTAAGTTTCTCATCAATTTTTTTTGAGAATCCTGCATGAAGAACTCCCAAAACATCTAATTGATATGATATTTGAGAAATTCTAAAATTTTTGTTGATAAAAGCGTTGTTTCCTTCAGTAAGCAAAGTTAAAATATCTTTAGGATAATAGCCAAAAGCATCTATTTCCTCATAAAAACCGAAATTAATATAGGTTTTATCGTTTAAGCGAAAACCACCACTTATAACTTCTATTTGTGTGTTTAATTTTATAAAATCGTTCGTTTTTAAATTGCTGATAACTTCAGATATTTTATCATTAATATTTCGATTATCCACAGCAAAAATATCTGACAACACAAATCCTTTAGAACCAGTTTGTATTGAAATATTAGACAAAAAAGGAATTCCAACATGAAATTTATAGTTAGTTTCTGATGCAGGATTTAACAGAAGCGTTTGTGGTAATTCTGCAAAATTGTACAAAATTTGTTTGTTTTGAGCCGTAATTTTAAGCGCAAATAAAATCAGTAATAAAAATAAAAGTTTCTTCATCTTAAAATTCTGATTCTATAAATAGTGTTACAGAAGATTTAAAATCAAATTCACTTGTATCTGTAGGATTTAGCTGCGTTGTTGTGTTTTCTAGAGATGCCGTAATTTTTACTTGAGTCGCATTTAAGACTTGAAGATTATCAGCAATTATAATTTCCTCTTCATAAGGAGCTGGATTTACATCGAAACTTTCTACAAAAATGGGCGAAAAAGAATAAATAATAATATTATTACGATTCAAAAAATCTACCTGAATTGTAACATCTCTATCAAATTCATTTTTAAATTCTGCATTAAAAATCAACTTTACAACATTATTTCTAAGGTAATTTTCATCAAAACCTTTAAATTCAAAAACATCAGAAACACTGTTTTTTTGAATAGTTCCAGAAGAATCAAAAAATTGAATAGGTTTTGCTTTAAAAGAGACTAAAGCAGTAGTGAAAACAGGTTTTAATGTATACGCTTCAATTTGCTTGAAATCTAAGGATTCTGCACAACTTATTAATATAAATAGGCTGAAGATTAAGGCTATATTTTTAGGAAATTTCAAAGGGTATTTCATTTAGATACATAACGCTTTTATTTTTATAAATATTGCTTTAATTCTAAAAGCGATGTAATACTTGTGTAAGAATCGCTTGTTTTAACATCATTATTAAAATTGCAATAAATTGCTGGCATGCCAATATTAATCGCTCCAAAAATATCTGCTTCTAAACTATCCCCAATCATAATTGAATTTTCTTGATTTGCGTTGGCAACTTTTAAAGCATGATGAAAAACTTTAGGATTCGGTTTTTTAACGCCCACAGATTCTGATGTAATTATCGCATCAAAATAAGGCAGCAATTTAGAACTCTTCATTTTTTTATACTGAACTTCCTCAAATCCGTTTGTAATAATATGCAATTGATATTTATCTTTTAGATAGTCTAAAATTTCGAAAGTTCCCTCAAAAAGATGATTGAAATCTGATAAATACTCAATGTACTCAATAGCAATTGTATCAATTAAATCGTCTGAAATAGTGTAATTTATACTATCAAAAGCTTTTTTAAGTCTACCATATCTTAATTCTTTTTTTGATACTTTTTCATCTCTAAACAATCGCCAATACTCCAGATTTATAGGTCTGTAAACTTCTAAAAAAGCATTTAGATCTGTATTTATTTGTTGTTTTTTAAACACTTTTTCAAAAGTTAAATCAGAATTTTTCTCAAAATCCCATAAAGTATGATCTAAATCAAAAAAGACGTGCTTTATATTTATCATTTAAGGTATATTTGATTTCCACTATTTAAGTAGGTAATATGCAACTATTTTCTTTTTTAAAAAAAGAGTTTGTTAAAAATGTATTAACATTAGTAACAGGTTCTGCTTTGAGTCAAATAGTAATCTATGCATCAATTTTAATACTTACAAGGCTTTTTTCTACCGAACTTTTTGGAATTTACATGCTGTTTTCATCAGCCACTATTATATTGAAACCTTTAGCAACATTACAATACGAGTTTGCGATTGTTTTACCGAAAAAAAATAAAGATGCTCTTAATTTATTAGGTTTTTCTTTAATTGTTTTAATTGGTTATTCAATTTTACTGTTACTAATACTTTTTATTTTTAATGATCAAATAGCCGATTTTTTTAATATTCATAAACTTGCAAATTTCATTTATCTTTTGCCTTTAAGCGTTTTGCTTTTTGGGAGTGTTTCTATTTTTGATTATTGGAATAATAGAATGAATAACTTTAAAAACATCTCTAAAGGATTGTTGGTAAAGTCTTCTACAATGAGTGTTGCTCAAGTTGCAACTGGTTTTAGTGCATTTAATGGGATAGGTTTAATTCCTGGTATGCTTTTAGGGCAATTTTTACAATTACTTTTTCTACTAAAAGTTTCAGTAAAATCTATAAAGAGTGCTCGTAAAGAAATCTCTTTTAAAAACATGCTTTTTCTGGCTAAAAAATATAAAGATATTCCTGTTTTTAACACGATAATCAATTTAACAAACAATCTTTCTAATGAGCTTCCTGTATTGTTAATCACCAAATATTTTGGATTGGCAAGTTCTGGAATTTATGGGTTGGCTATAAAATTTATGAGAGCTCCAGTTGGCATTTTTCAGCAATCTGTAAGTCAAGTTTTTTTTAATAAAGCAAGTAAAGTTTATAATCAAGATGGTAATTTGCACACACTTGTAAAAAAGACAGCTAAAAATTTATTGTTGATTAGTGCTTTTATATTTATACCTCTTTTTGTAATTTCTTTTTATTTAGATTTTCTTTTTGGAGACGATTGGCAAGATGTTGGTTTGTATGCTAGAATATTAATTCCATGGTTATTTTTTGCTTTTTTAAGCAACCCAATAAACTCTTTAATCATGATTTTAAACAAGCAAAAAACCATGGTTATTTTTGATGTTTTACTATTAATTTTTAGATTTTTAGGTTTGTTTTTAGGCTATTATTATTATAATGATATTGTAATTTCATTAATTTTTTTCTCTCTTGTAGGTATGTTGTTCAATATCCTTATTTTTATCTATCTTTTAAAAACAGCGAAAGAGAAAAAAATTGCGTACAAATAATATGAACATAACTTTAAAAAATAACAAAGGTTTTAAGTGGTACAAAACAGCAACTTTCTTTTTTAAAGGATATTTTTATGTTGATGATCTCTTTTACGAAAAAGAAAATGCTTTAAATTATGTTTCTAAAATTAAGAATAGTCATCAATTTAAAGAACTTTTATCAGAATTAAATGGTGTTTTTACCCTTGTTTTTAAGGATGGAAACAAGATTTTTTCAGCATCTGATCTTACAAGATCATTCCCTATTTTTTATACTTTACAAAACAACCAACTATATTTTAGTGATGACATTTTTTACCTTAAAAATCTTTTTAAAATTGATGATTTTGATGGGTTGTCAGAAATTGAATTCAAAGCATCTAATTACACACATGGTAAAAAAACATTGTTAAAAAATGTTTTTCAAATACAGCCAAGTGAATCTTTAATTGTAGAAAATAATACAATTGTAGAAAGTAATTTCTTTTATTCTTATGCCATACCTAAAGAAAGTTCCGATTCTTATGATGAGTTAAAAAACAAAGCAGTTATTGCTTTCGAAAATTCTTTTAAAAGATTTATTACATCTTTAAATAATAGAACTGCTGTAATTCCTTTAAGTGGTGGTTATGATTCTCGATTAATTGCTGTAATGTTAAAAAAACATCAGTATAAAAATGTAATCTGTTTTACCTATGG
Source organism: Polaribacter vadi (assembly GCF_001761365.1). Classification (NCBI taxonomy): domain Bacteria; kingdom Pseudomonadati; phylum Bacteroidota; class Flavobacteriia; order Flavobacteriales; family Flavobacteriaceae; genus Polaribacter; species Polaribacter vadi. Next base: position 3,557,724 of record NZ_CP017477.1, on the reverse strand, counting down.
GAATAAAAACAGTTTTGAAATAGAAAACTCAAAAAAAGCAGCAAAAGCATTAGGTTTCAAATGGTTTTTTGTTGAATATAATTCTAAATTAATTGAAGGATATATACACACAGATGAGTTTAAAGAATATGCTCATTTTGCAGGTAAATTATCTTCAATGCCCTATTTACAAGAATATTTCGCAATTAAACATCTACAAAAAGAAAAAATAATTACTGATGACGCCATTTTTATTCCTGGTTTTGCTGGCGACATTTTAGGAGGTAGCGAGTTTTACAAAACAATACCTGAAAATTTAAAAACAATAGAAATTGAAAGCCTAATTCTTGCAAAAAAATTAGATAATTATAAATTATCAAACCAAGATGAAATAAAATTAAAAAAAGAACTTACAAAAAATTTAAAAAGATTCGATGAAAGCTATCATCAAAAACTACCAGAAACAGTTTTTGAAGATTATAATATTAAAGAAAGAATAGCAAAATACGTTTTTAATTCAGCTAGTTTTTATGCGTTTTTTGGTTATGAATATCGCTTTCCTTTTTGGGATAAAGAGCTGCTAAATTTCTTTAAAACTGTACCCATAAAATATAAAGTAATGAAAACACTTTTTGATGATGTTTTAATTAAAACGTATTTTAAACCACAGAATGTATATTTTAAAAAGGAAATTCAACCCACTACAAAAGCAATCGAACTACAGAAGATTAAAAATAAAATTAAGCCTTTGTTGCCAACATTTATCAAACAAAAAGTTTTAGAAAAAAATGATTGGAATAATTACAAACCCATTACCCAACAAATGGTTGATGAAATGCGTTTAAAAAAGCTTAAATTTCAAAGAATGTCTAAAGATTACAACGAAATTATTGCTCAATGGTATCTTTATTTTTCTAAAAACAAGTTTTAGCTTTTAAATAATTTTACCCAAAAAGGCAAATTACTATATTTTATTTGTTGATACGTATGCGTTTCTGCACCAAAGCTTAAGAAAAACTTTGCAATACTTTCCATGGATGAACCTCCAAAATGAAAAATATCATAATTATGTTGATATTTAAAAATTGCACGATCTATTAAAAAAGTATTCTCGCCATTTTTACGATGATTAAAATCTGTAGACGAAACTAAAATAGTTACTTTATTTTTATGTTTTAAGAAAAAACCAGCTGCAACCAATGTATTTTTTTTATTGTAAATGGATAGGATATCTCCTACTCCATTATTCATAAACGTTTCCATTAATTCCTCTAAAACGGTGTAGTCTTTACTCGTAATATATGGCGTTCTTTTGCCTACATTATTTTTAAAAAGCTGAATTAAATTCTTTGGAGAATCTCCCCATTTTTCTACTAAATTTGCGTTTTGCGCTTTTCTTAAATCTTTTTTCCTATCTTTTCTATACCCATCAAAAACAGCTTCATAATCATCTTTAATAGATAATAGCTGCATTTGTTTATCCAACATAAAAGTTGCTGATTTTTGAATCCTATTATCAACATTTAATCTTGTTTCTACAGCTTTAAATTTCTTAAAAAGCATGTCAAAAAAAGGTTGATAATCAATGGAATCATCCAAAGAAAAAACGCCCAATTCTAACAACCAAAAAGGTGGATATACATATTTAATGCCATATTTTTTTCGAATAGGAATTGGCATTACAGCCTTATAATCATCCAAAACCAAAACATCCCAATTGTCTGCAACAATATCTAAATACCAAGAAAAAGCATAAATTCTACTTTGTAGAGAATCCTCTATACAGGCATCGTATTTCACGACATTTAAATCTTGTCTTTTTATGTATTTTATCATTTAAGAGTTGGCTACTTTTAACATCGATTCATATAAACGTTTCCAACCTTTCCAACGTAAATAATCGCTTAAACTTTCGTTATGAAATAGCGTTATAAAAGTTCCATTTACAGCTTGCACTTCGTTTTTTAAGTCTCTAATTCTACCTAAAGATTGCTTTGGCGTTAACTTCATATAATCGTTTAAAGTAGTATCCATCAAAGCAAAAGGAAATATTTTTAAAGGCGTTTGAATCTCAAAATCCAAATCGTAAAAATAAAAAGGGGTACAAGTGCTGGCTCTAAACCCAACATTGCTTGCATAGCCCATAGAATAATCTTCTTCGATTTCTAAATCTATTAAATGTTGATACGTTTCTGGCAAGCTAAATCTTAAATAATGCTGCCTTGAACTTTTTACTGGCGAGTTTGTAATACTTTCTAAACGCTCTTTTTCTTTCTTTAAAAGTTTCGCTTTTTCCATCGTAAAATAAGAAGGATGCAAACCTACTTTTGCATAATCGCCCATTTGTTTAATCAGCAATCTATATTTACTTTTTGAAGCAGAAACATTGGTATCAAAAGTGGTATAATCGCCAATTAAAAAAAAGAAAATAGTTTTTACATTGTATTCTTTTTTAAGTCTTAATATTTTTTGAAACGTATCAAAAGGATCGTCTTTTAAATTAAAAATAACTGCTAATCGATATAATACATTTAACAGCCTAAACTTGAATAAATCGTTAAAAAAACCACCTAAACTTCGTATCAAACTTTTATGTTTATAGGCAAAAGCATTGTCTATATCAATCGTAGAAATATAGTTGTAGGTTCTTGTTTTACATTCGTATTCTGGGAATTTTTCTTTCAGTAATTTTAAAAATTTATACGCCCAAATATCAACTACAGGTTTTTCTAAAAAACCTTTTTTATAGGCTAAACTTTGCTCTGCAGAATAACGTCCATGAACGTCTTTTACGTGTGGCAAATATTCTTCATAACGAGTTACCAAATAAAAACTTGCTGCAAAAATATCAAAAGGAATTGCCGATTTTAAATTGGTGGAAAAAAAACAAGGAACCTCATCCCATTTATTTAGCGTAATTTCTAAATCGTTTACACCTTGCTCAAATAATAACGGATTACTTTTTATAAAAAATTCGCCTCCTAAAGGTGTTTTTGTATATGACAATTTTGGACCATTATGCGCCACAAATTCTTCTACCTTAGAAGTAAAATCTACAGGAATCAATAAAATTCTTGTAAGAAGATGCTTAAAAATATAACGAATTCTTGGTGTAATTTTATGTGTGTAAACTAGTATCATTTTTTTGTTTAGTTGGCAGTCTTCAGTCATCAGTTGGCAGTCTTCAGTTGGCAGTAATCAGTCTATTGATGACTGTCTACTGCAAACTGTTTTACTGCAAACTATGTTCTGCATCCTACAAAATCCCTTCATCTGCAAAGCTAAAATAATCTTTTTCAGTAATGATTAAATGATCCAACAATTTAATATCTAAAGTTACACCAGCGTTTTTTATTTTTTGCGTAATTTGTTTATCAGCATTACTGGGTTGTAATTTTCCTGAAGGATGGTTATGACACACAATAATTGCAACACAAGAAAGCTCTAAGGCTCTTTTAAAAAGCAACCTTATATCTACAATCGTAGCTGTTAAACCACCTTTGCTAATTTGTGTTTTTGCTAAAACTTTATTAGAATTATTTAAAAATAATACCCAAAATTCTTCGTGTTCTAAATCCCCAATAATGGGTTGCATCAAATTAAAACCATTTTTACTTGAATTAATTTTGGGTTTTTCGAGTGCAATTTCCAATTGTCTTCTTTTACCAATTTCTAAAGCAGTAATAATGCATATTGCTTTGGCTTCTCCAATTCCTTTAAATTCGCATAATTTTTCTACGGATAATTTTGCTAAAGCATTAATATTACCATCTACAGATTGTAAAATTCTTTTCGATAAACCGACTGCACTTTCGTTTCTATTTCCAGAACCAATTAAAATTGCAATTAATTCTGCATCAGACAAAGCCAATTTACCTTTTGCCACTAATTTTTCTCTTGGCCTGTCATCTAAAGCCCAGGTTTTTATGGTGAGTTTTTCCATCATCAATTTTTATAAATGTACAAAAAACCTTGAAAATGCTAAAAAACGTATTTTATTACGTTACCTCCTTAACTCTTCTTATCTTTGTAAACTATTTCTATTTTTAAAATATGAAGATTATAATTGCAGGTGCTGGAGATGTTGGTTTTCATTTAGCGAAATTACTTTCTTACGAATCTCAAGATACTTATATCATTGATTTTGATGGTGATAAATTAGAATATCTCAACAATCATTTGGATGTAATTACCAAAAAAGGAGATGCTACTTCCATAAAATTGCTAAAAGAAATTGGTATCGATTCTGCTGATTTATTAATTGCTGTCACAGAAAGTCAGAACACAAATTTTACGATTTCTGTGATTGGTAAATCTTTGGGCGCAAAAAAAACGATTGCAAGAATTGATAATCCTGAATTTTTACACAATTGCGAAGTAGATTTTACCAAGTTCGGATTAGATTTTATGATTTCTCCACAAGAATTAGCAGCGAACGAAATAAAAATGTTGCTAAATCAATCTTCTTTTAACGATACTGTTCAGTTTGAAAGTGGTCTGTTTAATGTTATGGGAACTGAGCTTTCTTACAAATCTCCTTTGGTAGATTTAACTGTAAAGGAAGCAAAACAAAAATTTAAAAACGTAGATTTTATTACAATTGCCATTAAAAGAGAAAATGTATCGCAAACCATTATTCCTAGAGGAGATACTGTTTATAATTTAGATGATCAAGTGTATTTTTCTGTACCCAATTATAGCATTAAAGATTTATATCCCATTATTGGTAAAGAACAATTCAACATTAAAAATGTAATGATTCTTGGTGGAAGTAGCATTGGCGAAAAAACAGCAAGACATCTTTGTGAAGATAATTTTAAAGTGAAGTTGATAGAAAAAAATAGAGAAAAAGCAGAAGCACTTGCTGAAACTTTATGCGACACTTTAATTATAAATGGCGATGGACGTGATTTAGAACTTTTAGAAGAAGAAAACATCAGAGAAATGGACGCTTTTGTAGCTGTTACTGGTAATTCTGAAACCAATATAATGTCTTGCTTAGTAGCAAAATCTAAAGGTGTTAAAAAGACAATTGCTTTAGTTGAAAATATGGATTATATTGATATTTCTCAAACTATTGGAATTCAATCTTTAATTAACAAAAAACTAATTGCAGCTAGTAATATTTTTAAACATATTAGAAAAGGTGGTATTTTAGAATTAGCAAATCTACATAATATAGATGCTGAAGTTTTTGAGTTTGAAGTAAAGCCAAATGCAAAAGTTACAGAAAAACCAATTAGAGATTTACGTTTTCCAAGAGAAGCAGTTTTTGGAGGTATTATTAGAGATGGAAAAGCTTTAATGTCTTATGGGGACATGCAAATACAAAGTGGAGATAAAGTAATTGTTTTCTGTTTGCCAGAAGCAATTTCTACCGTAGAAAAACTATTCAAATAAAAAATGGGTACTTTAAATTTAAAAATAATTTATCGATTTTTAGGAATTACAGCCATCTTAAACGGTTTTTTTATGTTTATAGCATTTCCTTTTAGTTTCTTTAATTTAGAACCTGAAGCTTGGGGAATTTTAAATGCAGGAGTTATTACACTTCTTATTGGTCTTTTACTTTTTACTTTTAACAAACCTACCAACACAAATATTCATAAAAAAGAAGGTTATTTAATTGTTACTTTAGGTTGGCTAACCTTATCTATAACAGGAATGTTGCCTTATTTATTATCAGGAGCAATCCCCAGTATTACAGATGCTTTTTTCGAAACAATTTCTGGGTATTCAACTACAGGATCCTCAATTTTAATAGATATTGAATCCATGCCAAAAGGAATTCTGTTTTGGAGATCTGCCACCCATTGGATTGGTGGAATGGGAATTATCGTTTTAACTATTGCTATTTTACCACTGTTAGGAATTGGAGGAATGCAACTATTTATGGCTGAAGCTCCTGGACCCTCTGCAGATAAACTACATCCAAGAATAACAGATACTGCAAAACGTTTATATTTAATTTATGTAGTATTAACTTTTGCACAATTTCTTCTATTAAAATTTGCTGGTATGACTTGGTTCGATGCTATAAATCATGCAATGGCAACTGTAAGTACAGGTGGTTTTTCAACCAAAAATAATAGTGTTGCTTTTTATAACAACTTACCATTTGTACAATATATTATCATCTTTTTTATGCTGGTTGCAGGTACCAATTTTGTCTTAAACTATTTTGCTTTAAAAGGGAAAATTCAAAAAGTTTTTCAGAGTGAAGAATTTAAATATTATTTATTCGGAATTATTGGTGTTTCCGCATTTATTACCATTATAATTTACTTTTTCCAAGACCCAAACTTGCAAACTACCATTGCTCATCCAAAAGTGTATGGTGAAGCAGAAAGTGCCATAAGACATGCATTATTTATGGTGACTTCTGTAGTTACCACCACTGGTTTTGTTACTGCAGATTTTACTATGTGGAGTTTCTTTGCAACAGGAATTTTCTTTGCCTTATTTTTTACAGGTGGTTCTGCAGGCTCTACAAGTGGAGGTGTAAAAGTGGTTAGACATATTATAATGCTTAAAAATAGTTTTTTAGAATTTAAAAAAGCATTGCATCCAAATGCTATTATTCCAGTACGTTATGATGGTAAATCTGTAAACCAAACCATTGTTTTTAACATTCTTTCTTTTTTTATCATTTACATGCTAATTTTTATCATAGCCTCTGTAATTTTAACTTTATTAGGGTTAGATTTTTTATCTGCCATTGGTGCAGCAGCCTCTTCTTTGGGTAATATTGGCCCAGCAATTGGCTCTGTAAGCCCTGTAGATAGTTTTGCACATCTTAGTGCTGCAGCAAAATGGTTTTGTTCTTTTTTAATGTTAATTGGTCGATTAGAACTTTTTACAGTGCTAATTTTGTTTACTCCTTTCTTTTGGAGAAATAATTAAATGACTCACCCATTTTTAGATTTTTATTGATGAAATAATCATATCTAAATCCTAAAATTCTTTGATATTTAGGCACTCCGAAAATGGATGCTTTGTGAAAGATTTTGACATATTCTAACACATCCTGACACACAATTACACAACATGACACAAAATTCAATTTTTTAGGGGGTTTTCTTCGAGTCTCCTTCGAGTCTTCTTCGAGAGAGCTAGGACTGTATTTTCAAAAAATACATTGTTTTGGGAGAAAGACACGAACAAGCCCCTAACAAGATGCTAAACTAGAGGCAATTATTAACAAAATCTTATATCATTACATTTAAGTGTAAAGACAACCATACAGAAATTCCAACTCAAGTACGAGCCTTCCTTAAAATTAAAAAAAACAATTAAAAGGCATATTGATGTTTATAAAGAACCTAAAAATAAGAGTTGAGGTTGTATGATTAATGGGAAAATCAAAACTTTTCGTATCATCAATTTTATCCATTCCTTTTTTTTAAAAATAATTAAATTTGACTTTATTATAAGTTTAAATCCTGATTAAGTTATAGTTAAACATTTTTTCTGGTTTTATTTTCTATTAATTTTTTGTATTTTTAACAAAAATTAACAAATTATGAAAAAGAAAAACTCATTAAAAATTGCATTGACTTTAGTCTTTGCTTTTTCAATTTCAACTTTATCAGCACAAATTTATAATGCTGATTTCTCAAATGATGGAGATGGTTTTGCAGACCATACATCAGATCTCTCTCCACCAGTTGATGCACCTGCTTCTGTTGGGCCTTTTGGAAGTTTTGGTAACCAATGGTCTTTGTCTTATACAACTACTCCTAGTTCTGATACGTCAGCAAACTCTTTTAAAGTAGATGGAGGTGCTTTAGTTTCTGATGACTGGGGAGGGCAAGGAATTTTCCAAAGCCAAAATATAGATGTATCTGCAATTACTTCCGTTGATATTTCTGCATTATCTGTTAATTCTGGAGCTAATGAAAATAAATTCAAATATTTTTATATTCTTGATGGAGGTGCAAGGGTTGAAACAGCTGATATACCTTCTGCAGATGGGGATAATGTTAACTATTCAATTTTAAATTTAGATGTTTCAGGAGTAAACACGCTTGTAGTTGGTTTTGAATTTTCTGAAAATGGTGGTAGCCAAGGCTACACAACATCATCTTTTACAGTAACACTTCCTACACCAGGTATCACTTTAAGTACAGCTTCTAATAATACAAAAGAAGATACTACAACTGCTACTTTTACAGCAGTTCTTAATCTAGAACCTACTACAGACGTAGTTTTAAATATTACAAGTGGAGATACTGGAGAAGTGACAGTTTCTCCTGCAACACTTACATTTACTAACGCAAACTGGAATACTCCACAAACTATTACAGCAACTGGAGTTGATGATGCTTTAGCTGATGGAAACGTAGATGTTACTATAACTGTAGCTGTAGATGATGCTTCTTCTGATAATGCTTATGCCCCAGTTGCTGATGTAACAACAATAGTTACGAATGAAGACGATGATTTACCAAACATTATTATCAATGAAATTTTAGCGGATCCAACTGGTATTGATGCAAATGGAGATGGAACTATAGATACTGGTGATGATGAGTTTGTTGAGTTAGTTAATTTAGATATTACCTCTCACGATTTAACTGGTTACACAATTTCTGATGCAGGTTCTGTTAGATATACTTTTGGTGCAATTACAATACCAGCAGGAGGTTCTGTTGTTATTTTTGGAGATGGAACTCCAACAGGAATATCAGGTTTTGCAGATACAGCTGGAACTCTTTCTTTAAACAATGGAGGAGATACTGTTACACTTGCAAATTCTGGAGCAACAACAATAGCAACATATACTTATGGGAGTGAAGCTAATTCTGCTGAATCAATTGGAAGAAACGATGATTTAACTGGAACTTTTGTAAAACATTCTACAATTTCATCAAACCCTGTTACAGCTTCTCCAGGAAGATATAATTCTTCAAACTTACCTTTTTCTACCCTAACTTGGACAGGAGCAACTGATAATTCTTGGACAACAGGCTCTAATTGGAGCACAGGAACTGCACCAACAGCTAGTGATGATGTTCAAATTTTGAAAACTTCAAATCAACCTACAGTTAGCACAGCTGTTACTGTTAATTCAGCTACAATAAATTCTGGTGCTACTTTAATTTCCACTGGGACACTTTCTGGAACAGTAACTTATAATAGAGCTTTAACAAATGGTAGTCAATGGTATTATATGTCTTCACCTGTAATTGATGAAAATTATAATAACACATGGGTAACAAATAATGCTATACCATCAAGCACGCAAGATGTAGATAACAGAGGTATAAGTTGGTATGACAATTCATCTTCTGATACAGATTCTGATGGAGCTAGTACTGCAGATAGTGCAACAGGTTTTTGGAGATATATGGAAGAAGGGACTTCAAGCCCTTTTGCAGTTGGTCGTGGATATGGTATAATAAGGTCAGGTGCAGGTAATATCTCCTTTACAGGAACAGGTATCTATAATTCTGATCAAACTTTTTTACTAACACAAGGTGTTAATAATTTTAATTTAATAGGGAACCCATTTACTGCATTTATTACGCTAGGAACTTTTTACACTACAAATTCTGCAAATATAGATACAGATTTTTATTTCTGGAATGGCTCATCCTATACAACTAAAACTTCTAGTGCTGATTCTGCTTATGAAATAGCACCAGGTCAAGGATTTTTTGTAGAAGCCACTTCAGCAGCTAATGTAACTTTTGAAATTGCTGATGCATCTCATCAGAGTTCAGATACATTTCAAAAATCAACAAATACAAGACCTGAAATTATTTTAACCGCTAGTCAAGGGAATAATGAAAGGTTTGCGAGAATTCTATATATTGATAACACTACAAAAGGATATGATGCAGGTTATGATGGTAAATTATTTGGGGGTGTTTCTTACAGTTTTTCATTATATTCTGATTTAGTTGAAAGTGATGGTAAAAAATATCAATTACAATCTTTACCAAATTCAAACCATGAAAACATGGTAATTCCTATTGGTTTAATTGTTGATGCTAATAAAGAAATTTCTTTTTCTGCAGAAGCTTTAAACCTTCCTGCTGATATCAATGTATATTTAGAAGATAGACTTACCAATACCTTTACAAGATTAGATGAGGTAAATAGTACTTACAAAGTAACATCGGATGTTGCTTTAGATGGAATTGGACGTTTTTATCTACATACAAAAAACAGTAGTGCTTTGAGTGTTGATTCTTTAAATATGGATAACATCAGCATCTACAAAACAACCAATTCTAATTTAAGAATTGTTGGGATCTCTCAAGGAAAAGCTTCTATTAAATTATATTCTATTTTAGGAAAGCAAGTTTTAGAGAATTCATTTACTTCTAATGGAGTTCAAGATATTACTCTACCTGCATTATCTCCAGGAATTTACATTGTTCAATTAGAAACTGAAACTGGTAGCTTAAACAAAAAAATAACCTTAGAATAATTACGAGATTTTAAATAAAAAATTATGCAAAAAAACATAGACAATAAACAAGAAATTACTCGTAAAGAAGCTATTAAAAAAATAGGTAATTACGGAAAATATGCAGCTTTAACTGCTTTAGGAACCTATATGATTTTAAATCCACAAAAAGCACAAGCAGCATCTGTTCCTCAAGATCCTGGAACTGGATTTTAATAAAAATTATTTCAACTTTAAACGCCTCAAAATTTTTGAGGCGTTTTTATTTTTATATATTTATTGTAAGTATATTTATCAACTATGAAATCAATGAAAACGCTGTATAAAGTTATCGAAGACAAAACGATTGCTTGGTTTGAAAACACCAACAAATATGTAGTCTTAGAAAATACTACAGCCGATATTTTAAAAAGATTAAGCAAAGGAATTTCTGTAGAAATTATAGCAAATGCACTTTCAAAAAAATTAGATGTCCCTTTAGAAAAAGCTGAAGATTTTATTCTAAATCTAAAAAAGAAACTTTACGAACCTAATAATAACACTAAAAAAGAAGTTATTAACGATGATAGAGACATAAAAAAACCATCTTCTTATAATTTTGTAACCTTCTATAAAATAAATGAAGTTATTTTTAAAATCTCTTATTTAAACGAAAAAGAGCAATCTTTAATACATCCTAAATTTGAGCATTTGGTAATTGATGCTGTTGAAAATTTTGACAATGAATTTGAAGTTTTTATCAATAGCAATTTTATATTTCTGTATGTAGATAAAGACTATATTGGATCTTGGAGTCATCATGATGTTCATTATTTTCAAGGAAAGTTTTCAATGGAAATCATTCAAAAAATACATCAAAAGAAAGAAGAGGAATGGTTGGGAGTTTTTCATGCATCTGCTATTAGTAATGGAAAAAAATCAATGTTATTTTTAGGTGATTCTGGCAATGGAAAAAGTACTTCTTTAGCACTTTTACAGGCTAATGGTTTTACTTGTTTGGCAGATGATTTTGTTCCTGTTGATGCAAAAAAACAAGAAGTATATAGTTTTCCTGCATCCATATCTATCAAACAAAATAGTTTAAAAACGTTGATGCCAATTTACCCTGAACTAGCAACTAGTAAAGAGTATAATTTTACAAGATTGAATAAAGTTGTTCGTTATTTAAAACCAAATAACGCTAATTTCTTTGCACATATACCTTGCAACGATTTGGTTTTTATCAAATATGAAAAAGAGGCAAAACTTAGGTGTAAAAAGATTTCTAAAATTGATGCTTTTCAGCAACTAATTCCAGATTCCTGGTTATCACCCAAAAAAGAAAATGCTCAATTATTTTTAGATTGGTTTGGTGGTTTAAATTGCTATCAATTAACCTATTCTAATAATGAAGAAATGATAAAAACGGTTACTAAAATATTTGACAATGACTTATAAAGAAACCTTACTTTTTGTTGGAAAATGTTTGACAATTAATCACGAAGAACATCATAAAAAAATCGTTGAAAAAGAACTAAAATCAAATTCTATTGATTGGGATGCTGTTGTGAAAGTTAGCACAGCTCATTTTGTTTTTCCTGCTTTATATTGCAACTTTAAAAAAGCTGATTTTCTACATTATCTACCAACAGATTTGGTTGAGTATATGATATATATAACTGATTTAAATCGTGATAGAAATGAGCAAATTATAGAACAAGCTAAAGAAATTAATGAATTATTATTGTCAAATAACATCACTCCTATTTTCTTAAAAGGAACAGGAAATTTATTAGAAGGCTTGTATGAAGATATTGCTGAAAGAATGGTGGGTGATATTGATTTTATTTTCTCTAAAGAGGAATATCCGAAAGCTATAGAGGTTTTACAAAATTTCGAGTATTCTAAAGTTCATGATACAACCTATGATTTTCCACAGTTTAAACATTATCCAAGGCTACAAAAAGCAAACAATATTGCAGCTGTAGAAATTCACAAGGAATTATTACTTGAAGAGTATGCAGATGAATTCAATTATAGGTATATTAAAAAAGATGCACAAATCATTCATGGCATTCATTTTTTGAGTTTTAAAAATCAACTAAATTTATCCATTATTGCTAAACAGATAAATGATAAAGGTTTTCATTACAAAGATATTTCTTTAAGAAATGCCTATGATGTTTTTTTACTTTCTAAAAAAACTACTGCAAAATCGGCTTTTAATGATTTTATCAACCTTAAAAATCCTTTAAATTGCTTCTTAGCCTCTTGTGCTGTTATTTTTAACCATCCTAAATCGTTAAAATATATAGAAACTAAGGAATCAAAAGAATATATTGACTTCTTTACAAAAAACATCGAAAATAATGCTAACAGTAAAAAGTTTCATAAAAAAATTGAAACAAAACTTTTTATAAAACAAAGATTAAAAATCATTAAAGATTCAATTTTTGATAAAGAAAAAAGAACCTGGCTCGTAAAAAGGACAACCGATAAAAATTGGCAAAATGAAAAATTGGTTCAGTTAGGTTTAAAAAAAGCTAAACCAACCCCTTAACTTCATCAAAATCTAAACCTCCATAATTACCAGAACTCATTAAAACAACTGCTGAATTTGTTAAATTTTCAGCAAACAAAAACTCTTTAAAAGCTGCTGGATTGGTATAAATAACCAAATCTTCTCTTTCAAAAGCATTGGCAATTTGTTGATGAGTAACTTCTTCCAATTGTTTAATTTTAACAGCATCAGGAGAATAAAAAACAACTGCTTTATCTGCAAAATCTAGTGCTCCTTTATATTCTGCTAAAAATTCGGCATTTAAGCTAGAATACGTATGTAATTCTAAACATGCCAAAACAGTTCTTTCTGAGTATTGCTCTTTTACTGCTTTTGTAGTGGCAGCAACTTTACTAGGTGAATGGGCAAAATCTTTAAAAATTACGGTTGAATTACTTTCAGCAATTTTCTCTAAACGCTTGCTTGCGCCACTAAAACTTGCAATTGCTTCGTAAAAATCGTCTTCATCAACTTGCATATGTTGACAAATCCATTTTGCACCTGCTAAATTTTGTAAGTTATGTTTTCCGAAAATTTCTAAAGGTAAATTCCCTTCTGCAGTTTCTAGATATGTAATTCCGTTTTCTATAAAATGATTGGGTGTTTCGTAAGGATATTTTTTAATGTGGTTTTCAGAAGATTCTACAATGTCTTTCACATGTTCATCTTCAATATTATACACCATACTTCCTCCATTTATCATGGAATCTGTAAAGATTTTAAACTGTTCTTTATAATTTTCGAAGGTTGGAAAAACGTTAATATGATCCCAAGCAATGCCACTTAAAAGTGCGATATTTGGTTTATATAAATGAAATTTAGGACGCATATCAATGGGCGAACTCAAATATTCATCACCTTCTAAAACCATAAAATCGTTTTCTTCTGTTAGATGAACCATCGTTTCAAACCCCTCTAATTGTGCACCAACCATATAATCTACATCTCTTTCATGATAATTTAACACATGCAAAATCATAGAAGTAATGGTTGTTTTTCCATGAGAACCCCCAATTACAACACGCGTTTTATTTTTACATTGTTCATATAAAAACTCTGGATAAGAATAAATTTTCAACCCTAATTCTTGTGCTTTTAACAATTCAGGATTGTCCTTTTTTGCATGCATTCCTAAAATAATCACATCTAAATCTGACGATATTTTTTCTGGAAACCAACCAAATTCTTTTGGTAATAAACCATATTTTTCTAATCGAGCTTTTGACGGATTGTGAATGGTGTCATCACTTCCAAAAACTTGGTATCCTTTTTGGTGTAAAGCAATTGCTAAATTATGCATGGCACTTCCTCCAATTGCAATAAAATGAATGTTCATAGGTAAAAATTATAAAGGGTAAAAATACAAAAGCTTTGCACAATATGAATTATCTTTATTGATAAACTCTAAAGCAAATGCGTTAATTTAAAAGCAATAAAATCACGAAATTTATTTTTTCAAATAGTTATGGGATATAATTTAGAAAAACTTATGGATAAATGAATTTTCGAGAAACAAATCAATGAGTTTACCATAGAAGAAACTAAATAAAAAAGCGGTTTTACGAACCAAAAAGACGCGTTCGCTAATTATGGATAGTTTTATAAAATAAATTTCACGTGCTTTATAGCATAAATTCCTGATTATTGGGATTAACAATTTCAAATGAAACCAAGAGATATAAACTTTAGGAATCTTTTTAAAATTAATGAATAATGAAAAAATTTACAACAACAATAGTAATGATATTCTTATTTTCTTTAACCACAAATGCTCAAAACGATTTTGAGAAACTTTGGCAACAAGTCGAAAAATTTGAGGTTGATGGTTTGCCAAAATCGGCTTTAAAAATTGTAGAAGAAATTTATACAAAAGCAGAAAAAACGAACAATTCTTCACAAATTATAAAGTCGCTTTTTTACAAAAGTAAATTTTCATTAACATTAGAAGAGGATGCACAACTAAAGGTAATTCATAATTTTAAAGAGCAAATTGCTAAAAATGTATCTCCAACAAAAAATGTGTTAGAAAATGTTTTAGCGAACTTATATTGGCAATATTTTACTCAAAATAGATATAAATTTTATAACCGAACAAAAACTCAAGATAAAGTCGATGTTAATGATTTTAGAACTTGGGATTTAGACACGCTTTTTGAGGAAATTCACACGTATTTCAAAGCATCTTTACAAGAGGAAAAGTTATTACAAAAAATTAATATTGATGAGTTTTCCGATATTTTACAACTTCAACATACTGCTAAAATATACACTCCTACTCTATTCGATTTTTTAGCGAATAACGCTCTTCAATTCTATAAATCTTCAGAGACTTCCATCACCAAACCTTCTTATCAATTTACGATTGATAGTTCTGATTATTTGAGTGATGCTAAAACATTTTCCACGTTAAAAATCACATCAAAAGATAGTTTGTCTTTAGAATTGAATGCTTTAAAAATTTATCAAAATTTACTTCATTTACATAGCATTACAAACAATAAAAATGCGTTTGCAAATATCGATGTTCAGCGAATTAATTTTGTGTATCAAAATGCAACTTTCGAAAATAAGGATAGTATTCTATTAGAAACGTTAAAAACCTCGGAAGAAAATTTTAAGAATGATGAAGCAAGTGGTTTGTATGCATTTGAAATTGCTGAAATTTATAAAAATAAAGCGAAGAATAAAGAAGCTCTTGATATTTGTAATACTGTTATAAAAGATTTCCCAAAGAGTTTAGGAGCACAAAAATGTTTTGTTTTAAAAAATCAAATTGAGCAAAAAACGCTTTCTATTTTAGCTGAGGAATATATTCCTATTGCTAAAAATTCGAGACTTTTAGTTACCTATAAAAATGTCGAAAAGTTATTTTTTACGGGGTATAAAATCAATCAAAAACAACTAGAGGAATTCAATAAAATTTATAAGTTTGATGATAAAAAGGCATTTATCAGCAAGTTAGAAAAATTAAAAACTTGGAATCACAAACTAAGAAATGAAGATGATTATTTAGAACATTCAACTGAAGTTATTGTACCAAAATTTGAAAGTGGAATGTATCTAATTTTGGCCTCAGAAAATGATGATTTAAACGAAAACTCAGTTTACGGAACTACCACAATTCAAGTAACCAACTTAACATTGATTGAAAATACTTTTGATGGAAGATACAATTATCAAGTAGTTGATAGAACTACAGGAAAACCAATTAAGAATGCTGAAATTCATTTACAAAATGAAAAAAGAAATAATGGCAGATTAATCAACAAAAAATTAACAACGGATAAAAATGGTTTTGCTTCTTACAAAAGTAACGATTACTACAATAATGTAGAAATTACAATTTCAACTAAAAATGATTTTGCAATTTTTGATAATAATTATTTGTACAATCAAAACTCTAATAACAATGAGAATAATGCAAATGAAGAAATCATTATAAAACCATTTATTTTCACAGATAGAAGTATTTATAGACCAGGACAAATTGTATATTTTAAAACAATTGTTATTAAAAAACAAGGAGATACATCCGAAGTTTTTAAAAACGAATTTGTTGAGGTTACTTTGTATGATGTGAATAACCAAATTGTAAAAACGTTAGATTTAAAACTAAACGATTTTGGTTCTGTTGCTGGCCAATTTATAATTCCAAACAATGGTTTAACAGGCGAATTTACAATTGATGTTGATGAAAGTTCTACACAAAAAAGTAAATTTTACAAGAATGCAGATTTTGATATCGATTATAATAATTCTGTTACAATTTCTGTAGAAGAATATAAAAGACCAAAGTTTGAGACCGAATTTAAACCCATCACAGAAAGTTTTAAAATAAACGATTCAATTAAAATTAATGGTTTTGCAAAAGCGTTTTCTGGTGCAAATATTACTGATGCAAAAGTGGTTTATAGAGTACACAGAAAAGTGCAATATCCTAGTTGGTATTATTGGAGAAGACCAAATCCGACTTCTAATTCGCAAGAAATTACCAATGGAGAAAGCATCACAGATGCATCTGGTAATTTCTTTATCAAATTTAAGGCGATCCCTGATGAAAGTGTAGACAAAGAAAGTAACCCCGTTTTTAATTATGAAATAACTGCGGATGTTACTGACATTAATGGCGAAACAAGAAGTGCAACAACTATTGTAAAAGTTGGTTATCATTCTTTAATTGCTTCTATTTTGATTGATGATAAAATTGATAAAAATCAAAAAGAAACGATTGTTAAAATTGAAACAAAAAATTTAAATGATGAGTTTGTCGCTGCAAAAGGTATTGTTAAAATTTACAAATTACAAGCGCCAAAAAATCCGTTAAGAAACAGACCTTGGTCTGCTCCAGATTATCAAGATATTTCTGAAAATGAATTCCGAAAATTGTTTCCAAATGATCCGTATACAGATGATGAAGGTGATGAAAAAAACTGGAAAAAAGGAGCACTTGTTTTTACAGAAAAGTTTGATACAGAATCATCAAAAGAAATCATTTTAAAAAACACTAAAAGTTGGCTTTCAGGAAAATATATCGTTGTTTTAGAAAGCGAAGATAAATTTGGACAAGAAGTAAAAGACGAAAAAAGAATTACAATTTTCTCTTCAAAAGATAAAAATGTAGCCGATAATCAACTTTTTACGATCAACACAAATAAAACTTTTTACAATGTGGGTGATCAAGTTGAAATTCAAATGGGTTCTGCTTCTAAAAACATGACAGTAATTGTTCAAATTGAAAAGAATCATAAAATTGTTGACACGAAATTGATCAAATTAAACAACTGTATAGAAACAATTAAAATTCCTATAAATAAGGAAGATGTAGGTGGTTTTGCTGTTAAATATCACTATGTTAATTACAATTATTTCGAAAGTGGAAACCTACTTATTAATGTTCCTGAAAAGCAAGAGTCTATAGAAATTATCACCAATATTTTTAGAGATAAATTACAACCTGGTCAAAATGAAACTTGGAGTTTTACCATCAAAGATGATAAAAATGATGCAGTTGCAGCAGAAGTTTTAGCAAGCATGTATGATGCGTCTTTAGATGATTTTAAAGCTCATAATTGGAATTTTAATCCAATTGCTGGAAAACAAAACTACAGTTCTTACCAAACTAGTAATGCCAATAAAAGTTTTGGAAATACTAGTTTTTACATCAAAAATAATGAAAGAAATTATTATCAAATCCCATCAATTGGTACTAGTTCTTACAATTGGTTTGGCTTTAGTTTGAATAATAACAGATGGTTAAATCAACAATATTTAAGAGAAACTAAAAATAAAATTAATAGTACAAGAACAGATTTTGATGGTACAGTTACAGGTTTAATCAGTAATAAGAATGGAGAACCTTTGCCTGGAGTAAATGTTCAAATTAAAGGAACCTCTTTTGGAACAGAAACAGATTTTGATGGTAATTATTCCATCAAAATAAAAAAAGGAGATGTTTTGGTTGTGAATTATTTAGGATATAAATCAGTAGAATATTTAATCGATTCTCAAACAAATATTGATGTAAGTTTAGAAGAAGATGCTAGCTCTTTGGATGAAGTTGTCGTTGTTGGTTATGGAACAAATAGAAAAGCTTATTCAAAAGCATCTATTTCTTATGAAAAAGTAGCTTATGATTCTGATATAAATAGTATTTTAGAAGGAAGAGTTGCTGGAGTTACTATAGATGGCGTTTCTGAACAACCTGGTTCTGATAAAAATATTTCAATTAGAGGAGTAAGTTCTTTAGATGGAAATACAGAACCTTTGTATGTTGTTGATGGTGTTATTGTGGATTCTTTTGATGAAAATGGAAGTAACATCACAAATATTTCTATTCTAAAAGACGCAGCTGCAACTGCACTTTATGGTTCAAGAGGTGCAAATGGCGTTGTAATTATCACCACAAAATCTGGGCAAGAAAAAATAGATGCAGCATTATCTCAAGTGCAAGCACGTAAAAACTTTAAAGAAACTGCTTTCTTTTATCCACAGTTAAAAACAGATGAAAATGGTAAAGTGAGTTTTTCTTTTACAATGCCAGAAGCCTTGACAAGATGGAAATTGCAATTATTAGCACATTCAACAACTTTAAAATCAGCTACAAAAACCTTGCAAACTGTTACTCAAAAAGAATTAATGGTGGTGCCAAATGCACCAAGATTTTTGAGAGAAAAAGATACAATTACGTTGAATGCAAAAATTACCAACTTAACAAATAATCAATTAAGTGGTTTTGCAAAATTGATATTAACAGATGCTATTTCTGGAAAAGAAATTGATTCGGAATTACAAAACCTAGAATCAAACAAGAATTTTGTAGTTGATAAAGATGGAAATACAAACGTTTCTTGGAGTTTAGCAATTCCAGAAAATATGCAAGCTGTTCAATATAAAATTGTGGCAAAATCTGGCGATTTTTCTGATGGAGAACAAAATGTGTTGCCTGTTTTAACCAATAGAATGTTGGTTACAGAAACACTTCCAATGTTTATTAAATCGAACGAAACTAAAACTTTTACGTTGGACAAATTGAAGAATTCAACTTCATCAACGTTAAAAAATCATAAGTTAACACTAGAAATGACCTCAAATCCTGTTTGGGTTGCAGTTCAGGCTTTGCCTTATTTAATGGAATATCCTTATGAATGTTCAGAACAAATTTTTTCTAGATATTATGCAAATACGTTAGCGAGTTTTGTGGCGAATTCAAACCCTAAAATTCAAAATGTTTTTAATGCTTGGAAATCTTCTGATGCACTTTTATCGAATTTAGAAAAAAACCAAGAGTTAAAATCGTTAATCATTCAAGAAACGCCTTGGTTAAGAGATGCACAATCTGAAACCGAACAAAAAAAGAGAATTGCGTTGTTATTCGATTTAAATAAAATGAAAAACGAGCAAGAAAGAGCCATTAACAAATTGCAGGAAAACCAAATGAATTCTGGTGGGTTTCCTTGGTTTAAAGGCAGTAAATATGCAAATACGTTTATTACCCAACATATTGCAACTGGTTTTGGGCATCTACAAAAATTAGGAGTTACTGATTTTGATCCATCAACCAAAAACATGATTGAAAAAGCTGTGAAATTTTTAGATGATGAACTCTTAGAAAATTATGAAAAACTCTTGGAAAGAGCTAGAAAAATTAAAGAGGAATCAAAATCTAAAAAAGAAGGCGAAAAGAAATACGAAGAATATTTATCAAAAAATAATTTGAACTATGCTACCATCCAGTATTTATATATGCGTAGTTTTTATGGTGATATTTCTTTAGATGATACAACAAAATCTGCTGTAAAATATTATCAAAATCAGTCTGCAAAATATTGGAATGCTTATAATTTATATGCAAAAGGACAAATTGCCTTATCACTTTTTAGAGCTGATGAAAAAACAGTTGCAAACAAGATTCTAAAATCTTTAAAAGAAAATTCGATAACTTCTGATGAATTAGGAATGTATTGGAAAAGCAATACTGCTGGTTATTACTATTATCAAGCACCTGTTGAAACGCAAGCTCTAATGATTGAAACTTTTTCTGAAATTGAAAATGATGTTGAAACTATTGATAATCTTAAAATTTGGTTGTTAAAAAATAAACAAACCAATCAATGGAAAACTACAAAAGCCACTACAGAAGCTGTGTATGCATTATTGTTAAATGGAAATGATTGGTTATCTATCACAGAAATGGTAACTATTAAAGTTGGAAATCAACAAATAAATCCATCAGAAATAGAAAACGTAAAAGTGGAAGCTGGAACTGGCTATTTTAAAACTTCTTGGAATACTGAAGAAATAAAACCAGCAATGGCAACAATTACTATCAACAAAAAAGAAAAAGGAATTGCTTGGGGAGGTTTATATTGGCAATATTTTGAAGATTTAGACAAAATTACATCCGCAAAAAGTCCGTTAAAATTAAACAAGAAATTGTTTTTAAAAGTAAATGCTGATACTGGAAAAGAACTAAAATTAATTAATGAAAACACGCAACTTAAAGTTGGCGATTTAATTACGGTAAGAATTGAATTGCGTTCAGATAGAGATATGGAGTTTATTCATTTAAAAGATATGAGAGCTTCTGGAGTTGAGCCAATTAATGTATTATCAACCTATAAATGGCAAGATAATTTAGGGTATTATGAAAGTACTAAAGATGCTGCAACCAATTTCTTTTTTGATAAGTTACCAAAAGGTGTTTATGTATTTGAATATGATGTTCGTGTAAACAATGCTGGGAACTTTAGCAACGGAATTTCTACAATCCAAAGTATGTATGCACCTGAATTTAGCAGTCATTCAAAAGGTGTTCGTTTAAAAATAAATAATTAAACATAAGTGTTAATAAACTTTCTGATAGAGTTAATTAGATATGCCTTTTATATCTAATATTGTAGTTCAATCAAAATGATAGAAATTATGAAAAAAGTACTTTTATTAGTAGGATTTATAGTGAGTTCAGCATTAACAATAAATGCACAGGATATTTCTGAAAATGCAATTGGTTTGCGTTTAGGGTCTGATGACGGTTTTGGAGGTGAGATTTCTTACCAAAGAGCTTTAGGTGGTAATAACAGACTAGAAATTGATTTAGGATTACGTAATAGTAATAATTACGATGGTTTTAAAGCAACAGGTTTGTACCAATGGCTTTGGAATATTGAAGGTGGATTTAATTGGTATGCAGGTGTTGGTGCTGGTTTAGCAAGTTATAGTGGAAATAACAACAATAACAACAACAATGATGATTATTCTGAAACTTTTGTTTTTGCTGCTGGTGATATTGGTATTGAGTACAATTTCCCAAATACGCCAATTTTACTTTCTCTAGATTATAGACCTGAGTTTGGTTTTGGAGATCGTTATAATGACTTTGGAAACGATATCGCTTTTGGAATTAGATACCAGTTTTAATTAAAACATTATTAAAAAAATAAATCCTCTAATTAATTTTAGAGGATTTTTTTGTGTCTATTTTTGTTTTGGTGGATATTTCTCTAAAATGATTTTTATAATTTCCTGAAAATGAAATTCTTTTTCCTCGGGTTTTCTATTCTCATTTATTGTTGAATTTAAAACAGCTTCCCAAAAAAGTGTATTGTTAGTTGCAGCTACAAACTCAACAATAAATTCTTCGTTTAACTTTTTACCTCCAATGGGTATGCCTCCAGAAATGCCAAAACCACCATTTCTACCTCCACTTCCTACTCCAATACCAATTGTATTATTGTTAGTTGCTTCAGTAGTATTTGAAATAATATTGATAAAAAAATCAGGGTTTTCAGATTTTTGAATTCCTAATTTATTCAATTCAGTATTCATTATTGAAGTTACTCTTCTTACATCCAATTCATTTAAACCTTTTCCTACATCTTTATAAAAAGCATAGGTTTTAAAGCTCGAAAAATCAGCTTTATCATCGTAATCTGTGATTACTTTAGACGTTGAGCAACTCATCAACAAAACCAAAAACAAATACTTTAAATTTTTCATATTGCTATTCTTCTAATACCACTCTTGTAGGTGTATCTTTTCCATCAATAATACTTTTTGTTCCTTTTGCAACTGCTTGAATTGTTTGTGTAATAATGGTCATATTTAAAGTTTCAGCTTCATCAGAAACTTTATGATAATCTTTATCAACATCTATTGCAGTTGTAGAAAAAGTATGAGAAGGAACTCCTAAACGTGCTAAAGAAGCATTGTCTGATCTAAAAAATAAATTAAAACTTTTATACGGATCAGGAAATAATTGATACCCAGAACCTTCCAAATTTTTCTGAACAATTTTCCCAAAATCAGATCTTTCAAAACCTGTTAACCAAGCTGTATTGGGTCCAAAACTTGGTATTTTACCAATCATTTCTAAGTTAATACCTGCAACAAATTTAGTCGCGTCAATTCCTTTTCCAAAATGTGTAGAACCAATTAAACCCATTTCTTCAGCTGTAAAAGCCACAAAAACAATGGTTCTTTCATTACCAACTTTCTTAAAGTATTCTGCTAATGCTAAAACTCCAGTAACTCCAGAAGCATCATCGTTTGCACCATTATAGATTTTATCATCTCCTTTTCCTTCGTTTCCTAAATGATCATAATGTGCAGAAATAATTACATATTCGTCTTTTTTACTTTTACCTTCTAAAACCCCAATAATATTAGCACTTGTAATTTCTTCATTGCTTCTTCTTGGTGTAAAATTAAAAGTTTGTCTATAGGTTTCTAATCCTTCAAAAGTGGTTAAACCAATTCTTTTAAATTCATTTTCTATATATTTTGCAGCTTTTTCAATACCTGGTGTTCCCGATTTTCTGCCTTCCATTTCATCTGATGCTAACGTATACAAATGCTTTTTTACCATCACAGAATCAATAAAAAAAGATGGCATTTCCGTTTTTACTTTCTTTGATATTGATTTTTCAACAGTTGTATTCTTTGTGCTTTTACAAGAAATTATACATATTGATGCTGCTAAAAGAAATAGTGTTTTTTTCATTATATATTGATTTTTAAGATGCTAAATATAACATTTATAACGCTTAAATTTTATGTATTTTTGTTTAAAATTTACAAAAATGATTTTATCTGAAATTCCGAATATAAAAAATATTGAAGCAAACAACTTCTTTTTACTTTGTGGACCTTGTGCTATCGAAAGCGAAGAAATGGCTTTAAGAATTGCTGAAAAAGTAGTAACAATTACTGATAAATTAAAGATTCCTTATATTTTTAAAGGGAGTTTTAAAAAAGCAAACAGAAGTAGAATTGATAGTTTTTCTGGAATTGGAGATGAAAAAGCATTAAAAATTTTACGCAAAGTTTCTGAAACTTTCAAAGTGCCAACTGTTACAGACATTCACGAAAGTTCTGATGCTGCAAAAGCTGCTGAATATGTAGATGTTTTACAGATTCCTGCATTTTTGGTTCGTCAAACAGATTTGGTAGTTGCTGCTGCAGAAACTGGCAAGGTTGTCAACTTAAAAAAAGGGCAATTTATGAGTCCTGCTTCTATGAAACATGCAGTTCAAAAAGTTTTAGATGCTGGTAATCATAAGGCTTGGGTTACTGATAGAGGAACCATGTTTGGCTACCAAGATATGATTGTAGATTTTAGAGGAATTCCTGAAATGCGTGCATTTGCACCAACAATTTTAGATGTTACACATTCTTTACAACAACCAAATCAGGTTGCAGGAGTTACTGGAGGAAGACCAGATATGATTGAAACGATTGCAAGAGCAGGAATTGTAAATAATGTAGATGGTTTGTTTATCGAAACTCATTTTGACCCAGCAAATGCAAAATCTGATGGCGCAAATATGTTGCATTTAGACAATTTAGAAAAGTTGTTAAGCAATTTAGTAGCGATTCGTAAAACTGTAAATAGCTTATAAAATATTTTAATATCGATTTTAAACCCTTCAATCTTTAAAAGTTGAAGGGTTTTTATTTTTTTTGAAATAAATTATTGAGGCACAATATTTGATTTCTAAAAGTGTTTACCTTTTTATAATGAAACAACTCATATTTTTATTTCTATTCATTTCGATTGTCACATTTTCTCAGAATTTTGATACTGTTGATGCTAAAGTTTTAAATTATCCAAAATTTAATAAGGTAGAAGATTTGGCAAATAGAATCGATAAAGATTTTAAAAGTGATGCTGACAAAGCAAGAGCTGCTTTTTTTTGGTTAGCAAAAAATATTCGTTATAATTTAAAAGAATATTACAGTCCAAGAAAAAGAAGTTATCGTTTTAGATATTCATCTGAAGAAGAGCGAGTATTAAAATTACAAACCATAAGAAATCAATTTATTGCAGAAACATTTAAAAACAAAATGGGTGTTTGTGAAGATTATGCACAATCTTTCAAAAAAATATGTGATTTATTAAACATAGAAGCTGCAGTTATCAAAGGAAATGTTAGAAGTGATTTTAGAGAAATTGGCACAGTTTCAAACAGTACAAATCATGCTTGGAATGCTGTTAAAATCGATGGAAAATGGCTTATTTTAGATGCAACTTGGGCTGCTGGTTATGAATATAATGGAAAATGGATTCGTAAATTTAACGAGTACTTTTATAATATTCCAATAGATAAAATATTTAAAACTCATTATCCAAAAGAAGCTATTTGGGTCTTACATTTTGGCCAAATGAGTTTGGAAGAATTTTACAATCAGCCAATTTATACCAATACATTTTTAGCATTAGATTCTGAATTGATTTCGCCACAAAATGGTATCATCAATCTAAAAAGATCTGAAAATATCGTTTTAAAATTTAAAGATTTAGATACAACTTCTCAAATTATTTATGCAATTACTGGTAATAAATATACTCAAAAACCAATGATTACTGTTGTCGATAATATGGCTACTTTAACTATAAAAAATCCGAATAGAAATGCAGATTTAACATTGTATATCAATAATAAAGATGCTTTGCATTTTAAAGTTAAAATTGAATAAACAAAACTTCTCGACACAAAATTTCTGGAAGAGAAATTTCACTCGAAATCCTAGAAGTAACAATATTTATTTTCTTTTATAAAATCCTTTATCTTTTAGTTGATGAGCCTCTTCTAAAACTGTCAATAAAATTTTCTCATTGATTTCATCAACAGAAAAATAACGTAAAGATTTTACAACCTTTCTATTTTCTGTCACTAAGAATTCTGTGTATTTCGTTAAATGTGCAGAAACCCAAAAGGCAACATCTACAAAGCCTTTTTTGTGAGATGCATTTAGGTAACAAAAAGGTTTATCATCTAAATAATAAACAGGAATTCTCCATTTACACCTTAAATCTACTGTTGGAAATGCACCCTCTATTAAGATTTGCAAATGCAACAACATCGATTTAAATGGTTCTGGTTGATTTAAAATATATTCTTCTGCAGGTTTCATTTGCGTATATTTGTGAAAGTTATAAAATTTATGAAAACAGACAATACTTCTCAACTAAATTTTTCTTTAGTTGGTTTTACAAGCATCCAAATTGGTATCTATATTTTATTAGCAGCTTTTGCGATTGAAACTTTACTTTTAGATTTTTTAGATGCTGATACCTTAGGCCTTTCATCAGAAATAAATTTAGTGATTGCCATTACAACTATTACTTTTTTTACGGTATTATTTTCGTTTTTTGCGTTGTTTTTTAAAGGAAAAAGAAATGCTAAACAGCAACAACTACAACTTTGGAATAAAAAATCGGTTGCTACTTTTTGGATAATTTTAATTTCATTTTTAAGTATTTATGGGATATTATTTTTTGTGTACACTCAAAATCTTGAAGACTTTATAACACCCACTTTTTTACTTTTCTACGGACTTTTACTGTTTGCATTTCATAAAAAAGAACGAAAAAATCTTTTAATAATCAGTGGAATTTGCTTATTATTTTCCATAATTTGCTTTACGATTCCTACTTATTGGTATTCTTCATTGGTTATTTTAGGAGTTGCACACATTACGTATGGTGTTGTAAACCGCTAAATTATAATACAACTTTTATTATTCTTTTACAGGAATAACCAAAACTGGAATTTTTGAACTTTTAACGATACTTGCAGCAATATTTCCCATAAATATATCTTCTAAAAGACTATGGCTGTGAGTTCCAATTACTAAAAGATCTGCACTCCATTCTTTAGCAAAATTAAGAATTTCATATTCAGGATTCCCTTCAATTACCTTAACTTCAGTGGTTGGTTCTCCTAAATATTTTGCTGTGGAATTAAGAAAAGATTTAGCTTCTTTTTCTAAACTTTCTACAATTTTAATATTCTGATTTACTAAAAAACCATTATAATTCATAATAGGATCATATGTGTTTACATAAACTCCAGCGTTATCAATTACATGAATAAATACAACTTCTGCTTGCAACGCTTTTGCATAATTGAAGCCTGTTTTGGCTATTTTTTTAGCTGAAGGACTTGTGTCTAAGGCAATACATATTTTTTTCATAATATTTTTTTTTTTGAAATTCTAATTTTTTAAGACTATTAATGCTACTAAAATTTGAACTTTTTTTCTCAAAAATAAATATTAAGACGAGCATATCAAAATTAAAATTACACTTTATTAGAATATACAGTTACTTGAGTACTTAATTTTATTAAAAATAATTTTAAATTTAATTTCAATAATAAAGGATTTTTATTTTTTTCGATTTTATTTAAATTTTATTAGTAAAATTAAAAAATAAGTATTTACTTTGTATTTCAAAGTTCTTTAAAAAATGAGTCAAGAAGATTATTTAAGAGACATATCAGAAATTAAAACATTAATGAATAAATCATCAAGATTTATTTCTTTAAGTGGTTTGTCTGGTATTTTAGCAGGAATTTATGCACTAATAGGTGCAGCTTTTGCTTATTGGTTAGTTTGTAATAGTGGCAGAGAATATTTAATTTTAGATGGAACAGTATTTCGTTTGATAATTTTAGATCTAATAATTATTACTGTTTTAAGCATTGGAACTGCCATTTTTTTAACCACAAAAAAAGCAAAAAAGAACAATGAAAAGATTTGGGATTCTTTAACCAAAAGATTATTAACAAGTTTTATTGTACCATTATTGGCAGGTGGAATTTATATTATCATCATTTTAAACAATCAAAAATATGGACAAACTGGTGCTTTAATGTTGCTTTTTTATGGTTTGGCTTTGCTAAATGCATCAAAATATACGTTGGGAGATATTAAATATTTAGGCTACACTCAAATTGTTTTGGGGTTAATTTCTGCTCTATATCCTGGTTATGGATTTTGGTTTTGGGTAATTGGCTTTGGTTTTATGCACATCATTTATGGTGCAATTATGTACTTTAAATATGATAAAAAATAGCACTATTTTTATAATCTAAACAAGTTCGTTTGAAAAACATAATTCTTAACATAAATAAAGCTTTCGATCATAGAATACGACTGGGAATAATGTCGGTTTTAATGGTAAACGAATCTGCCGATTTTACAACTTTAAAAGAATTATTAGGGGCAACAGATGGCAATTTAGCAAGCCATACAAAGGCTTTAGAAAAAGTAGATTTTATAAAAGTAGAAAAACAGTTTATTGGCAGAAAACCAAATACAAAATACATAGCAACCAATTTGGGTAAAATGGAATTTATAAAACACATTGAAGCACTTGAAAAATTAATAAAAAACAAATAAGCTATTTTTTTGAACTATTACTTTGTGTTTCAAAGTACTTTTAAATATTAAAATGAGAAAGAAATTTATTTATTGGTTGTTTGAACATTCTCAAAGAATCTACATCAAATTTAAAAAGAAAAATCCTTGGGGAATATCTGCTCAAGAGCTCCTAACCTACCCTAAAGATAGTTTTGGTTATCACCTTGGTAAATTGTTAGCAGAAAATAATTTTGAATTGTTACCAAAAGTAGAAAGACATGATTGTTACCATTTACTAACCAATTATGGTACAAAAGTAGAAGACGAAATCGCCTTACAATATGTCTGTTTTGGCAATGGTAAAAGAAGTCCGTATTTATTTGGTGTGCTTTTAATTGGCACAATACTGCTTCCTGAATATTATAAATATTATTTAAAATCTTACAAATTAGGCAAGAGCTGTAACACTTTTCATCACTTTAATTATAAACATATTTTACTCTTATCATTCCAAGAAGTAAGAGAAAGCATTTTTAATACACAACAAATACTACAAATTCAATAATTATGGAAACGAACAAAGATCAAAAAGGAAAACTAAGTAAATGGGCAAAAAATTCTATAACATCAAGAATGCTAATGGTGGGTATTTTAATTCTAATTTTAATGATTCCTCTTTCTTACATTGAAATGTTAATACAAGAAAGAATGATGAGACAACAAGATGTTGTTGGCGAAATAAATCAGAAATGGGGAGATGAAGTTTTAATTTATGGCCCAATTTTAAAAGTACCTTATAAGGTTTTTACAACAAAAAGCACTTATGAAGATAAAACAAAAACATGGTTAAAAGAGGAAATAGAAAGCACTAAATACGCGTTCTTTTTTCCAGAAAAACTGGATATTATATCAACTATAAATCCAGAAGAAAAAACTAGAGGAATTTACAAAACTGCTGTTTATCAAAGTGAAATAATAATAAAAGGTTCTTTTGAAAAACCAGATTTTTCTGAAAAAGAAATTAAAGATGAACATATTCTATGGGATAAAATTAAGTTGATTGTACAAACCACCAACTTAAAAGGAGCTAATAGTTTGTTTGAAATCAATATTAATAAAAACAAATACCCTTTTTCTTCATCGCATTTTAATGATGATTATAATACAAACAATTATAAAGTTCAAAATGCTGTTTCTTTAAATGAACTAGAGAGTAAAACATTGCAACTTATTGATGTTCCAAAAGAAAAAACAACCACCTTTTCTATGAACATTAATATGAAAGGAAGTAAGCAAATACAGTTTATTCCTATTGGAAAAGAAACAGATGTTAACGTAAAATCGGATTGGAAAACTGCCAATTTTATAGGTGAATATTTACCTTATAATTCTGACAAAATTACAGAGGAAGGTTTTAATGCAAAATGGAAAATTTTGGATATTAACAGACCATATTCTCAACAATTTTTTAAAGGAATTCCGAACTTAAAACGATTTGCTTTTGGCGTAAACTTTATGATTCCTGTAGATGAATATCAAAAAAGTGAACGTTCTGCGAAATATGGTTTCTTGGTAATTGGCTTAACCTTCCTGATTTTCTTTTTAATTCAAACAATGAGTAAAATTCAAATTCATCCTTTTCAATATTTAATGATAGGTGTTGCACTCACCATGTTTTATACTTTATTGATTTCAATTTCAGAACACAGTAGCTTTTTAAAAGCCTATTTAATTGCTGGTTTTGCTGTAATTAGTTTAATTACATTGTATTCAAAATCAATTTTAAAAAATATAAAGTTTCCAGTTTTTATAGGAATTTCATTAACAGCTTTATACACTTTTATATTTGTAATCATTCAATTAGAAAACTATGCTTTATTAGTTGGTAGTATTGGTTTATTCGCAATTCTAGCTGGTGTAATGTTCGCTTCAAGAAAAATAGATTGGGAAAATAATTGATAAATAGATGAATAATTTAAGCAAAATCTCATCTAAATTTTATGAGATTTTGCTTTTTAAAAAGATCCAAAATATGATTGTATTTATAGTTATTAGTTTCTTAATACTTCTTTTTATATCAAGAATTGGCTACTTAATATCTAAAATAATTATAGAAGTTTTTAAAATTAAAAATATCGAAAAACAAATAATTTTTAAAATCCTGTTTTCTATCATAATTGTATTCTCTATAATTCTAATAATTTTTAATGCATTATAAAATGACCTTTAACTTAAAATATTTCCTGATATTTATAATCCTTTTTCTATCAGAAATATTCATCGCAAAATACACAACAGGATTTATAAGACATACTTTTGGCGATTATTTGTGCGTAATTTTAATATACGCTTTTATTAAAAGTTTTGTAAAAATATCGAACTTAAAAACAGCTAGTATTGTTTTATTGATTGCATATACTGTTGAGTTTTTACAACTCACAAATCTTCAAAACTTTTATCCTAATGAACATGTAAAGACACTAAAACTTATTTTAGGAACTTCTTTTTCTATTGGAGATTTAGTGGCGTATACTTTAGGAATCATCTCAACTTTACTCATTGAACATAAACTAGAAAAGCGATATGAAAAAACTATTTAAATCCACAAAAGGACTTCTTTTTTTATTAATTTCTTTTTGTCTTTTTCTTTGGATGATAAGAATCTCTATGACGAAATCTTTATTTTTTGGCTTTCTAATTTGGAACTTATTTTTAGCCTACACTCCTTATTTCATTTCATCAATAATAAAAGAAAAGATGCAAAATTCTTCTACATTTAAGTTGATTATAGCACTTTTTGTTTGGCTACTTTTTCTACCAAATGCGCCTTATATTATTACAGATTTTATCCATTTACATCATGCAAAAGCAAATTTGATTTGGTTGGATATTTTTATTCTTTTCGCTTTTTCATCAACAGGTTTACTCCTAGCAATACTATCATTAACTGAAGTTTACAAACTCATAAAACAAAAATGGAACTTACAATACGCAAATTATTTTTCAATATCAGCTACTTTTTTATGTGGATTTGGTATTTATTTAGGCAGATTTTTAAGGTTCAATTCTTGGGATTTTTTTACAAATCCGTTACTTATTTTAAAGAAAAGCTTTTTAAGTATAAATGACCCAAAAACTTGGTTTATTACCATTAGTTTTGGGTCATTTTTATATCTATTATTTTCGCTTTTTAAAAGTGTGGAAAATATCTCCTTAGAAAAACAAAAACATTAATTATTATTATAATTGGTAATTTTTCTTTTTTGTGATATTAAAATCCCAAGAAGAATTCCTATTGCAAAACTGCCGAGAATCACTAAGACTCTGGAAATAGAGATTTTCCAAAACAAAAATTTAACATCGGTAATTTCGGCATTTTGTAAAGAAAATATTACAATAATAGCAGCAAATATTAGAATCAATATCGTTTTAAATCTCATGTTTTTAATGCTAGTTTTTTGGAAATTTAGTTATCTCGAAAGCTGCAGAAGCTACTTCAATTCTACCTTCAGAGGCTTTTATGGAAGATAAAATTTTATCATATAAATTTGACTTTGTACCTCTTCTCGATTTGTAATCCACAACATATCTTAAAGTTAAGGTAATCCAATTTTCATCAAAAGTCATAGAAATCATAGGTGCAACTCTGGCATTTTCTATGCTATAATTTCCTATCATTTGATTCCAAGCAAGTTGAGATGTTTTCGAAAAATCGCCAACTTCGTCTTCTAAAATTTTCAGAAAAGTTTCTTCTGCATATTTGTAATCGCCTTCAGTTTTAATGGGAATTGTCATTTCATCCCACAGAAAAGGAAAGTCGCCAGAATAATTATAAACAGGCTCTTTAAACACAAAACTGTTGGCAATTCTCACCATTTTTCCATTATATAAATCGCCATTTACCCAATCACCAATTTCCATCAATGTAGTTCTTAGCAAGCCAATATCAATAACGTCTCCTTTAATTCCTCCTAATTTTACACGATCGCCAACTTTATAAAAATTACTTGTAAAAACGGTTACATAACCAGCAATACTTACAATAACTTCTTGCAACGCAAATGCAATACCTGCTCCTGCAACTCCTAAAGCTGTACCAATGCCATCAAGTTTTGTATTGAAAACATATAAGATTCCGAATACAAAAAGAATATAACCTCCTAAATTAATAAGTTTTTTAAATTTATATTTAGAACTATTGTCTTTTGCAATTTTAAAGGCGGCTTTTTGAAGCACTTTAACAATTGCATATACAATTAAAAAAAGCAAAAAAATAGATGCTGTTTTTGTAAAAACAGGATGATTTAAGATCTCGTGAAATTCCATTTAATTGATCAATTTTCTATTTCTAATTCCTTATAAATATATACCTTTTTTAACACTGAATTGGAAATTGTTAAGAAAAATCGCGTTGAATTTTTCGAACAATATCCTCTAAACCATTTAATTGAAGTTCATAAACCAGTTCCATTTGTTTCCCTAATTTTCCATTTGGGAAACCTTTATTTTTATACCAAACTATATAATGTTCAGGTAAATCTATTAAAAATCTGCCTTGAAATTTTCCAAAAGGCATTTTCATTTTGGCTAAATCTATTAAGAATTGTTGATTTTGTTCCACTATTTAAAATTTGATTTTTGGTTTAAAAAATTCTATTAATCTAAAATAATATTTAAATTAATTTTACGACTGAAAATTAAAACTGCCAACTGAAGCCTTATTCCTTGCCATCCACATAATCTTGTAAATAAGAAAAACGTTCTGTTAATTTTCCGTTTTCAGTCATTTTTGCACGTTTTAAAACTCCATC
Organism: Polaribacter vadi; assembly: GCF_001761365.1. Taxonomy (NCBI): domain Bacteria; kingdom Pseudomonadati; phylum Bacteroidota; class Flavobacteriia; order Flavobacteriales; family Flavobacteriaceae; genus Polaribacter; species Polaribacter vadi. The sequence continues at coordinate 3,524,834 of NZ_CP017477.1, read as the reverse complement.
TTTATCATTATTAAAAAAAGCTGGAATTACATTTTCTAAAAACATTTCGCCAAAACCTTCACTGGCATCTTTTGGCAATTCGCAAGGCAAATTATCTACAGCCATCACTACAATAGCGTCTTTATCTTTATAATCAACTTCAATTTCTTTTTCTGGATGATATCCATAAATTGGTTCTGCAATGGTTGATGCTCTTAACGTAGAAGCTACAGGACCATCAACATCACAAGAAATATCTGCCACAAATTTTATGTTGAAATCTTGGTGTTTTGCATCTTCTCTGGTAAATAAATAAGGTGCTCCATTTCCATAAAAATGTCCAGCAATAAAAAAGTCGGTTACTTTAGCAAAACGCATAAAATCAGAAAGATAATTTTCTGGATGATTGTAAAAATCAAAAACATCAATTACTTTTCCATCTTTACGTTTGTTATAATCTAAAACATCTGCCAAACAATATACTGGTTCTACAAAATCTTGATTTAAATATTCATCTACAGAAACTTGTTTGATGCTCATTGCATCTAACATTTCTTTTGCTCCATAAGCAACTTTTCCATTTCCTGTTAAAAGTATTTTTAAATTTTTTAGGTCGATTTTTTTGAGTTCGTCAATCAATTCTTTTTGACTGTCTAAATTTTCTGCTTTTGGCAATTTAAAAGTTTCATTTGTTAAACCAATTGCTCTAAAACCATTATAAACGCCAACAATTCCTGCATATCTTCCAAAACCTATTAACCTTGCTCCATTTTCTTTGATAATAGTTTCGTGATCAAAAAGTTCTATATTTTTGTTTAAAATTGCGTTGAGTAAATCTCTATTATATGGTTGTTTTTTGATGGTATGACTAAAGAAAAAATATTTTTTATTCGGAATTAAAGCATTTATTGGCACTTCTTTTACACCAAATAAAACATCACAATCTTCCATATTTTTGGTGACTTCTAAACCTTCTTTTTGGTAATATTCGTCAGAAAAAACACGAATATCTGAACTTTCTACAGCAATTTCTGCTGATGGAAATTGTGTTTTAAACTCTTTTAATTTTGTTGGTGAAAAGACGACTCTTCTATCTGGTGGATTTTTGCGTTCTTTTATAATTCCGAATTTCATATAATTGTAAATAAAAATGCTTTTTTCAATCTATAAAGATAAACTGAAAAAAGCGTTTTAAAAAAGTTCTTTTTGTTTTGTTATACTTTTTCTACTTCACTTTCAGATTTTAGTACTTTATCTCCATCTTCTTGTTGAATATACAAAGCTTTGTTTAATTCTTCACCATTTCTAGTAACTTCGTTTCCTTTAATGGTTTTGGTCACTTTTTCTGTATAGGTTTCTTTCACTTTGCCTTCTGCTGTTCCCTTTCCCCAATTCCATTTTACTTTTGTTCCTTTTTGTATCATCTTTTTATTTTCTTATTTATTTTCTTAATTCTATCAAAATTAATAAGTTAATAAAATTTTCTTTTGCTCAATAAAATCTTTTTTTAAAACAAACGAATTTTAACGTTAATTTTATTGATTAAATAAATTGTATCCTTAACGTTTTTTGTATTTTTGCAAACTGCGTTAAGGATTGGAGCGATATCCTTTTTAACTTTTTTGTTAAAAAGATTTAGCGAAAAGCCTGACCAAGCTTTTTTGCTTGGAAACGCCCAATAAAATAAGATTGTTTTGCGCTAATTTTAGTGTTCTTTGAAAAAATAAAATGAAAGATTGTAACATCCTGAAACAAGTTCAGGATTAATTCAATTACGCAAATTAAAATTTGCTATTTCATTAAGGGGACGACTGGTTTTGACAGCAAGGACAGTTGATTTGTAAGCATATCAAGGATTGAAATTACACTTGTAAAACTATTTCAACTTTTTAAACGGCGAAGATAACTACGCTTTAGCTGCATAATTCGAATCACAGTAGAATTTGCCTAGGCTCACAAGGTGAGCAAGCTTTATGTCCACGAAAAGCCTTGATTTACGGCGTTTCACTTTTGGATATCGTAAAAGTAAATATAGAAAACCTGAAGCTTTGGTGGGTTTTTGAAACTAAAGAAGATAAGTTAAAAGTGGATTGTTCTTAATCAGCTTTTAAACGAAAACCAAGAAAGAACTAAGTATGTAGAAAGCTTTTTAGCTGCTTGTTTGGACCCGAGTTCGATTCTCGGCGTCTCCACTTTAAACTCTGTAAATTTTTGATTTACAGAGTTTTATTTTTTATAACAATTTTTATATTTTTACTAAATATTTGTTAAAAGAAATTTTAAATGCAATTTTAGAACTCTAATTGCGTAAATTTACGGTTGGGTAAGGTTTTACCTTACCCTTCTTTTTCATAGCAATTTTCCCACTTCTCATTGAGGAGTGGGTTTTTTATTTTTATCTTGCGCAAAAGATTTCAATTTGAAAAAAATTATAGTTTCTATAACCAATGATATTTCTACAGATCAAAGAGTAGAAAAAGTTTGTAACACCTTGCTAAATGCTGGATATGAAATTCTTTTAATTGGTAAAAAAAACGAAAACAGCAAACCTTTAGAAAGAAATTATAGCACAAAAAGAATTAGCGTTTTTTTTAAAAAAGGCATTTTATTTTATGCTGAGTTTAATCTGAAGCTATTTTTCATCCTTCTTTTTACAAAAAAAAACATGCTTTTAGCCAATGATTTGGACACACTTTTGCCAAATTATTTAGTGAGTTTGTTACAAAGAAAAAAAATTGTGTATGATAGCCATGAATTATTTCCTGAAATTCCTGAATTGGTTAATAGACCATTTGCTAAAAAAATCTGGACTGTTTTAGAGAAAACTATTTTACCAAAATTAAAAAATACATATACAGTTTGCAACAGTATTGCTGCATTTTACAATGATAAATATGCTACTGATTTTAAAACAATTATAAATTTACCAACTAAAAAAGAAATCGTTAAAACTACATTTCCTATTAATTATACTGATGAAAAAATAATACTTTATCAAGGTGCAATTAATGTCGGCAGAGGTTTGGAATTGATGATTGAAACCATGTCCTTTCTTGAAAACTGTATTTTTGTAATTATTGGTGATGGTGATATTTTTGAATCTTTAAAAGAAAAAGTAATTACCAAAAACCTGACTTATAAAGTTTATTTTTTAGGAAGAAAAAATCCTGAAGAACTCCATAAAATAACGCCTTTAGCAAATTTAGGAATTAGTATTGAAGAAGATTTAGGCTTGAATTATAGATTTGCATTACCAAATAAAATATTCGATTATATTCAAGCAAATGTGCCTATTTTGGTTTCTGACTTGCCTGAAATGAAAAGTATTGTTTTGAATTATAACGTTGGCGAAATTGTTACAAATAGAGATCCTAAAAAACTTGCTCAACAAATTGAAAACCTCTTAAAAAAAGATTTTACTATAACTTTAGAAAAAGCGAAAGAAACTTTAATTTGGGAACATCAAGAAGAGCTGCTTTTATCAATCTTTAAAGGAGCAAAATAATTATTTTTTATATTGATGTGGGTTTTCTCGAACACCTTTCTTAAAAATTTTTCGCAATCCAGATCGTAAATTATTATCAACTTGTAAAATAACATCTTTTACCTTTTCTGAAGATCTACCTCTAAAAGTAGTTACATGAAAAGAATCAGATTCTAATATAGGTTCATCAGAAAAATAATAATTAGAAATGCAGCATCTTGTAGCATCTTTGGCTACTTTATTTACAGAATGCCAAGATTTTTGGTGTGTTGTCATGACCACTAATCTATTAAATTTACTCAAAATTGTAATTGGTTCTTCCTTTAAACCTTTTGGCCAAAGTTCTAAATTTCCACCATTTTCTAGTTCCCAATTAGGAGTTGTGTAATATAATAAGTTTAAAACTCGCCATCTACTTCTATCTTTATCATGAGAATTATCTAAATGCGGATTCAAAAAATTATCTTTTTTCATTAAAGATAAACCACCTGCATATAAAAATTCATCACCATAAATGTTTTTTAAATCGCAAATTTCTGCAACAAGTTTTATAACTTTTTCATCTTGAAAGGCATAAATAACTTCCTCTAAAAGCGCATTATATTGGTTCATTTGAAAAGCGGTAAACTTATATTCTTTTAAACTTTTTCTTTTTACAGTTTCTTCTGTTGATGGAAATTTTTCAAAAATTTCTAAAGCTAAATTTTCAGGTAACAGATTATCAATATAAAAATAACCAATATCTTTTTTAGAGTTTAAAAACTGTTGTTTTAAAACCTCTTTATTTTCAAATAACTGCTTATAAATTATATGTCCGATTTCAGCTCTATTCATTTCTTGATTTTAAAAAACATACATAACATACTTTCATACAATTAAAGTAAAAAACATTCGAGTTTTTAATGGCTAATTTCTCGAAAGTTGGATAAAAATTACCTGTAAATCTACTTAATTTTAAATTCCCTAACTTTTTTGTGACTTTCAACAAAGCTATTTCTTCTTTTTCAATTAATTGTTCTTCTTCTAAAAAAACTAAATTTTCCATCGCTTTTTTAGTTTTAGCAACAAAAACTTTATTGTCATCAATTCCTAAATGATATACTTGGTTTTCTAAATGCGCTATTTTATAGCCTTCTTTTATCAACTTTAAAGAAAATAACAAGTCTTCTCTTCCGTATTTTTTAAGTTTTTCTTCAAAAGTAATTGTTTTAAAAACATCTTTTTGAATTAAAAAATTTGATGTGAAAAAATATTTACTCGGATTTTCCAATCTTTTTTCTATGGAAATTTCTTCATGTTTTTTTCCATATTTATAACGTAATAAATCTAAATTTTCTTTTTTATGTTGATACAGTAATCCTCCACAAAAAACAGTTTTAGATGTATTAAAGCAGGCAATATAATTTTTAATAAATTGCTTATTTGTGGGCAGAACATCTGCATCTAAAAAAAGCAACCATTTATAAGTTGCTTCTTTTGCTAATAAGTTTCTAATTGCACTTCTACCAATATTATTTTCTAAAACTTTAAACCTTGCGTTTTCTAGAGAATTTATTTTTTCGTTTTCTGCATTTAATTCAGATTTAGAACCATCATCAAAACAAATAATCTCGAAAGCAATTTGCGCTAAAATTAATTGTTGATGAATTTTATCAACCAAAAAAAAAGCATTATAATTATATGTTGGTATTAAAACTGAAAGCATTAATTTGTTGCTTGTTGCACAACTTCAAACAACTCCCCTGCTTCTACTTTTAAAGTAGTGTGCTTGAATTTTACAATTAATTGGTAATCGTGAGTTGCCATTAAAATTGTTTTGCCACTTTTATGAATTTCATTTAATAGTTCCATAACTTCCAAAGAAGTTTTTGGATCTAAATTTCCTGTAGGTTCATCTGCCAAAATTAATTCTGGGTCGTTTAACAAAGCTCTTGCAATAGCTATTCTTTGTTGTTCACCTCCAGAAAGTTCGAATGTGTTTTTGTAATGTTGAGATTGCATCCCTACTTTCTCTAAAACTTCGTTTATTTTGGCTTTTATCTCGTCTTTATTTTTCCAACCTGTAGCTTTTAAAACAAATTCTAGATTTCCAAAAACGGTTCGATCACTTAATAATTTAAAATCTTGGAAAACAATGCCTATTTTTCTCCTCAAAAACGGAATATCTTTCTCTTTTAAGTTTTTTAAATCAAAGTCTACAATAGAGCCAGTGCCTTCTTGCAATTTTAAATCACCATAAAGTGTTTTCATTAAACTACTTTTTCCACTGCCTGTTTTACCAATCAAATAGTAAAAATCTCCTTTGTTAATGGTTAAATTAACTTGCGATAACACCAAATTTTCTCTTTGATAAATGGCTGCATTCTCTAAATGTAAAACTGGTTTGTCCATAAAAATAGTAGTTTATACAAACTTATTAGTTTCTATTGATTTTAGAACATAAAATTTGAAAAATTCTTACTTTTGATGTAAATTATTTTGAACATTTTTTATGTGGTAAGCCAACAAAATCTAAAAATGTTCGTTAAGTAAGTAAATAACCAACAACAATTGTATGAAATTTCGTTTTATCAAAAAACATATTTTATCTTGTATCTTTTTTACAGCCTCTTTTGCGATGTTTTCGCAACAAACGGTTGTTGATGCAAATATAGTTTCAGACTTTAATAACGCTTTAAAACTTTATAATGATAAAGCATATGCTGCTGCTCAAAAAGGATTTGAAAAAGTACAAAACACAGCAAAAGAAAGTTCTAGTTTAAAAGCAGATGCAACCTATTATGATGCTATGTGTGCTGTAAGGTTAAACCAAACAGCCGCAGATGAAAAAGTGTTAAATTTTGTTGATGAAAACCCAACAAGCAATAAAAAAAACAAAGCTTTTTTTAATGTTGCTAATTATTATTTTGCCAATAAAAAAGCAGCTCACGCTTTAAAATGGTACGAAAAAGTAAATACAGACTTATTATCCGAAGAAAATAAAAAGGAATTAAATTTTAAAATGGGTTATGGTTTGTTAATTGCGAAAGCTTACGAACTTTCTAAAGATAAATTTCTACCTTTAATAAACGACGCTAAATATGGGAATGATTCTAGATATTATTATGGTTATATCGCCTATAAACTAGAAGATTATGGCATTGCTGCTTCAACTTTAAAGCAAATTGAAAATGACAAAACCTACAAAGCAGAAATTTCTTATTACTTATTAGATATTAGTTTTAAAGCTGGTGAATTTGAAAAATGTATAGAAGTTGGTACAGAACTTTTAAAAACTGCTAGAAGAAATGACATTTCAGAAATTTCTAAAATTATTGGCGAAAGTTATTTCAATTTAAAAAAATATGCAGCAGCGATTCCATATTTAAAAGGTTACACAGGTAAAGGTGGTAAATTAAATAACACAGATTATTATCAATTAGGATATGCTTATTACAAACAAAACGACTTTGAAGCTGCCATTAGTTATTTTAATAAAATTATAGATGAAAAAAATACAGTTTCGCAAAATGCGTATTATCATTTAGCTGAATGTTATTTAAATATTGATAAAAAAACGGAAGCTTTAAATGCATTTAAAACTGCAAGTGAAATGAGTTTTAATGTTAAAATTCAACAAGATGCTGCTTTAAATTACGTAAAATTAAGTTATGAAGAAGGCAATCCTTTTGAAAACGTTACAGATGTTTTACAGAATTATTTAAAGAACTACCCAAATTCAACTTCTTATACTGAGATTAATGAATTGGTGGTTTCATCATTTATAAATCAGCAAGATTTTGAAGGTGCTTTGGTATTTTTATCCAAAAAAAATACCCAAGAAAATATTGCATTAGCATCCGAAGTTTCTTTGTACAGAGGTATTCAATTATTTAATGAGCAAAAATTGCAAGAAGCATTGCCTTATTTTGTGAAGGGAAAAAGTTCTTCAGAAATCGAAATCAGTCAAAAAGCCAACTATTGGGAAGCAGAAACCTTATATCAATTAGAAAATTACGAAGATGCTTTAAACAAATTCATCAACTTTAATAATCGTTTAAGAAACAGCAATAGTGATGCTTTTCCTTTATTGCAATACAATATTGGATACTCACATTTTAAGCTAAAAAACTATGAAAAAGCTGCAAACACGTTCGAAGCTTTTCTGGGAAAAAGAGATTTAGAAATCGATATAAAAAACGACACTTATATTCGTTTGGGAGATAGTTATTTTGCTACAAAAAATTATTTAGAGGCTTTAAGGGCGTATCAAACTGTAGTAAATAACGAAGGAACTGAGGCAGATTATGCTCAATATCAAATAGGAATGAGTTATGGTTTTAGGGAGTTAGATGATCAGAAAATTGTAGCATTAACGAATGTTGTCAATAAATATCCAACTTCTAATTTAAAAGATGATGCTTTATATCAACTTGCAAATACCTACACAAAAATTAGAAACAACCAAAAAGCACATGAAGCTTATGAGAGATTGTTAGAGAAACATCCTAAAAGTGTCTTTTTGCCTAAAGCTTTAGTTCGCCAAGGTTTGCTGTATTATAATGATAATGAAAACAGAAAAGCTTTAGAGAAATTTAAATTGACAACAAGTAAATTTCCTAATTCTGCTGATGCTCTTGAGGCTGTTAGAAATGCAAAAAACATTTATGTTGATGAGGATAATTTAGATGGCTATGTAAGTTGGACTAACACGTTACGATTTGTTGATGTGTCTGATTCTGAGTTAGAAAATTCAACCTTTGCAATTGCAGAACGTAAATATTTTGAAGGCAAAAACAATAGCACAATTGCTAGTTTAAGGAAATATTTAAGCAGTTTCCCAAATGGAAAAAATCAGTTAAAAGCAACTTATTATTTAGCAGATTTACTGTTTAAAGAAAAATTATACTCAGAAGCTATCGAAAAATATAAAGTTGTTTTAAATGCAGGACAGAGTGAATTTAGCGAAGATGTTTTGGCAAAATTATCTCAAATTTACCTGCAGAGACAAGATTATTATGGCGCAATTCCTTTATTAGAAAGGTTAGAAAGAGAAGCTTACATTACAGAGAACATTTTGTATGCTCAAAGTAATTTAATGAAAGGCTATTCTAGCACCAAAGCTTACAATTTAGCTATAGATTATGCAGAAAAAATATTAGCTAAAAATAAATTAGATGATAATTTGAAGTTAGATGCAACTACTGTAATTGCAAGAACTTCTTTTATAACTTTAGATTTAAGAAAAGCAGAAAAATTTTACAAACAAGTTGAAGAAATTGCAACTGGAGAATTAAAAGCCGAGACTTTATACTTTAATGCTTATTTCAAAAATTTGAACAAAGAATACGAAGCATCTAACAAAGTTGTGCAAGAATTAATTGCAACGTATTCTAATTACAAATATTGGGGCGTAAAAAGCTATGTAATTATGGCTAAAAATTACTACGAACTAAAAGATGTGTATCAAGCAACTTTTATTTTAGAAAACGTAATTAAGAATTTTACACAATTCGAAGATATTGTAAAAGATGCTGAGATAGAGCTTACTAAAATAAAAGAAAACGAAGCCAAAACTAATAATTCTATAACTCCACAAACTAAAAATTAATGAAAAAAGGTTTTCTTATATTTTTAATTTCCATAGGATTTTTGAGCGCAAATGCTCAAACAGAAGTTCCTGTAAAACGAAAAGATACTGTAAAAACAGAAGTAGTAGAAGTAATTACAACCTACAATCCAGAAATTGCAGACGCAAATAAAATTAAAAAAAATCCGACTTTAAAATTGCTAGATAAGAGCAAGAAAAAGAAATTGGAGTACGCTATTTTTTCTGCACCTGTTGCCTCTACTTTTATTCCTAAAAGTGGAGTTGTAAAAGGTATTGATGTGGGTATAAAAGAACGAATTTATGGCAATTACATTGCTGCTGGTTTTGGTAATTATTTTTCTCCCTATTTAGAAGCTTACATTCATAATCACACTCGTTATGAAAGTGAATTTGGGTTATCTACAAAATATGCAGCTTCTTTTAATAATATTGATAATACTGTTTTAGATAGTGATTTCTCTAACTTTTCAGCAAGTCTTTTTTATAAGCAAGAAGAGCGTTATTTCGATTGGAAAGTAACCTTAAATACAGAAAGAAATAATTACAATTGGTATGGTTTAAAAGAAAATACTTTTACTGATAACGTAATTGATAATATTGAAGAAAACCAAACTTATAATTACTTTAATGTAGTTGGTGAACTAGATTTTTTAGATTCTTATATTGATAAAAGTGAACTATCTATTTCTTATTTTTCTGATGAGTTTAGCAGCAATGAGTTTTTAATCAACCTAAAAACAAATTTTGATCTACCTATTGATTTTATCAGTAGAAATCTAGATAATTTAAAAGTAAACACTTCTTTAGAGTTTTTAAACGGAACTTTTGAGCGAGATTATCAAAATCAAAATGAGATAAATTATTCGATTTTTACTGCAAAGATAAATCCTGAATACAACACAACATTTAGTGGTTTTGCATTGAAATTAGGCACGAAACTTTTCGCTTCTTTTGATACTGAAAATAGTGTAAATCATTTTTTAATATATCCAGATATCAAAATTCAAAAAACAATTATTAAAGAACAATTAAATGTGTATGCTGGAGTTTTTGGCGATTTCAAAACCAATACCTATAGAAATTTCACAACTGAAAATCCTTTTATTTCTCCAACTCAATTCATAACTCAAACAGCAGAAAAGTATAATGTTTTTATAGGTTTTAATGGCGTTCTTAATAAAGACCTTAGTTTTAATATTTCTGCCAACATAAAAGAAGAGGAAGACAAAGCATTGTTTGTAAGAAACAATTCAAAATCTAATGGAGTTACTAATACTGTAAACGGAACTGAATTAAGAGGTTTTGAATATGGAAATTCGTTTTCTGTTTTTTATGATGATGTAAAAACTACATCAATTCTGGCTGAATTAGCGTACGATTTTAATAAAAATATAGAATTATCAACAAACATTCAATATGATAATTTTAAAATGGCAACCTTGACAGAAGCTTGGAATTTACCAACAGTTCAAACGACTCTTTCTGCAAAATACACAACGAATAAATGGTTTGCAACCACAAATATTTTTTATGTAGGTGAAAGAAAAGATGTTTTATATAGTTCAGTTTCGCCATCTAGTTTAAGTGGTATACAAACTTTAAGTTCATTTGTTGATGTTAACTTAAATGGAGGGTATCATTTTAATGACCAATTTTCTGCATTTTTAAAAGTAAATAATGTTTTAAACACAGATTATCAACGTTTCGCTAATTTTAATGTGCAAGGTTTTCAAATTTTAGGAGGTATTACTTATAAGTTTGATTTTTAAAAAGCTACCATTTAACGATTCTTAATAACAAGTAAACTAAAATATTTATAGGTTAAAATCACTTTTTGCTTATATTTACAGCCTATGTTTTATTATATATTAATTGCTTTTCAAGCATTTTGTATCTTTCATGTTTATAAAAGCAGAAACGAGAACTACTGGTACTTTGTAATCTTTTTTGTGCCTTTAATTGGGTCTTTAGTGTACTTTTTTTCGCAGATAATAAATAAAACAAATATTAAAAACACCAAAAATAAACTTACTGACGTTGTAAATCCAACAAAGAAAATTAAAGATTTAGAACAAAAATTATCGCTTTCAGATACTTTTCAAAATAAAATAAATCTTGCTGATGAATATAAAAATCAGAAAGATTATAAGAATGCTATTCTTTATTACGAAAAAGCTTTAGATGGTAAATTTAAGACCAATTCTCACACTATAAACAAAGCTTTACAATGTTATTTTGAAATAAAAGACTATGGTAAAGTTGTGGATTATGGAAAGAAAATACCTCTTGACACCTCTTTTAAAGGTTCTATTTGCATGTATGCAATAGCGTTGGAAAATTGTAAATATTTTGAAGAAGCTGAATTACAATTCAGAAAAACAAATATCCGTTATTCTAATTATGGTGAAAGATTGCAATTATCAGAATTTTTAGTGAGAATAGATAAACAACAAGAAGCTAAAATAGTTTTGAAAGAAATTGTTGGCGAAATTGATAATATGACCGAAATCAATCAAAAAAAACATCGTATTGTTTATCTAGAATCTAGAAAAATATTAAAAGGAATTTAATTCTTAAAATCAAATTAATTCAACATTTTCCAAAGTTTATCTTTCAATTCTTGCAAGCCAATTTCTGCAACAGAAGAAATAAATATAGCTTCCACACCTTTTGGCAATGCCTCTTTTATTTCTGCTTGTAATTCCTCATCTAACATATCTGTTTTAGAAATAGCCAATAAACGCTCTTTATCTAACAATTCAGGATTATGCTTTTTAAGCTCGTTTAAAAGAATTTCATATTCTTTATTGATATCATCAGAATCTGCAGGAATTAAGAATAATAAAGCCGAATTACGCTCAATATGTCTTAAAAAACGATGTCCTAAACCTTTACCTTCTGCAGCACCTTCTATAATTCCAGGAATATCTGCCATTACAAAAGTTTGATGATTTCTATGTTCTACAATTCCTAAATTAGGTTTTAAAGTTGTAAAAGCATAATCTGCAATTTTAGGTTTTGCTGATGTTAAAACAGATAATAAAGTAGATTTACCAGCATTTGGAAAACCAACTAAACCAACATCAGCTAATAATTTTAGCTCCATTCTAAACCAACCATCTAAACCATCAATACCTGGCTGTGCATATCTTGGTGTTTGATTTGTAGATGTTTTAAAGTTCCAGTTTCCAAGACCTCCTTTACCACCTTGTAATAAAATAACTTCTTTTTTATCTTCAGTTATTTCTAAAATTACTTCGTCTGTATCTGCATCTTTTATAATGGTTCCTAAAGGCACATCAATATAAACATCTGATGCATCTGCACCAGAACTTCTACTTGCACTTCCTGCTCCACCACCTTCTGCTCTAAAGTGTCTTTTAAATTTTAAATGAAACAACGTCCACATATTTTTGTCTCCACGCAAAATAATATGTCCTCCACGTCCTCCATCTCCTCCATCAGGACCACCTTTGGTTATAAACTTTTCTCTGTGTAAATGCACAGATCCTTGTCCTCCTTTTCCAGAAGATGCGTAAATCTTTATGTAATCAACAAAATTTCCTTCAGTCATTTTTGTGTGTATTTGTGTACTTGTTAAAATATATAAATGTTGAAATATTCAGATTGTTTAAACAACTAAACGTTTAAACATTTTAATAATTTACAAAGCATCAAATACTTCAGCAATTCTTTCTGTTATTTCTTTTATAGAACCAACTCCATTAATTCCATAATATTTATCTTGATCTGCAAAATAATTTTTTAAAATTGAAGTTTTGGTATTGTATTCGTTAAAACGATTTCTAATTTTGCTTTCATCAGTATCGTCTGTTCTTCCACTTGTTTTACCTCTTTCTAATAAGCGAGTTACTAAAATATCTTCAGGAACTTCTAAAGCAATCATTCCATTAATTTGTTCGCCTTTATCAGCTAAAAAAGCATCCAAAGCTTCTGCTTGAGATTGTGTTCTTGGAAAACCATCAAAAATAAAGCCATTTGCATCTGCATTTTTTTCTACTTCTGCTTTTAACATATTTATGGTTACTTCATCTGGCACCAAATCTCCTTGATCCATATATTCTTTCGCTAATAAACCTAATTCAGTAGCATTTTTAATATTGAAACGAAATACATCTCCTGTAGAAATATGCACTAAATTATACATATCTTTTAAAAATGTAGCTTGTGTTCCTTTTCCTGCTCCTGGAGGTCCAAATAATACGATGTTTTTCATTTTAGGTTTTGTTGATAGTTGATATATTGATGCGTAATTTCTTCCTAATCCATTATAATCTAAACCATAACCTACAATAAATTTGTCTGCTATACTTTTACCAATATAATCTATTGGGAGTTCTTTTCTATACACATCTGGTTTAAAAAATAACGAAACTACTTTTAATTTTTTTACATTTTTATCTTTAAAAATATTATAAATTTCTTGCAAAGTTGAGCCTGTATCTATAATATCTTCTAAAATAATAACAGTTCTACCTGTTAAGTCTTCATTGATACCTACCAAATGTTTTACTTTTTCTGTGGAAGTTGTGCCTTGATAAGAAGCTAACTTCACAAAAGATACTTCACAATTTCCTTTATATTCTCTTATAAAATCAGCAGCAAATAAAAAACATCCATTTAAAATACCTACAAAAACAGGTATTTCGTCTTTTGGCATATCTGCTTTTACTTGGTGTGCTAATTTTTTTACAATTCGAGTAATTTCATCCTTATGGATATAAGGTTTAAAATATAAATCGTCAAGCTTTAAAATATTCATAAGATTGCAAATATAATAGGTATATGTTAAAGGAAAAAACCGTTTTCTTATACTAAACTTATTTAAGTGTCATATAAGAAAACGGTTTTAAATTATAATATTTAGACTTTATTCTTTATCGTCTTTTTTAGTAGTATCATACATTATTGGTGTCGCCACGAATATAGATGAATACGTACCTACAACAATACCAACAATTAATGCAAACATAAATCCTTTAATAGAATCGCCTCCGAAAAAGAAAATAGCTAACATTACCAACAAAGTTGTTAAAGAAGTATTTATTGTTCTTCCTAAAGTTTTGTTGATTGCGTCATTAATTAAAACATTTCGTTTTCCAATTCTTTCGTTGGTAAATTCTCTAATTCTATCGAAAATAATAACGGTATCGTTTAATGAATACCCAACAACAGTTAAAATCGCTGCAATAAAAGATTGATCTATTTCCATATCAAAAGGCATAATATTATAAGCTATAGAAAACACACCTAATACTATTAAAACATCATGAAAAACTGCTGCAACTGCACCAAAACTATAAGATATTTTTCTAAAACGTAATAAAATATATAAGAATACAATTAGTAACGAACCAAAAACAGAGTACAAGGCTGATGTTTTAATATCATCTGCAATTGTAGGTTCTACTTTCATATAACTCATAACCCCAGCACCATTTTTCTCAAAACCTGGTTTAAAGTTTTCATAGGTTGTTGTTCCTAAATAAGATTGTAAACCTGTGTATAAAGTATTTTGAACATCTTCATCTACTTCTTGCCCTTCTTCATCAATTTTATAAGCTGTTGTTATTTTTAATTGATTATTATCTCCATACGTTTTTACTTCTGGAGCTGTACCAAATGAAGCTTTTAAACTTTCTGCTACTTCTGTAGCATTCATAGATTGCTCAAAACGCACAACATAAGAACGACCTCCTTTAAAATCTACTCCTTGCTTTAAACCTACTGTAAAAATAGAAATAAGACTGATGATAATAAGTGTACCAGAAATAACGTAAGCAATTTTACGTTTCTTAATATACTGAATGTTAATGTTTTCAAACCATCCTTTAGAAACTGATGTATTGAATGTTAAGTTAGCACCTTTGTTAACTGCTCCATCAATTAAAATACGAGTAATAAATACAGCTGTAAATAATGATGTTAAAATTCCGATAATTAATGTTAAAGCAAATCCTTTAATAGGTCCTGTTCCAAAAACATATAAAATAATACCTGTTAATAAGGTTGTAATGTTAGCATCTATAATTGCAGATAAAGCTCCTTTAATAGAGAAACCTTCTTCTATAGATTGCTTTAACCCTTTTTTAGAACTTAATGCTTCTTTAATTCTTTCGAAAATAATTACGTTGGCATCCACACACATACCAATTGTTAAAATAATACCTGCAATTCCAGGTAAAGTTAACACTGCATTAAAGGATGCTAAAATTCCGAAAATAAAGATGATGTTCACTATTAAAGCAATATCCGCATACAATCCTGCTTTTCCATAATATAAAATCATCCAAAGTAAAACTATTAAAATAGCAATACCAAATGAGATAAAACTTGCATCAATTGCTTCTTGTCCTAAAGATGGCCCAACAACTTCTGCTTGAATAATTCTTGCAGCAGCAGGTAATTTACCAGCTTTTAATACTGTAGAAATATCTTCTGCTTCTGCAACTGTCATACTTCCTCCAGAAATAGAAGTTCTACCTCCAGTAATTGCTCCAGGTACTGATGGTGCAGTATACACATAATCATCTAAAACAACAGCAACAAAACCTCCAGTATTATCACCTGTTAGTTTAGCCCATTGTTTTGCACCAGAGCTATTCATTGTCATACTAACTTCTGGCTTGTTTAGTTGATCAAAAACTTGACCAGCATCTAAAATAACATCACCTTCTATATTAGCTTTTCCAGATCTGCTTCCTTTAATTGCGTATAAACCAATAAATTCAGCAGTACCATCATCACTTTTATTAGATTTATAATCCCATAAAAATTTAACATACTTTAACTCATTTGGCAATAAAGATTTAATCTCTTTTCTCTTTAATAAATTATTTACAGTTGCAGTATCTAAAACTCTAGCTTGAGCTACTAAAGAAGTTACTTGTTCCTGAGACTGTGCTATATTTGGTAATAAATATGTAAATAAATTCTTTTGAACTTTTGTAGAATCTGATTCTTCACCTAATAAAGCATCAATATCATCTTTTTTAATGGTATCATTTTCTTGTTCGTTAACTGTTTTCTCGTTTAATAATTCAGCAACTTTTGCATTCGCTTCAAAGAAAAAGTTTTGAACTTCTGCATTTGTATGTACTTCCCAAAACTGTAATTCAGCTTTACTTGTAATTAATTTTATAACACGATCTATATCTCTTGCTCCTGGTAATTCAATTTGAATTCTTCCAGAATTACCAATTCTTTGAATACTTGGTTGTGTTACTCCAAATTTATCTATTCTACTTCTTAAAACTTCGAAAGCAGTACCTATAGAACTATTAATTTCTTCTTGTAAAGTTTCTCTAACACTAAGATTTCCTTCATCAAAAGAAATCTTTTCGCTTAAAGCTTTTGTTCCAAAAATAGAAGGATCACTTAATTTTGTAGTTCCTGCAACTTTTTCAAATTCCTCAAAAAATAAGTCTAAGTAATTGGCATTACTATTTTTTTGTGCTTCGTCTGCAGCTGCTAATGCTTTATTAAACGCTTCGTTTTTAGAATCGTTCGATAAACTGATTAAAACTTCTTTTACAGAAATTTGTAAAATTGCATTAATACCACCTTTTAAGTCAAGACCAAGATTCATCTCTTTGTCTTTCACATCATCATAAGAATAAGAAGCAATTCCTAAATCTATAATTTTTTTGTTTGCTACACTATCTAAATATTTTCTTTCAGATTTTGCGATTTCTTTTACATTTTCCTCTGGATGTAAATTTTTAGCATATGCTATTGCATCATCTTCTACTTTTGTTGCTAAAAATGTAAATGATAATTGGTATAAACTCACTAATCCAAAAAGGATTGCGAATACTTTAATAAGTCCTTTGTTTTGCATTCTATTTATAGTTGTTTGTTAGTCAAAAAATTAAAACGGGCAAATATATAACTTCTCGTACTTTTTGACAATGATTTGTTTTAATGTTTTTTTTGAATATTGATGTAGTATATTCAATTGTAAAATGGTGATTTTAAGGATTCAAAACCCACCAATTACAAAGATTATATATTGTAGTAAATTGGGCCAGCTCTAACCTCTGGCTTGCAATGTGGTTTGTTATCTTTATCTATTGAAAGACTTTTATGAAATGTATAGTATGTTTTAAAAACCTTGTTCGCTTCTTTAACTTGAACACTTTCTAAAGATGCAAAATTTTGATTTGTTGAAAATCTTTGAGCATCGTACTTAATCTCTAAAATAGCATTCTTATCTAAATTTGATATTTCAACATCTGTACTTAACTCATAAACATCTAAATTATAAGTTGATGTGTTTTTTGAAAAAGGAAAATTTTCTTGTTGCTTTTTTGATGGATTATGAAGCCCTAATAAATGACCTTCTGAAAGAATTTCTTTAATATTAGCAACATTTACAACACTATAATAGGATATTTTTAAGGCGCCATTTTTAGTTTCTTGCACTAAAATATTTGTTGCACCTGCTTCTAAGAGTTTTTCTTTTACATTAAAAATGGTGTTATCAATATCTTTTTTTGCAGTCTTAAAGTCAACAAATTCTAAAACGATTTCTTGATTAGGCACAAAAGTATTTTCTTGTATAGAACCAAGAAAAATAGAAAGTATTAAAAGTAGACTAAAGTACCATTTTAGTTTCATGTGGCGAATATATAAAAAATTAGATTGCTTTAATCAATAAGTAAAAGGCAATCTTATTTGATGCAATTTATTTTATCAACTTTAAAAAAAATTAAATTAAAAAAACACGTTAAACTTAATTTTTAAATCTCTTGCTGTTTTTTTATGTTGATGTTTTTAAAAAATTTACTCGTTTTTTAAAATTAAAGTGATACTCATTCTTATTTGACTGTAAGAAACCTCTTCATTTAGTTTTTCGTAAATTGGTTTTAGTTCATTTTTTTGATTAAATTGATTGAAAACAACACGCACTTTATCTATAATTTCATTGGTTACATATTTTTTTAAATTGATGTCTTTTCCCTCAGCATATAATTGAGATAAATGAGAAAAAATAGTTGTAATTGACAAACTTCTTTTTTCTGCAATTTCTGCAGGACTCAATCCTTCTTTATAGTAACTAAATGTTTTATTTGTTGTTGGTACTTTTCTTGGTTTGGCAACAGCTTTAAATTTACGAATTACGTCCATAAATTCAGTTCCATATTTTTCCATTTTGTTCATTCCAACTCCAGAGATTGATAAAAATTCGTTTTCTGTTGTTGGCAATACACTTGCCATTAATTTTAAAGTTTTATCACTAAAAACAATATATGCAGGCATATTTTCTTCTTTTGCAATGGCATATCTTATTTTTTTAAGTTCCGTAAATACGTCCTTATTTACTTCACCTTCAGTTGCAATTTTTATCGTTTTTTGTATTTTCTTTTTATCAGCAGGTGCCACAGGTGTTGTTAAACGTATTTTTTTATCGCCTTTTAAAACTTGCCAACCAATGGATGTTATTTTTAAAGCCGAACTTTCAGCATACATTATTTCAATTAAACCTTGGTTTGCCATTTGAATTACATAATCTCGCCAATCGAAAAAACTAACATCCTTACCTACTCCATAAGTTTTTAAAGTTGCATAATTTTTCTCATGAATATCTGCATTATTACTTCCTCGTAAAACATTAATTAACATTGTAATTCCGTCTTTTTCGCCCATTCTTACAATTCCAGAAAGTGCTTTTTGCGATAAAATTGTGCCATCAAAACCTTTTGGTGGATTTTCGCAAACATCACAATTGCCACAATTTTCTGATAAATGTTCTCCAAAATAGGATAATAGAATTTTTCTTCTACAAGATTTTGCTTCTGCAAACTGCAACATTCTACTCAGTTTTTCCTTTTGCATCACAACATTTGCTCCTTGATCTGCAAACTGACTATACAAAACAAAATCTCTCATATTAAAATAAAGTACAGTTTCTGATGGCAAACCATCTCTACCTGCTCTTCCTATTTCTTGGTAATATCCTTCTAAATTTTTTGGTAAATTATAATGAATTACAAAACGCACGTTCGATTTGTCAATGCCCATTCCAAAAGCAATTGTAGCTACAATTATTTTTGTCTCATCATTTATAAAATCGGTTTGCGTATTTTCCCTTTCTTCATTATCCATTCCTGCGTGATAAAATGCAACAGAATGCCCTTCTTGTTTTAAATAACTAGCAACTTCTTCCGTATTTTTTCTGCTTAGGCAATAAATAATACCACTTTCATTCTTTCGCCTTTCTATAAAATTAGCGATTTCTTGCAGTTTTTTTCTTTTTTGAACTTGTCCACGAACTTCAATACTCAAGTTTTTTCTATCAAAGGAAGAAATAAATAGTTTTGATTTTTTCAAGCCTAATTGCGCCTCAATATCTTTTCTGGCAGATTTATCTGCAGTCGCTGTCAACGCCATAAAAGGCACATTTGGCAACGAATTTCTAAAGATTTTTAGTTGCGTATATTCAGGCCTAAAATCATGACCCCACATACTTACACAATGTGCTTCATCAATGGCAACTAATTTTATGTTGAGTTGTTTTAGCCAAGTATTGCTAACAGAAATTAATTTTTCTGGGGATAAATACAAGAGTTGCAAATCGCCATTTATTGCTTTGGTAATAACGTTATTTTCTTCTTCTGCAGAAATAGAACTATTAAAAAAATCGGCTTTGATTCCATTTGATTTTAGAGCCTGAACCTGATCTTTCATCAACGAAATTAATGGAGAAACTACGATGGTAATTCCATCAAAAATTAAAGCAGGAATTTGAAAACACATCGATTTTCCTCCTCCAGTTGGCATCAATACAAAACTATCTTTTCCTTCTATGGTTCTGTTGATAATTTCCTCTTGCAAAGGACGAAAATTATCATATCCGAAGGTGTTTTTTAAAATAGTATGTGTTTGATTTATCACTTTAATAAAAATTGGACTACAAACATACGTACTTTATACATCTAAAGAAAAATAGAATTTTGTTATTTAAAACTATGAAACAAAAAAAATCCAACTTTTCAAGTTGGATTTTCTACTATTTACTTATTCCTAAAATAATAGGAACTAAATATTATAATTCTAATAAGCCATTTGTTGCTTTTACACCTTCTGCAGAAGATGATAAATGTGCTTTTTCAGCATCAGACAAATTAATTTCTACGATGCTTTCAATTCCGTTTTTACCTAAAACAACAGGAACTCCAATACATAAATCGTTTAAACCATATTCACCTTCTAATAAAGTAGAACAAGGGAAAATCTTTTTAGTATCGCAAGCAATTGCCTGAACCATTCCACTTACTGCTGCTCCAGGAGCATACCAAGCAGAAGTTCCTAACAAACCAGTTAAGGTTGCTCCACCAACTTTGGTATCTTCCATAACTTGCGTTAATCTATCTTCTGAAATAAATTCTGAAACTGGCACAGAATTTCTTGTTGCCAATCTAGTTAAAGGAACCATACCTTTATCTGAATGACCACCAATTACCATTCCATCAACATCAGAAATTGGTGCATCTAATGCTTCTGCTAATCTGTATTTAAAACGTGCAGAATCTAATGCTCCACCCATTCCAATAATTTTATTTTTAGCTAATCCTGTAGTTTTATGCACTAAATATGTCATAGTATCCATAGGATTTGAAACTACAATAATAATAGTTTCTGGAGAGTGCTCAATTAAATTTGCTGAAACTGTTTTTACAATTCCTGCATTAATTCCAATTAATTCTTCACGAGTCATTCCTGGTTTTCTAGGAATACCTGAAGTAATTACACAAACATCTGAATTTGCTGTTTTAGCATAATCATTTGTACTTCCTGTTATTTTTGTATCAAAACCATTTAAAGAAGCTGTTTGCATTAAGTCCATTGCTTTTCCTTCTGCATAACCTTCTTTAATGTCTAACAACACAACTTCTGCAGCAAAATTTTTAATAGCAATGTATTCTGCACAACTTGCTCCAACTGCTCCTGCACCAACTACTGTAACTTTCATATCTTTTATTTAAATTAATAAGTTTAATTAATTGTAAAAATACAAATTTTAGGGACGATTTTTCTAAATATATTGCAAAAAATAATCCTCTAAAATATTTTAAAGGATTATTTTTAAAATTGACATTTTATCTAAAGCTAAACGCAACACCTGCATTAACTGTGTTATATTCTTGTAAAGTATAATCTGCGAAAAATTTAAAAAATCCAAGACTTAATCTTATACCTGCAGTTGTTCTAAAACTGCTTGCATCAAAATCAGAATCTATTGGATCTGATATTGTTCTTGTTTGCAATCCATAATTTAAAGTGTAATCTCCAGACATTGTTAAAGATGAGTTTCCTGTACCATATCCAACACCTCCATAAACATTAATTATTGGAAAGTTTAAAGAGCCAATTGCATGGAATGAATATGAATTTAATTTAAATGCTGCTAAGCCATTATTTGTAGAAATATTTCCTCCACTTTCTATTTCATAATCTGCAGTTACGTTAGTATAAGTTGCCATTAAAGCAACATGAAGTGGTAGTTTATCTAAAGGACCAAACCAACTTGTAATTTCTTTTTTAATTCCGATTCCAAAAAGACCTGCTTCAACTCCATCAAAATCTACAGTAGGTATATATCTAACACTACCTTCAAAACTAGCAGGCAAACCAACATTTACTTGAACACCTGCAGATGGAAAAACACCTAATGGTAAATCTTCATCTATACCTCCAGGTGTATTAAAAGTAGTAGAATATAGTATGCCATTTTGCGTATAATTAACTGTAGCAGACTGTCTCGTATTTTCTGAACCAGCTACAGTTGCTACACCATTTAAATTTCCTGTAGGTTGATTTATAGATGTTAAACCCGATAAAGAAAATAATTGATCTTCACTTGGTGCTGTAGATCCATTTGCAAAAATAGTAACATCAAATCCAAGTGTTTTATGAACTTTTGCTGTATGATACCAACCACTATTTGTTCCATTAATTAAACCTTTCATAGCTGGGTTTATATAGGCTTCAATTAACTGAGTTCTATCATTATCGCCAGCAAGTAAATACCCTTCAAAACCATCTTGAGCTTTTGTGTTAAAGGCAAAAACAAACATGCCTATAAAAAATAAAATTCCTTTTTTCATAATTTTTAAAATTTTGTAATGATATAGATTGATTATAAAGCTAATATAAAAAAAAATACACACTTCGTAATGAAGTGTGTATAAATTGTACTAAATAATTTATATTATACGTCTATATTTGCATATTTCGCATTTCTTTCAATAAAATCTCTTCTTGGTGGTACTTCATCTCCCATTAACATAGAGAAAACTCTATCTGCTTCTGCTGGACTATCAATAACAACTTTTCTTAAGGTTCTAAATTCAGGATTCATTGTAGTATCCCAAAGTTGATCTGCGTTCATTTCCCCAAGACCTTTATAACGTTGTACGCTAACAGAACCTCCCATTTGCTGAGCAATTATATCACGTTGATTATCATCCCAAGCATATTCTCTTTTCTGTCCTTTTTTTACTAAATATAAAGGTGGAGTTGCAATATAAATATAACCTTGCTCAACCATTTCTCTCATATATCTAAAGAAAAAAGTAAGAATTAAAGTAGCAATATGCGATCCATCTACATCAGCATCACACATAATAACAACTTTATGATAACGAACTTTAGATAAATTTAAAGCTCTTGGATCGTCTTCTGTACCAATAGAAACACCTAAAGCTGTAAACATATTTTTGATTTCTTCGTTCTCAAAAACTTTATGTTGCATTGCTTTTTCCACGTTCAAGATTTTTCCTCTTAAAGGTAAAATTGCTTGAAAGTTTCTGTCTCTACCTTGTTTTGCTGTTCCACCTGCAGAATCTCCCTCAACTAAGAAAATTTCACATTGTGCTGGATCAGTTTCTGAACAGTCAGATAATTTACCAGGTAAACCACCAATACTCATCACTGTTTTACGCTGTACCATTTCACGCGCCTTCTTTGCTGCGTGTCTTGCTGTAGCTGCTAAAATTACTTTCTGAACAATGGTTTTTGCATCATTCGGATTTTCCTCCAAATAATCTGTTAACATTTCTGAAACTGCTTGACTTACTGCAGCAGAAACTTCTCTGTTTCCTAATTTTGTTTTGGTTTGACCTTCGAATTGTGGCTCTTGAACTTTTACAGAAACAATAGCTGTTAAACCTTCTCTAAAATCATCTCCTGCAATTTCGAACTTTACATTTTTCAGTAAACCAGATTCATCAGCATATTTTTTTAAAGTACTCGTTAAACCTCTTCTAAATCCTGATAAATGTGTTCCTCCTTCATGCGTATTAATATTATTTACATACGAATGTAAATTTTCTGCATACGAAGTATTATAAACCATGGCAACCTCAACAGGAATCCCATTTTTTTCACCTTCCATAGAGATTACAGAAGCTGTTAATTGCTCACGAGTAGAATCTAAATATTTTATAAATTCTGGCAAACCTTCATCAGAATGAAACACTTCAGAGATAAAGTTTCCTTCATCATCTGTACTTCTCTTATCTGTTAAAGTGATGGTAATTCCTTTGTTTAAATATGATAATTCGCGCATTCTAGTTGCTAACGTATCATAATTAAAAACAGTCGTTTGTTTAAAAATTGTTTTATCTGGTAAAAAAGTAACAATGGTTCCAGTAAAATCTGTTTCTCCAATTGTTTTAACAGGATACAAAGCTTTTCCTTTCGAGTATTCTTGTTGCCAAACTTTACCTTCTTTATGAACAGTTGCTACTAATAAGTCAGAAAGAGCGTTTACACAACTTACACCAACTCCATGCAAACCTCCAGAAACCTTATAAGAATCTTTATCGAATTTACCTCCAGCACCAATTTTAGTCATTACAACCTGTAATGCAGAAACACCTTCTTTTTTATGAATTCCAACAGGAATTCCACGACCATTATCTTTAGTTGTTATAGAGTTATCTTCATTAATGGTCACATCAATAGTATCACAATAACCACCCATTGCTTCATCAATAGAGTTATCTACAACTTCATACACCAAATGATGTAAACCACGAGGCCCAACATCTCCAATATACATAGATGGACGCATTCTTACATGCTCCATTCCTTCTAATGCCTGAATACTGGACGCATCATATTCTTTTTTAATTTCTTCGCTCATAAAAATGAATTATTTATTTTTAGGTTGATGAAACTCGTCTTGAAAAAACAAATTTCTTAGACTCAAATTTACGAATTTATCATCTTCTTAAAAGCCTTTTTAGCAATTTTGTTTAAAAATTATCAACATTTGTAAAAAATATAAAAGTGGCTTAAATCGCTTAAAAATGGTTTTAATTTATATTTTTGATGTTTTTATTATGCTTTTTATTTTATAAAATTAAAAAATCTCGCAAAAGCGAGATTTTTTAAATATGGTATTCTTTGAATTGATGTAAATTAAGGCTATTTCCTAATAATCCTAACATTCATTTCTTCCACTTTTTTATCTGATAAAATAGAAGGTGCATTAAATAACAAATCTTCAGAAGAGCCAGTTTTTGGGAAAGCCATTACTTCTCTAATTGATGCTTTCTTTTCTAGAATCATCATTAATCTGTCAATTCCCCAAGCAATTCCTCCATGAGGTGGTGCTCCATATTGAAACGCTTTATACATGGTTCCAACACTTTTCATCATTTCCTCTTTATTATAACCCATATTTTTATAGGTTGCTTCTAAAATTTCTGCTTTATGTGCTCTAACTGAACCTCCACCAATTTCGTAACCATTCAAAATTAAATCATATTGTTGCGCAATAATTTCGCCAATTTCAG
Source organism: Polaribacter vadi (assembly GCF_001761365.1). NCBI lineage: Bacteria > Pseudomonadati > Bacteroidota > Flavobacteriia > Flavobacteriales > Flavobacteriaceae > Polaribacter > Polaribacter vadi. Next base: position 3,499,954 of record NZ_CP017477.1, on the reverse strand, counting down.
CATCTTTATTATTCATGTGTTTTTCCAAATCGTAAATTGCTGGCATCGAAAAAGGATTGTGTGTAAACGTCCATCTTCCTTCTTCTGTTTTTTCAAACATTGGGAAATCTACAACCCAAGCAGGTCTTAATTCCTTCGGATTTATCAACTTTAAGATTTTTCCCATTTCTTGACGAACAGCATCTAAAGCTTTGTTTGCAGTTGCATAATCTGCAGCAGAGAAAAACACGATATCACCAATTTGAGCATTCGTAGCTTTGATAATATTTGCTGCAATTTCTTCACCTAAAAATTTAATAATTGGCGATTGTAAATCGTTTTCATTTACAATAATATATGCCAAACCACCTAAACCATTTTGTTGAGCGATGGCAGTTAAATTCTCAATCTGTCCTTTAGACATTCTGTTTTTACCTTGTTCTTTGGCAGAAACTTTAATACATTTTACAATTCCTCCTTCTTCAATAGGTTTGCTAAAAACTTGAAAAGTAGTTTCTTTTACAATTCCTGTAATGTCTTGCATTTGCAAACCAAAACGTAAATCTGGTCGATCACAACCATATTTATCCATCGCATTTTTATAAGTAATTACTTCAAAAGGATGTAAAATCCATTTTTTACCATAAATATTTTTCACAACTTCATTAAACATTTTTGTGTTTAAATCGATAATCTGCTGCATACTTGCATATGCCATTTCAATATCTAATTGTGTAAATTCTGGCTGTCTATCTCCTCTAGAATCTTCATCTCTAAAACAACGTGCAATTTGGAAATATTTCTCAAAACCACCAACCATCAACATTTGTTTAAACTGTTGAGGCGCTTGTGGTAATGTATAAAATGAACCTGCTTGCTTTCTGGTTGGTACAATAAATTCTCTTGCACCTTCATCTGTTCCTGCAGTTAAAATCGGAGTTTCAATTTCTAAAAACTCTTCTTCATCTAAAATATCTCTAAGTAATTTTATTACTTTATGACGATTTACAATTGCCTTGCGAACTTCATCATTTCTATGATCTAAAAACTTGTATTGAAAACGAGTAGTTTCATTCGTTTTCATGGCTCTTTTTATTTCAAAAGGCAATGTTTTCGATAAATTTAAAATTTCTAAAGCAGATGTTTCTAACTCTAATTTACCAGTTCTTAAACCTGCATTATAATCATCTTCATTTCTTTGAACCACAATTCCAGTAACCATAATTACAGTTTCTGGCTTTAATTTTACCAATTCATCTAAATTAGGAAATGTTTCTCTGCTTAAACGAACTTGAAAAATTTCTGTACTCGAATCACGTAAATCTATAAAAATTAATTCTCCATGATCTCTAACACTAGAAACCCAACCAGCTAAAGTTACTTTATCTTTAATTATTTTTTCTGATAAATCAGATATTTTATGAGTTCTATATTCATCTTTTATAATGATTGGAACTGTTTGTAGTTCTTCTTCTTTTTTTGGCTTTTCGCTAGTAGCTTTTTGCGATTGACTTTTTGCATTTGGTTTTTCGCTAACTGCTAAAGACGAATCGCTAACTGCGTCTAAAATTTCCTGACGAATTACTTTTCCAGAAGCACCTTTCCCAATTATTCCAATAACTTTACCAACAAGAATTCCTGCTTTTCCTTGATTTCCTGCTTTAATATCATTTGCAATTGCTTCATTTTCTGCAATTACTTTTAAAACAGCTAGCTTTATTTTTTCATCAGAAATTGTGTTTTCTTCAAAATACCTGTTATAATCAAACTTTCTATCTTTTAAATAATTGATAATTGCATTTTGAACTAAAACAGCCGTAATTTTTTCTGCTTTAAACAATTGAAAAATTTCAATTAAATGATTTACATCGTGAATAGCTGCATATTCATCTGCACCAATATTATTCACCAATGTTTTGGCAACAAAAGATGGATCTTTAATCACATTATTAATGGCTACAAAAGTTTCAGAACGAAGCGAATCTGCAGTAAAAAATTTAGCATCTTGAGGCAAAACTCCACCTTTTATCAAAATAGATTCTACAGCAAAAGGCAAAGAACTGATATCAACATCAATACTTTCAACTACATTTTTAATGTTTACAAAAGGCAAATCTGGTTCAGAAATAAATCTGTAATCAGCTTCAAATTCCTTTTTACGCATGGTTTTAGTTTGCTTTAAATCAGCATCCCACAAAACTGTTGTTTGGTCTGGTCTAAATTCCTTATGGTCTATATAATAGGTAAGTTGCTTTTCGATTTCCTCCTTTAAAGCTTCCACCATAAACTTAAACGAATTCAAGTTTTTGATTTCTGTTCTCGGGTTTAAATTATACGTATGTTTTTTTCGAAGAGAAACAGAAACATCACTTTTAAATTCCCCTTTTTCAAGATTTGCTTCAGATATTTTTAAATTCTGAACAATTCTCTGAATATATTGTGCGTAGGTGGATGCATCTTCAATATTTCTGATACAAGGCTCTGTAACAATCTCAATTAAAGGAACTCCTGCTTTGTTAAAATCGACTAAAGAAATTTTCTTTTCGTGCATCAATTTTGCAGCATCTTCCTCTATATGAACTTGCGTTAAATTCACAGTAAATTGACTCCCATCGTTCCTAAAACACGAAACTTGTCCATCAGGAATTACAGGATTATGAAACTGTGTAATTTGAATATTTTTTGGATTATCTGGATATTCGTAATGTTTACGATCCCAAGAAATAACCTCGTTTTTAAAAGTAGATTTTACTGCTTTTCCAAAATAGATAGCTTTGGTAATTGCTTCTTTATTCAAAGATGGTAAAACACCCATTTGCCCAGTACAAACTGAACATATATTGGTGTTTGGCTGTTCTATTTCTTGATTTGCACAAGAACAAAACAACTTCGATTTTGTGTTTAAACGAACGTGTGTTTCTAAACCAATTACGAGTTCTAACTCATGTTTTTTTAGTAAGTCATTTAATTTCTCTAGCTCCATTATATCAAATCATTTAAGAAATTAGCGAATTGTAAAACCAATTCATCATTATTTTTTGCGGCCGAAATTTGCAATCCAGTTGCTGTTCCTTTTGGAATTGTTAACGTTGGTAATTGCCCTAAACTAAAACCAACTGTATATGCATCAGATAAATACATGGCTAAAGGATCTTTTAAACTATCGCCAATTTTTGGAGGTAAGTTTGGTGTTACAGGTGATAAAATAATATCAACTTCCTTAAAATCTTTTTCGAAATTAGCAGCAATTTGATCTCTCAAATTCAATCCTTTTAAATAAATTTCATCAGAAAAACCTTGTGATAAAACTTGATTTCCACCAACAATTCTTCTTTTAGATTCTTCTGAAAAATTTTCTGAACGAGTTATTGAATAGGTATCTTTTAAATTGTCTCCTTCAATTCTGTTGCCATAATTTGTGCCATCTAATCTTGATAAATTAGAAGCAGTTTCTGCCATTGCTAATGTGTAATACGTAGAAACCAACGTATCTGACTCAAAGAAATCTAATTCTTTAACTTCAATTCCTTTGGCTTTTATTTTTTCTATGGACGCTAAAAAATCCGCTTTAATTTCGGCACTAATTGCATCATTATTGATAAAATTCTTAAAATAACCAACCGTTTTTATGGCATCAGTATTTAAAACACTTTCTTTTGATATTGATGAAGATTGATACGTAGTTTGATCTTTTACGTCTTTACCACTCATCGCATTTAAAACAATTCTAATATCTTCTGTAGATTTTGCAATTGGGCCAACACAATCTGTAGAAGATGCATAAGCCATCAAACCAAAACGAGAAATCCTACCATAAGTAGGTTTAAATCCAAAGACATTATTATAACCTGCAGGTTGACGAATGGAACCTCCTGTATCTCCACCAATTGAAAAAACAGTAAAGCCTTTTGCAACATTTACTGCAGATCCTCCACTTGAACCTCCACCAACTAAACTTGGATTTACGGCATTTTTAACTGCGCCAAAAATCGTGTTTTCAGAAGATGAACCATGTCCAAAACTATCGCAATTTTCTTTTACTAAGGGAATTGCACCAGCATCTAATAATTTCTGAATTGCAGTTGCTGTGTACGCAGATTTGTACTTTTTCAGTAAATCAGAACTTGCAGTTGTATACGTTCCTTGAACCATATACACATCTTTTATTCCAAAAGGAATTCCCTCTAACAAACCAATTTCTTCTCCACTTTCAATTTTAGCATCCACTTTTTTAGCCAATGCTAAAGCAGTTTCATCTAATAAAGAATTAACAGTATTGTGAGTATTTTGTTTCAATAAACCCAATCTGTCTTGCACTAATTTTGTACAGGTAATTTCTTTATTCATCAATTGCTGATGAATTTTATGTATTTCGCTCATAAGTAAGCTTTGATATTTTATTTCAGTTGGTTTTTACAAATTACCAAAAACCAACAACTAGAAACTAATTTTTATTCTTCTATTACTTTTGCAACTACTAAATAGCCGTTTTTCTCTTTAGGAAAATTTTCAATGATAATTTGTTTTTCAATTTCAGAACTATCAACCACAACATCTTCTCTTAAATCATCTAAAAAAACAGCATTTTTATTTTCAACAATAGTAGTATTGTTGATGTTGGCATTTTTTATTACATCAAATAATTTATTTACAGTTTCTGAAGGCTTTGCTCCTTTAATACTAGACAAAACGTCTACTGTCATCATTTTACTCATTTCTATACTTTTTACTAAAAAAAGCCTTCCAAATTTGGAAGGCTTTTTTCTATTTTATACAATAACCTTCTTATCCTAAAAATTAGGATTATTAAAATTAAGATTGTTATTATTTATGATCATTTTAAGCTGAACTAAATCAGTATTTTTTCGTGATTGCTGGCAAATATATGTTAAATAAATTTTATACAGAACCAGTTTAAGTATCTCTTTTTACAATCTAAAGAATACTTATTGTATTTGTAAAATATTGATGTTTAATTATTAAATCGATAAAAATTAAATAAAACACACCAACAATTTATAATAAAAATCATTGGTGCATCTATTAATTCAGTAAATTCAAATCAAACACAAGTTTGAGCTACAAAATAACACATTATAATTGTTTTTATAAATCATATTTTATAAATCTATTATAATATGAAACATTTTTTAATAATATGATTTCAATATGTAAGTTAAAATCTGTTTGATTTAACTTATCAATTCTAAAATTAAAGTTGATACAAAAAAGATTGCTTAAAATTTGGTCAAACAAAAATCCCTCTTTACATTTGTGCAACAATGATAAATAATACAAAAAATATTTGGTGGTGGAACTCTCTTAATAAATAAGTGAGAACTAATCCTGTATTTTATATATATATAAAAGGCTTATCTCACGATAAGCCTTTTTTTATAGCCAAAATTAAAGCGCTCTTAATCTTCCTGAAAAGGAAGAAATGAGAACAAAATATAAATTACTGAAATAAATTCAGAATTAATGAAAAAAACACATTTTAAATCGATTCACAAACAAAAAATATCAGACACAGTAACACCTGTAGGCTTGTATTTACGTTTTAGAGATAAATTTGCAAACACGCTTTTGTTAGAAAGTTCAGACTATCATAGTAAAGAAGAAAGTTTCTCTTTTATTGCAATTGAGCCTATCTTAACAATGAAAGTGGATGATTACCAATTTTCAATTTCACATAAAGGGACAGAAATAGAAAGCAAACCAATTGATAAAAATTTCTATGAATTGTTCGATAAATTCACGAATTCAATTGATTTGGATTGTCCTGCTGAATTAAAATCATTTAATGGTTTATATGGTTATACAACTTTTGATTCTGTTCAATATTTCGAAAACATAAAGTTCACGAACAAAAAAGCACCTTCTGCAATTCCAGAAATGCAATACAGTTTTTACAGATTTATTATTGCCATTAATCATTTTAATGATGAAATGACCTTAATAGAAAATATTGAAGAAGGAACTGAATCGAGAATTCATGAAATAAACACCATTATTGATGCGCAAGCATTTAATACACAAAAATTCGAAATTGTTGGTGAAGAAACTTCTAATGTTACAGGCGAAGAATTTATCGAATATGTAAAAAAAGCAAAATCGCATTGTAAAAGAGGTGATGTTTTTCAATTGGTTTTATCTCGCCAATTTCAGCAAAAATTTAAAGGCGATGAGTTTAATGTGTATAGAGCTTTGCGTTCTATAAATCCTTCTCCATATTTGTTTTATTTCGATTATGGAAGTTTCAAATTAATGGGTTCTTCACCAGAAGCGCAAATTAAAATATCCGAAGGAAAAGCAACCATAAATCCAATTGCAGGAACGTTTAGAAGAACTGGCGATATTGCAGAAGACAGGAAATTAGGTAAAAAATTATCCGAAGATAAAAAGGAAACTGCAGAACATGTAATGTTAGTAGATTTGGCTAGAAACGATTTAAGCAAACATGCTGATAATGTAACTGTTGAGATTTTCAAGGAAGTACAATATTTTAGTCACGTAATTCATTTGGTTTCTACAGTTCGTGGAAAAATCAAAGGAAATCCCATAGAAATTGTGGGCGATACTTTCCCTGCAGGAACATTAAGTGGCGCTCCAAAATACAAAGCGATGGAATTAATTAACAAATATGAAAACCAAACTCGTGGATTTTATGGTGGTGCAGTTGGTATTATTGGTTTGGATGGTTCCGTGAATTTGGCGATTGCAATCCGTTCTTTTGTGAGTAAAAACAACGTTTTGTACTCGCAAGCAGGAGCAGGAATCGTAATTCATTCTGATGAAAAAAAGGAATTACAAGAAGTAAATAATAAATTAGCAGCCTTAAAAAAAGCGTTAATTTTGGCAGAGAATATTTAGGATATTTATTTGGGCGTTTTAACGGGCTTTCCACTATATCTTTTTTCAGAAAAAGAAAAAAGGATGTCGTTTCAATCCCTAACGCACATTGAGGAATGAAGAAAATATTTGCAATTACAAATATACTTTTAGGAATATTTGGAATATTATTAATATAGTATTTGTGATTTTTATAATTTATAAAGTATATAAACACTTTACAACAATTAAACAAATCCACGATTAAACGATTACACAACAAAAAAATATGAAAATATTAATTTTAGATAATTACGATTCGTTTACCTACAATTTGGTTCACATGGTTGAAAAAATCACAGGAAATTTTCCTGCAGTTTTTAGAAACGATGAAATCAGTTTGGAAGATGTAAATAATTACGATATGATTATGCTATCTCCAGGACCTGGAATTCCTGATGAAGCAGGAATTTTAAAAGACGTAATTAAAAAATATGCAGGGATCAAACCCATATTTGGAGTTTGTTTAGGTTTGCAAGCAATTACAGAAGTTTTTGGAGGAAAAATCATCAATTTAGAAGATGTTTTTCATGGAGTTGCTACAGAAATGGAAGTAACTTTAAAAGAAGCAATTATTTTTAAAGATGTTCCTGAAAAATTTTTAGCAGCAAGATATCATTCTTGGGCAGCAACAGATGAAGGTTTTCCAGAAGATTTGCAAGTTACTGCAAGAGATGAAGATGGTTTAATTCAAGCAATTGAGCATAAATTATATCCAATTTCTGCAGTTCAGTTTCATCCAGAATCTATTTTGACTGATGTTGGAGAACAATTGGTTACGAATTTTATAGAAAAATACAAAAGCCCATCCTAACCTTCCCAAAGGGAAGCAACTAGCAAGTTTGCGATAAAATGAAAAAATTACATTTTTGCGAAAGCAAAGATTTTAGAAATAAAAGAGAATAAAATTAACATAAGAGTGTTTTTCCCTGGAGCTTGTATTGAGCGCAGACGAAATAGGGAAATTAAAAGGGGCTTTATGAAGGATATTTTAAATAAATTATATAATCACGAAAGATTGTCTAAATCTGAAGCAACACAAATCTTAAAAGATATTGCTGCAGAGAAATATAATGATGCACATTTAGCATCTTTTATGACCGTTTTTATGATGCGACCTATTACAGCAGATGAACTTTCTGGTTTTAGAAATGCATTAAATGAATTGGCTATAAAAGTAGATTTATCAGCTTATAATACAATTGATATTGTTGGAACTGGTGGAGATGGAAAAGATACGTTTAATATATCAACTTTAACTTCTTTTATTGTTGCAGGAACAGGACAAAAAGTAGCAAAACATGGTAATTATTCTGTGTCTTCGCAATCTGGTTCTTCAGATATGTTAGAGAGTTTTGGGTATAATTTCACCAATGATGAAAGTATTTTGAGAGAACATTTAGAGAAAGCAAATATTTGTTTTTTACATGCTCCAAAATTCCATCCAGCAATGAAAGCTGTAAGTGGAACCAGAAAAGCGTTGGCATTAAAAACGTTCTTTAATATGTTAGGCCCTTTGGTAAACCCAAGTTCACCAAAAAACCATATGTTAGGAACTTTTAATTTAGAAGTTGCACGTTTGTATAATTACATTCTGCAAGAAGAAGACATCAATTATGGGATTATTCATGCATTAGATGGTTATGATGAAATCTCTTTAACAAGCGGATTTAAATTCTTTACTAAAAACGGAGAACAAATAATAAATCCAGAAGATTTAGGACAAAAAAGAATTCAACAATCAGAAATCTTTGGAGGAAATTCGGTTGCAGATGCAGCAAAAATTTTTAAATCTATTTTAGAGGGTAGTGGAACAGAAGCACAAAATAATGTGGTATTAACAAATGCTGCTTTTGCCTTAACAATTGTTGATGATAAAAAGTCTTTTGAAGCTGCTTTTGAGGAAGCAAAAGATTCACTTTTTGGATTGAAAGCAAAACAAACATTAGATAAATTAGTAAATTTATAAAATGACAAAAAAGAAAAATAATATAATTTTAATTATTCCAGCTTTCTTTTTAATGGGAGCTGTTATAGGAATCCAAACAAAAGAGCTTTTTAAACAAGCTGCAATTGGCTTGATTGTTGGAGTTATCATTTACTTTTTCTTAAAATATAGAAATAAGAATATTAATAAAACAAAGTCTTAAAATGACTATACTAGATAAAATTATCGCATTTAAAAAGAAGGAAATCGCTAAGATAAAAGCAGAAGTTCCTGTTCAAAAATTAGTACAAAGTCCGAAGTTTAAAAGATCTACAATTTCTTTGAAAAAATCTTTGTTGGAAGTCGGTTCAACAGGAATTATTGCTGAGTTTAAACGTCAATCTCCATCAAAAGGAATTATAAACGACAAAGCTACAATTGCTGATGTTACTAATGGATATTTGGATGCAAACGTAGCTGCACAATCTATTTTAACAGACACTTCTTTTTTTGGAGGAACTATGGCAGATTTGATGGAAGCTAGAGTTATCAACCAAATAAAACCAATTTTAAGAAAAGATTTTGTGGTTGATGGATTCCAAATTGTGGAAGCAAAAGCCATTGGTGCAGATGTAATTTTACTGATTGCTTCGTGTTTAACAGCAACAGAATTAAAAAACTACGGAAATCTTGCTACAGATTTAGGGTTAGAGGTTTTGTATGAAGTGCATACACAAGAAGATTTAGATAAAATTAATGATTTGGATAACAAAATAATCGGAATCAATAATAGAAATTTAAAGACTTTTGAGGTAGATTTAGAGCATTCCATTAAATTGGCAAGTCAAATTCCAGATACGTGTGTTAAGGTTTCAGAAAGTGGAATTTCTGACCCAAGAATTATTACAGGATTGAAAGAATATGGTTTTCAAGGTTTTTTAATAGGAGAAAACTTTATGAAACAAGAGAATCCTGGAGAAGCATGTCAGGAATTTATAAGCCAATTGAGATCATAAATCCATCTTAACTTTGCTTAAGAAAAGGAATTTTGACTGATGAGAAAATAAAATATTAGAAAAAAGATTGATTCACAAAAGTAAAAATACAGAAAACGATTCTAACTTGATTTTCTTAGGAGAAACAGGGGCTTTATCTTTTGATCCTATTTTACCACAAAATCCTACAATATTTATATTAGGAACAATGCCAGGAAAACAATCTTTGAAACAACAACAATATTACGCGAATAAAAGAAATTCGTTTTGGAAAATAATTTTTGAATTAACTGATGAAATTTACAGCGAAAATTATGCTGAAAGAATTGATGTTTTGATAAGAAATCATATTGCAATTTGGGATATCTGTCAATTTGCAAACAGAAAAACAAGTTTGGATTCTGATATTAAAAATGAAGTTCCAAATCCTATTAATGAAATTATTGAAATGTATCCGTCAGTAAAACAAGTAATTTTTAATGGTCAAAAAGCGGAAAAATTATATTATAAGTATTTTAGTGAAATAGAAGATATTACTTACAATCTTGTTTTATCAACAAGCCCAGCAAATGCTAGATTTTCATTTAGAGAAAAGTTAAATAATTGGAAAACAATAATACTATGAAGTTGAAAGTTTGTGGAATGAAATATGTAGAAAACATCCAAGATGTTGCTGCATTAAAACCTGATTATTTAGGGTTTATTTTTTATGAAAAATCGAAAAGAAATTTTGAAGGGATTATACCTGATTTGCCAGCATCAATTAAAAAAACAGGAGTTTTTGTAAATGAGCATATCGAAATTGTAATTTCTTTAATTGAAGAATACAGATTAGATGCCATTCAATTACATGGAGATGAATCAGAAAAATATGTAAGTGATTTAAAAAATCACTTGGCAGAAAGAAGAGCGTTATTTATTGAAGAAAATAAAGAGATCAAAAAGAAAAAAAATCAACATTATATTTCTAAATCAGCAATAGAAATTATTAAAGTTTTTGGAATTAAAGGTGAATTTAATTTTGATATTTTAAAACCTTATGTAAACATTGTTGATTATTTTTTATTCGACACCAAAGGAAAAGAAAGAGGAGGAAATGGAACTAAATTCGATTGGTCTGTTTTAGAAAAATACCCTTTTGAAAAACCTTTCTTTTTAAGTGGAGGAATAAGTTTGGATGATTTAGAACAAGTAAAAATAATGGCAAAATCTAATTTACCAATTTATGCTTTAGATGTAAATAGTAAATTTGAAAGTGAGCCAGGAAGAAAAAAAATAAAAGATTTAGAAAAATTAAAACAAAGTTTAACTATTTAATTATTAATGCGATTAGTTGCAACAATTACTCAATTAAACAAATAAACGATTGCACAATATAAAGATATGAAATCAAAATTTCACCCAGACAAAAACGGATATTTTGGACAATTTGGAGGCGCATTTATTCCAGAATTGTTGTACCCGAATGTAAAAGAACTTGAAGATAATTATATCCAAATTATCGAATCTGAAGAATTTCAAACTGAATATAAAGCATTATTAAAAGATTTTGTTGGTAGACCAACACCTTTATATTTGGCAAAAAGTTTATCAGAAAAATATGGAGCTCATATTTATTTGAAACGAGAAGATCTTTGTCATACAGGAGCTCATAAAGTAAACAACACAGTTGGGCAAATTCTGATTGCTAAAAAACTAGGAAAAACTAAAATTATAGCAGAAACTGGAGCAGGCCAACATGGAGTTGCAACAGCGACTGTTTGTGCTTTAATGGGTTTAGATTGTACTGTTTTTATGGGCGAAAAAGATATTGTTCGTCAAGCACCAAATGTTGCTAGAATGAAAATGCTAGGTGCAAAAGTAGTACCTGCAATTTCTGGTTCTAAAACATTAAAAGATGCAACAAATGAAGCTATCAGATATTGGATTCAGAATCCAGAAACGTTTTATTTAATTGGTTCTGTAGTTGGCCCACATCCACATCCAGATATGGTTGCAAGGTTGCAAGCTATAATTTCTGAGGAAATGAAATGGCAATTAAAAGAGAAAACAGGAAAAGAAAATCCAGATACAATTATTGCTTGTGTTGGTGGAGGAAGTAATGCTGCTGGTGCTTTTTATCATTATATGGATGATGAAAGTGTGGAATTAATTGCGGTTGAAGCTGCTGGTTTAGGTGTAAATTCTGGTGAAAGTGCTGCAACTTCTCAATTAGGTGAAGTTGGAATTATTCATGGTTCTAAAACCATCTTAATGCAAGATGAATATGGCCAAATTGTGGAGCCTTACTCTATTTCTGCTGGTTTAGATTATCCTGGAGTTGGTCCTTTACATGCGTTTTTATATGAAAGTAAAAGAGCAAAATTCATGAATGCTACAGATCAAGAAGCGTTAGATGCAGCTTATGAATTAACGAAAATTGAAGGAATTATTCCTGCTTTAGAAACTGCTCATGCTTTAGCTGTTTTATCAAAAATTGAGTTTAAAAAAGATCAGGTTGTGGTTATAAATTTATCTGGAAGAGGAGATAAAGATTTGGAAACTTATATTAAGCATTTAAAAGAGTAAATTTTAAAAATTATCACCTTGAGCGCAGTCGAAAGGTAATGATGATTTTATAAACAGTTTTCGACTGCGCTCAAAAAGACAAATTATATTACGTATGAATTCAATTCAACAATTATTTCAGCAAAAAGATAAAAACCTTTTATCAATATATTTTACTTGTGGATATCCAAAGTTAGAGGATACTACAAAAGTGATAGCAGCATTAGAGCAAAACAATGTAGATTTTATTGAAGTTGGTTTGCCATATTCAGATCCTTTAGCAGATGGCCCAACAATTCAGGATAGTAGCCAAAAAGCATTAGAAAATGGAATTAATTTGGACATTGTTTTTGAACAGTTGATGACTATTAAATCATCAAACAAAACACCTTTAGTTTTAATGGGATATTTGAATCAGATGTTAAAATTTGGTGAAGATAAATTTTGTAAAAAAGTAGTTGAGTGTGGAATTGATACCTTAATTATTCCTGATTTACCCATGGTTGAATTTGAAAATCATTATCAAGAATTATTTCACAAATATGGATTAACGAATGTCTTTTTAATTACACCTCATACATCAGAAGAAAGAATTAAAAAGATTGATTCTTATACAAAAGCATTTATTTATGTAGTTGCGTCTTCGTCAATTACTGGTGCAAAAGGAGAGATTTCTAAACAGCAAATTGCCTATTTTGAAAGAATTAAAGCTATGAATTTACAAAGCAAATTAATTATAGGTTTTGGAATTTCTGATAAGGACACTTTTAATACAGCTTGTACGTATGCAAATGGTGCAATTATAGGTTCTGCTTTTATAAGAGATTTAGGAGATAATGGCGTTGATAATATTAATAATTTTATAAAACCAATTTTAGCATAAAAAAAAGCGAAACTTATAAGTTTCGCTTTTTTTATTGACTTTACATTTTATCAATTTATACTTTTTAAGTTTACATCAAAAAGCAGAACAGAGACTCTTGGAACACCTGTATTGCCATAAACTCCATATCCTAAATTGTATGGAATTAATAAAACACCATCTCCACCTTCTTTAAAATAGGTAATTCCTTCTGTCCAACCTGGAATGACTTGGTTTAAATTAAAAGAAACGCCATTAGCATCACTTTCATCAAAAACAGTTCCATCTAAAAAGTATCCTTTGTAAGCAACTGTTACATTAGAATTACTTGTTGGATAAGATGATCCTGTTCCCTCATTATTTATAACGTAATATAAGCCAGAATCAGTTTTTGTGGCAACCAAATTGTTAGTTTCAATATAATTTAAAATAGCAGTTTCATTTTCTACAAGATAATCTGCAACATTTAATTTTATATCAAACACTAAAACTTTTCCACCAGGTATGGAACCTGTATTATTACCAGACAAACCATAAGCTAGTTCAGAAGGGATTAATAAAACCCCTTCTCCACCTTCTTTAAAAAGCTGGATTCCTTCACGTAAACCTGGAATTATTTGTTTCAATTCTAATATTTCTGATTCACTTTGACCAATAGGTGTACCATCTAAAAAAGATAATTTATAGTCAATATTTACTGCAGAATTTTCTGTTGGTTTATTTCCTGAACCTTCCTCGTTAATTACATAATACAAGCCAGAATCCGTTTTTGTAGCATTTAGACTATTATCATTAATATATTTAATAATGTTTGCCTCAGTTTCGAGGTTAATATTTTCATCATCATTTAAACAAGAAGTAAAAAGAATTACTGATAAAAAAAGATATACGTAAGATTTCATGTTAAGTTTTTAAATTTTATGGTACTATTTATTAAATAGATATTGTACCCAAAATTAAATTTAGGAATAAATAAAATTTAATTAAGGGTAAAATAAATGATTCTTCCAGAAGTAATAATTCCTAAAATGTAGTAACTTTAATAACTCCATTTGCTCCTCTAGAACCAAATATAGAGGTCTCTGTGCCCTTGTATATTTGAACAGATTTTATAGTTGTAGGTACTATGTTTCCAAATATTGATTGACTTACTTGGTTATCATTTAAAATAAACATTGGTATATTACTGCCATTTACAGTATTGTAACCTCTTATACTTATTATATTATTGCCATTAACATGAACACCAGGCACTTTACCTCTTAAATAATCATAAATATCTTTAAACTGAATTGTATTATTTGAAGAGTTTGAATCTTCAGTTACTAAATCTGCTGATTTATTCTCAGAAATAATTTTAATTATTATCTTATCATTATTATTGTAAGTTACTTTCATCACTCCTATTGATGGAGAAAATGCTGTAATTTCTTTTGGTGCTTTATCTAATTTAATTTTAAAATAACCAGCTGAATTAGTTAGCCTTTGCTGTTTTACATCATCAATAAGAATAATAGCTCCAGGTATTGGGTTATTATTTACATCATGAACTAAAATAGTAAGCTTTATCTCTTCCATATTTTTACTTTCTTGAGAAGAAATATTTAAAGTAAAAATGAGTATTAGTAATAAAAATATATATTTAGTAGTTTTCATAATTTTTATTTTATAATAAGTTTAAAACTTATATATTAAAATCTAAATTTAGAGATTATTTTTATCTTATAAAAATTAAATATGTTAATAATTAATATACTTTTTCTCCATTTAAATAGGTTGCAACTACTTTTGTTTTAGGAATTTCATTTCCATAAATTTTCATAATATCTTGATCCAAGATTATAAAATCTGCGA
Organism: Polaribacter vadi; assembly: GCF_001761365.1. Classification (NCBI taxonomy): domain Bacteria; kingdom Pseudomonadati; phylum Bacteroidota; class Flavobacteriia; order Flavobacteriales; family Flavobacteriaceae; genus Polaribacter; species Polaribacter vadi. The sequence goes on along the minus strand of NZ_CP017477.1, from coordinate 3,484,899 downwards.
ATTTACCAACTTCAATAGAACCTTTTTCCTTTTCTTCAAAATTAGAAAAGGCTGCCCAAATTGTCATTCCCTTTAAAGTTTCTTCTCTTGATAATTTGTTTTCCATCTGAAATCCATACTCAGGATAACCTTCTAAATCTCTTCTAAATGTAGCCGAGAAAAATGTTAAGAATGGGTTTACTTGTTCTACAGGAAAATCGGTTCCTAAAGCAATTTTACCATATCTATTAAGCAAATTCCTATAAGCATAAGCACCTCTCATTCTGTCTCTTCCAATTCTTTCTTGTGCCCAATACATATCTGAAGTTGCATGTGTAGGTTGCACAGAAGGCATTATATTATTAAAATCTTGAAAATCTTTAGAAGATATAATTTGTGCGTGCTCAATTCTCCAACGTCTATCTTCTTCATCTTTCAAAACATCTTTATAAATTTTTAAGAGCCAAGTATTTGTTGAATCTCCAATTGCATGTGTGTTCATTTGATAATCAGAAGCTATAATTTGTTTTGCAATTTCTTGATATCTTTCTGGAGGATAAATTAATGCTCCAAAATGGTTTTCTCTATCAGAATATGGTTTACGCATTGCAGCCCCTCTAGATCCTAAGGCTCCATCTCCATAAACTTTAAAAGAGCGAACATTTAAACGATCTGTTTTTATGATTCCTTTATTTATGTAATAATCAATTTGTTCTTGGTTATCTCCAGAAACCATTGCATAAATACGCATTTTTAAAGAATTTTGTTGATGCAGTTCCTCAATTAACTCTATTGTATTTCTATCTAAACCAGCATCATCAACAGTTGTTAATCCATAAGAAAAACAAATTTTTTGTGCATCTAATAATCCTTGAATTGCTTCTTGTTTAGAAGGTTCAGGTATTTTTATAAAATTCATAGCTGCATCAATTAAAACTCCAGTTATCTCCCCATTTTTTAAAATAATTTCTCCTCCAGAAACTTTCGTGTCTTTTGTAATTCCTGATAAGTCTATTGCAGCTTGATTTACTAATAAAGCATGACCATCTACTCTACCTATAGCAACAGGTATCTTAGGAAATAGAGCATCTAATTTTTCTTTTGTTGGAAACTCTTTAATTTCCCAATCATTTTGATCCCAGCCACGTCCTGTAATAAATTGTACATTTTTCTCTTTTTGAAACGCTACTAACCTATCTAAAACCTCTTGATAACTTTTAGTGCCCTCTAAAGATACTTTTTGCTGTTGTAAACCCATTCTGAAAAAATGACAATGAGCATCAATAAAACCAGGAACTATAGCTTGTTCCTTTGCATTAATTGTGTCTTTAGCCTTAAATCTATTTTGGATTTCATCATTAGTACCTATTGCAACAAATTTTCCGTCTTTTACTGCAAAAGCTTCTGCAATATCAAAAAACTCATTAACTGTATATGTATTCGAATTAAGAACAATTAAATCTACTTCTTGCTTAACACAGGATAATAAAGAGATTGAAAAAATAAATATAAATATCTTATTTTTCATAATAATTTAGGAGTTTATATAAATAAAGTAAATCCCATAAATGAGTAGAAACTGAAAAGGGATTCTAACAATAGCTATTTTTTTAGAGCCAATTGCTGGTCTTTTCTTTGTAACATCCCATATATGAATTGGTAACAACAATATAAGTAAGATTATAATACTAATAGCAGAAAACTCTATGTATTTATCGAAAAATAGCCCTACACCCAAAAAGAACTCTATAAACCCAATAAAATAGTTTACAAATAATTTAGGAAAAAAATTAGGAATAAAATTCTTAAAAAAATTAGGTTTTATGATGTGCATTATTCCTGCAAAACAGAAAAAACACCCATAAATAATTTTTAAAATAAGCACTAAATTTTCCACTTGTATATTTATATTTTAAATATGATAAAAGGAAAATAGGTAGTACAAATTAATCTTTTTTAAATGTGATACTTCTTCTACAAATATCTATTGAGATTCTCCCTAAAATTTAAACTGCAACAGCTCCTTTTATATGAGGATGAGGATTGTAATCTAACAATTCAAAATCATCAAAAGTAAAATCTTCTATATCTTTTATGGATGCATTTATTTTCATTGTTGGTAAAGGTCTGATGTCTCTAGACAATTGTAACTCCAACTGATCTACGTGATTATTATAAATATGAGCATCACCAAAAGTATGGATAAACTCACCAACTTCATAACCACAAACCTGTGCAATCATCATTGTAAATAATGCATAAGAAGCAATATTAAAAGGAACTCCTAAAAATATATCTGCACTTCTTTGATATAATTGACACGATAATTTTCCATCAGAAACGTAAAATTGAAAAAATGCGTGACAAGGAGGTAATGCTGCTTTCCCATTGGCAACATTTTCTGAAAAAGATACAGAAGTATCTGGCAAAACTGATGGATTCCAAGCAGAAACCAACATTCTTCTAGAGTTAGGATTATTTTTTAGTGTTTCAATAACTTCTTTTAATTGATCTACTTCATCACTGTTCCAATTTCTCCATTGATGACCATAAACAGGTCCTAAATCACCTTTTTCATCTGCCCAAGAATTCCAGATTTTCACACCATTTTCTTGTAAATAGTTGATGTTTGTATCTCCTTTTATAAACCAAAGTAGTTCATAAATTATAGATTTTAAATGTAACTTTTTAGTAGTTACCATTGGGAAACCTTCACTTAAATCAAAACGCATTTGATATCCAAAAACACTTTTTGTACCTGTTCCTGTTCTATCTCCTTTTTCATTTCCGTTTTCTAAAACGTGTTTTACTAAATCGTGATATTGTTTCATTCTGATTGTGTAAGCGTTTAATTATTTATTTGAGTAATTGTTAAAACGTTTAGACAACTTAACGAATCAACAAAAACATCTTTTTAACCAATAATCATCCCAGCAATTGTTGCAGACATTAAAGAAGCAATGGTTCCTCCTAAAAGAGCTTTCATTCCAAATTCTGACAACGTTTTACGCTGACCTGGAGCTAAAGAACCAATTCCACCAATTTGAATACCAATTGATGCAAAATTTGCAAAACCACATAACATATAAGTCGCCATAATAATTGATTTGTTAAATGTTAAATGTGTTGCGCTTGCTATGTTTTTTAATTCTGCTAATTGAATATAACCCACAAATTCACTTGCTGCTAATTTTATTCCTAATAACTGTCCCATTAAAGCCATATCTTCTACTGCTACACCTATTAACCACATTAATGGCGCAAAAATATAGCCAAGAATTGCTTCTAAAGAAAATGCTTCGTAAGGAGTATTTGCAGCCATCCAAACATTTAAAGTTGTAATATCTCCTACCCAACCTAAAATTCCATTGATCATAGCAATTACTGCTACAAAAACTAACAACATCGCTCCTACATTTACAGCTAAACGTAACCCTTCAGTAGTTCCGTTTGCAATTGCATCTAAAACATTTGAACCTATTTTTTCTTGAGAAACTGTTACATCTGTATTCACTTCTTCTGTTTGTGGATACAACATTTTAGAAATCACAATAGCTCCAGGAGCTGCCATTACTGATGCTGCCAACAAATGTTTGGCAAATACCAATTCTAATTCTTTATCTCCACCACCTAAAAAACCAATGTAAGCTGCTAAAACTGCTCCTGCAACTGTAGCCATTCCACCAATCATTACCAACAGCATTTCAGACTTATTCATTTTCTCTAAATAAGCTTTTATCAATAAGGGTGCTTCAGTTTGACCCAGAAAAATGTTACCTGCAACAGACAAACTTTCCATTCCAGAAATTCCTAGAAATTTCGACAAAACAATCGCTAATAGTTTTACTATTTTTTGAATGATTCCTAAATAAAATAATAACGATGTTAATGCAGAAAAGAAAATGATTGTTGGCAATACTTGAAAAGCAAAAATATAGCCGAATTTATTCATATCTCCAACCATCCCTGCAAATAAAAATTCACTTCCTGCTTTGGTATATTCTAAAATTTCGATAAAAATTCCACCAATAAATTCAAATATTTTTTGAATAAAAGTTACTTTTAAAACACCAATTGCAATAATTAATTGCAGAGCTAAACCAATTCCTACTTTTTTCCAATCAATTGCTTTTTTGTTGTTGCTAAAAAGAAAAGCAATCACTAATAAAGCGAACATTCCTAAAACTCCTCTCCACAAACTATTAAAAGAAAAGCCTTGACTTGGTATAATTTCAGTTACAACTGTATCTGTAGTCTGAGAAAAAATTGAAAATGATAAAAAACAAAAAATGACAACAAGTATTTTTTTCATAATTTAAAAAGTATAATTTTAAGAACGCTTACTTATTTCGTCTCTTATTTTTGCAGCTACTTCATAATTTTCATTATCTACTGCATCATTTAACTGTTTGTGTAATTCTTTTAATGGAAGACTAGAAAAATTACTTGTATCTTTTTGAGGTGTTTTTTCTATATCTGATGAAAGTTCTTTAGAATCAAATTTATTTTCTAAAGCCATTTCTTCTTCGACCTTTAAATAAATTCCAGCTTTATCTAAAATATTTTCATAAGTATAGATAGGTGCATTAAAACGAACTGCAATTGCAATAGCATCTGAAGTTCTAGTATCTAAAACCTCTTCTACTCCTTCTCTTTCGCAAATCAAGCTAGAAAAGAAAACACCATCTACTAATTTATGGATAATTACTTCCTTAATATTAATATCAAAAGTATCCGAAAATGTTTTGAATAAATCGTGTGTTAATGGTCTTGGAGGTCTAATTTCTGCCTCTAATGCAATCGCAATAGATTGTGCTTCAAAAGCTCCAATAATAATAGGTAAAGTTCTTGTTCCTTCAATTTCACTCAAAACCAGTGCATAGGCACCACTTTGAGTTTGACTGTATGAAATCCCTTTAATGGTTAGTTTTATTAAACTCATATATCATTCTACAAAATATAAAAAAGCATCTTATACTATACTTTTTTAGAAGGCACAATTTAATAAAAATAATAGATTGAAAACCTTTATTTTATCAGTTTTTATCAAAAAGAAAAAAACCTATTAGTTATACCACCAATAGGTTTTCGTTTAAAAACTATATTTGAATTTGAATTAAGCTTGTTTAAATGCTTTTAGCTTCTCTATTAATTTTGGTACAACTTCAAAAGCATCACCTACAATACCATAATCTGCAGCCTTAAAGAAAGGCGCTTCTGGGTCTGTGTTAATAACTACTTTTACTTTACTTGCATTAATACCTGCTAAATGCTGGATTGCTCCAGAAATTCCGATAGCAATATATAAATTAGAGGCAACAGGTTTTCCTGTTTGACCAACATGCTCTCCATGAGGTCTCCAACCTAAATCTGAAACTGGTTTAGAACAAGCAGTTGCAGCACCTAAAACGTCTGCCAACTCTTCAATCATTCCCCAATTTTCTGGTCCTTTTAAACCTCTACCTGCAG